>CAZIGG010000021.1:0-35781 GCA_964538575.1 uncultured Roseivirgaceae bacterium
GGAACAAGGCACATCTTCAAATCATTTACTTTGGGCGGGAATATTGTACTGCCCGAGGCCATGACTGGAAGGCGTGCCCGATCTGCAAAAAGTATATGCGCAAAGAACTGCGCGAATAATGACAACATCAATTCTAAAACATTAGTGCTTGATTAATTTAAAAAATCGCTAAGGCTCTTGCATACGATATTGTCATCATCATACCCATGCCCTTTTCCTTTATAGTAATAAATCCTCAACGTAGTATCATTCCTCCCGATTTCATGTAAACGTTTCTCAAGAAGTTTTGTATGACGAACTGTAGTTAAAATGTCTTCGGTCCCCTGGTGCATTTCAAAGTCCGGCAGCCTTTCAGCAAAAAAGTAAGGAGAACTGACTATTAACCTTTTCCGTATATTTTCCGGTGTGGTTTGAGGAGTAAAAAAAACTCTCCGGTAGTCAGAACCTACCCGTTCATTTCTAAACGCATCAATATTTAAGAAATTTGTATGGGTGGAAATGGAAATTATATAATCCAGTTTGTCAGTTAACGCGCCAATGATTAGTGCGACTGTTGCCCCGCGGCTCACACCCAAAGCCAGAACCTTCGTACTATCGCTTTTGGAATACAAATCCTTCACTACTTCCAAAAAGGCAACTGCATCTTCTGCCGGCCCTGACCATACGTCTCCGGTATATCCTTCAGACCGGAAACAGAAATCTTCACCCCGTACAATGTCTCCACGAAAGGACGCAGCAATTGTAATATAGTTGTTAAGTACATCTCTGCACATGCCACTGGATATTCGATGAAGAGAACTTGATTCCAGGACATCAAGATCCGCTCCGCCTCCCTGGAGTGACAAAAGTATGGGTGCATTCTTCGTATCAATGCCAGCAGGAACACGGATTATGCCATAGTGTTTCTGTCCATTTACATAATGTGAAATCACTTTGATGGAATCTCCGTTTAACTGCCGTCCCATATGGGCAACTTGAACTTGTTTTGGGGTAAAGTCCTTGCTTTCCCAATCTTTTATGATGTTGTCTAACTCGTCTGCGGAAGGAGCTTTGAACAATTCGTCCATGGAGACGCCAGGGTCATTTACAATGGGGTAGTTCGTTGCATTTTCGTAACCAACGCATTCATTCCCGCCTACATTTACGAGATATTTAACCTCCTTATCAAAGGCAATAAAATACAACTCGAGCAAAACGCTGTATAAAATGAATATGGTGAGAAAGTGAACTCTCTTGATGAGCACAATAGAGAGCGGAAGTATCACGATCATGACAAAGCCCAGATGTAGTATTACCCTGTTGAAACCGGGTGAAACAAGATCTGGAATCTGCCACCGAAGAATCCAGAAGAGAACCAGAAGTGAGGATAAAAGAATGCCAACCCGGTTTTCGGATTGATTTGGCTTGTGTCCTGAAAATCCTGAGAGCAGAAAATACAGTAAATAGAAGAAGGTAAGGAATACAAAGTTATAATAAGTCAGTCTCACCGCTCCCGGAATTATTCCCGCAAAACTTAGAAAGCCAATGAGATTTAAAAAACAGGAAATACCAAACCCGGTAAGGAGCAATAATCTTAACTTGTTTTCTTCAACTTTCTGAATCCAGATAATGCTGTATCTCGTAAAAAGACCTATCAAGATGAATCCAACGAAAGCGTGCAACTGATAAAATCCAGGTAAACCGAATAAACTCATGTTTATGGAGATACTGAATCCTTGAAGAAAGATTTCAACGATGATCAGCACGCTCAGACTATATAATAGAACCTCTCGACTAAATAATTTGCCATCTTTGAAAGAACCATAAAGTTGTAAGGAATAAATACATAAAACGATTAATGAGGCAATAATCACCATAACAGCTCCAAATCCAATCGCTACTCCAATTGCGCAAAGTAATCCTACCAGATATATGATTAAGGCTAAATTGAAAAAGGCTAGTTTAATTTTCTTCATGGATTAAGCTATTAAATATTCAATCAAGCTATAGATTTTTTATACATCGTAAAGAATAGAAAAGGAAGAAAGCCAAACGTGAATAAACCCGTACCCAGTATTAACAGTTGGTCTGCACCGGGTAAATGCAATAGTTTGAATGCTATTGCTATGGCCATTGCCAACCCGCTTATTGATCCCAGTATGAATTTTAATTTATCGGATAACAGCCAGCGAATATTTGTTTTATAGCGATCGAACGCAAGAAGCGGAACGTATAGAAATATAAAACCCAGGAAACCACAAATCGATAATTCACGGGCTCCCAGCCAATGCAGCATGCCAAACATCCATCCCAGAACAAAAGACATTACGGAAAGCAATCCGATAGAATACGTTACTTTTTTCATACGAATTATTTTAGTTGAGTTTAATAAGAATACAGTTTCAGTTTGAATTTCATTGAGTCCTTCCGGGGCAAGCTCATACAATGCTTCCTGCAGGGCTGTATCAAAACTTTTCCCTTTTGAAAGTTTGATCTCGACTGCGCAGCAGAGATGATCCAGCACATCGTCCCGAAGCGTCTCATTTACAATTCCGCTCTCCTCAACCTGCCTTTTAATAATTGCCACTTGTTCGGGCGTTACTTTCATACCGCTTTAAATTCGGGGAAAACAATTTTGTTTAGCGTTGCCATAAAATCTTTCAGTTCCTCTACATGTGCAGTCTTTTCCTTATGGCCTTGTTTGGTTATGTAATAATATTTTCGTGTACGGCCGCCCACTTCTTCCTCTTTAAAGGATAACAATCCATCAACCGTCATCTTTTGCAGGGCAGGATACAAGGAGCCGTCTTTCAGCAAAATTTTTCCGCCCGACAATTCTTTCACCCGCATGGATATTTCATATCCGTACATGCGCTCCTGTTCCGACAACAGTTTGAGGACAATCGTAGAAATTGTGCCTTTTAGCAGCTCTTTTGAATACATAGAACAAATATATATCATAATTCGATATATCATAATACGATGTATTAAATAATTCTATTTTCCACCCATATTTGCGGTTTCCGCATGAATTCACTGAAAATAATTTTTATGGGAACGCCCGAATTTGCCGTTCCCAGCCTGGAGATCCTGATTGAAAACAAATTCAACGTAGTGGCCGTGATCACTGCGCCTGACAAGCCGCAGGGCCGGGGTCAGAAATTAACAGCTTCACCCGTAAAAGAATCGGCATTAAAACACAACGTCCCGGTTTTGCAGCCGGCAAATCTTAAGTCGCCCGAGTTTGTTGAAGAATTAAAAAGTTATCAGGCAAACCTCCAGGTTGTGGTAGCTTTCCGCATGCTGCCGGAAGTGGTTTGGGCTATGCCGCAATTCGGAACGTTTAATTTGCATGCTTCCCTTCTTCCGCAATACCGCGGTGCGGCTCCCATTAACTGGGCAATCATCAATGGGGAAAAAGAAACCGGGGCAACAACGTTCTTTTTAAAACACGAGATTGATACAGGAAGCATAATCTTCCAGGAAAAAGAACCCATTCATGAAACGGATAATGTTGGCACGCTTTACGAACGCTTAATGCATAAAGGAGCTGCGCTTGTCTTGAAAACCGTAAAAGCCATTGAACTTGGAAACTATCCTTCGGTTCCCCAACGCCCAACTACAGAAATCAAACACGCTCCGAAAATTTTTAAGGAAACATGCGAGATAAACTGGGATCAGCCTTCAAAAAAAATCGTTGACTTCATCCGGGGTTTGAGTCCTTATCCTGCTGCGTGGACTTTACTGAACGGAAAAACTTTTAAAATATTTAAGGGTCAACAGTCCACGGTCGACAGTCGACAGTTGACTGTGGACCGTGGACTGCTCAGGACAGATAATAAAACACACCTGGATATTAAAAGCTCAGACGGCTGGGTTTCCATCCTCGAACTCCAGCCTGAAGGAAAAAAACGAATGACCATTGAAGAGTTTTTCAGAGGCAATAAGTTGTAACTTTCCGGTATGATTATTTCCCTCATCGCAGCGCTCACCGAAAACCGGGTTATTGGCAAAAGTAATGACCTGCCCTGGCATTTACCGGACGACATGAAATATTTCATGCAGACAACCGTAGGGCATCACGTTATCATGGGAAGAAAAAATTATGAATCGATCCCGGGTAAATTCAGGCCGCTTGCCAACCGTACGAACATTGTTGTTACCCGGCAGGAGGAGTATGATGCACCGGGCTGTATTGTTGTGAACTCCATACCCGCAGGAATCGATATTGCAATTGATAATCGTGAAGCGGAAGTTTTTATCATAGGCGGAGCGGAAATTTATACCCAGAGTCTCGCGTTTGCAAACCGGTTGTACCTGACGGAGATCCAGACCTCACTGGAGGGAGACGCATTCTTCCCGATGTTTAACAAATACGAATGGAACGAAATCTCCCGTAAACACCATCCGGCTGATGCCCAGCATCAATGCGCTTTTGATTTTGTTATCTATGAAAAGAAGTAAATCTAATTTGTAACTTTCGCGCTATGGAATCACACAAACGTATTCTCGGCATTCTCTTTATTGTTTCGGGAGTTTTAAGGATTTTCGGAATGATTTTCTTAATGGGATTTTTTACGGTTCTCATGCCTTTTCTTATCCAGGAAGTATCAGCCGATGAAGCCTGGGTTTTTGAATGGCTGGAGAAATCAATCCAACTTTTTGGATGGGCTTTTATATTGATTTTTGCGATACCCCGCATCATCGCTGGCATCGGATTACTGAACAATAAACCATGGGCGCTTTTGATGGCGTTAATCTGGGGATGCCTGGGTGTGTTCAGCTTTCCGCTGGGCACTGCATTGTGCGGATATGCCATTTGGGTTTACCTGGAGAATGACAAGGCAAAACGCGCGAACGCATAATGGCAAAGCTTACCAACAACGTTATTTGGGTCACTGGAGCCTCTTCCGGAATTGGCGAAGCCCTTGTGTATGAGCTTGCCAAAAAAAATGTAAAACTGATCATTTCTTCACGGAGAAAAGAAGAACTTGAACGGGTAAAAGGCAATTGCATTCCGCAGGCGCAACCCAATATTCGGGTACTGCCGCTTGACCTTGCCGAACCCTCAACGCTTAAACTAAGTGTTGAAGCAGCCATCCAGCTTTTCGGTCATGTCGATATCTTGATTAATAATGGCGGCATCAGCCAGCGCAGCCTGGCAAAAGACACCGCGCTGGAAGTTGACCGGAAGATTATGGAGATCGATTACTTCGGCACCATCGCGTTAACTAAATTTTTGCTTCCACATTTCATCAAACGCAAGTCAGGTCATTACATAACCATTACCAGCGTGATGGGAATTATCGGAACTGCCTATCGAACCGGCTATGCCGCAGCCAAGCACGCGCTGCATGGCTTCTTTGATTCGTTGCGTGCTGAGCTTTGGCATGAAAGCAAGAACATTTTTGTAACGCTTGTATGCCCGGGCTGGATTCACACCAACATTTCGGTTAATGCACTTGTAGGTGATGGTTCACCGAACAAAAGCATGGACGAAACTACCGGGGCAGGCATGGATCGCCACGTTTTCGCGAAGAAAATGATCAAGGCCATCGAAGCGCGGAAAGAAGAAGTTTACATTGGCGGTGCTAAGGAAATATCGGCAATCCGCATGAAGCGGTTTTTTCCTAAAATCTTCTCAAAGATCGTTCGCAAAGCGAAAGTGCGTTAATCAGAAGTTTATTTTCCGGTTGCGATTGCTGCTGACATAATGCTGTCAGTTTGGGTATCTATTTTCACGAATTGTATATAAAATCAACTGCCATGAACAATCCGCTAATTATTGAAAACACCATAGAAATCTCCGCGCCTGCCGCGAAGGTCTGGGATGCTTTGGTAAATCCTGCCCAAACAAAAAAGTATATGTTTGGTTGCGAAACGGTTTCCGATTGGAAAAAGGGAAGTGAGCTTTTATGGAGAGGTGAGTATGAGGGAAAAGAAATGATTTTTGTAAAGGGAACTATCCTTGACATTTGGCCCGGAAAATTTCTCGCGTACACAACCATCGATCCCAATTCTAATATTGATGACAAATCAGAAAACTATCTCACCGTAACATACGATCTCTCTGAAAAAAATGGCAAAACAACTTTCACGGTTACGCAGGGCGATTATTCAAAAGTTGCCGAAGGCGAGCGAAGATATAAAGAATCCTACAACAATGGTGAAGGCTGGAATCCGATCCTTGTTCAGATAAAGCAACTTGCAGAAGAGGAGAAATAACGTTACAGGATTTGCGCTAAAGAGAAACAAGTTTGTTCCTGACAGCATATTTGATCAGACCGATAATGTTATGGCAACCGGTTTTTTCCAGGATGTTGGCACGGTGGGTCTCTACCGTTCGTTTACTGATGAACAGTTTTTCACCAATCTCTTCGCTGGAGTACTCTTCAATAATCAATTGTAAAATCTCAAGCTCACGCGCGGAAAGAACTTTTTTAACCTCTTCTCTTTTTTTGTCAACCTGCATTTTTTGCAGCATTACGTTCAGCACCTCGCGGCCGTAGTGTGTATTGCCATTCAGGATATCCGTTACTGCGGTTACAATGTCCTGCGCAGTTGAATTCTTGAGCACATAACCCTCCGCTTCGGCTTCCAGGATGGCGCTTATAATTTCACGTTCATTATGCATGGAAAGCACAAGCACTTTCACTTTTGGAAATCGTTCTTTCACTTTCCGTGTCAGCTCAATTCCGCTCATGGCTGCCATAGAAATATCGGTGATCAACAGTTGCCATGTGTCCGGCTGCTCACTCAGCGTTGCCCAGGCTGCTTCACCTGAATCCACGGTTGTAAAGGACGCTTCCTTAAAATTTTTTTGAAGAATGGTCAGCAAACCTTCTGCAAAAATCCGGTGATCATCGGCAAGCAGTATGTTTACGGACTGTTCCATCAAACAGCAAATTGAATACTGATACTTGTTCCGGAACCGGCTTCAGTTTCTACGTCAATTTTGCCATTCAGCATAGAAATCCTTGAAAAGATATTCTTCCAGCCCAACCCGGTGCTTTTTGCAATTAATTCCTTTGCAAAGCCTACCCCGTTGTCGGATACGGAAAGAAACATGGAGGATTCGCTTCTCACAATCTTTACGGTGATCGTGTCGGCTTTTGAATGCCTGATCATGTTATTGATAATTTCCTGGACTATCCGGTACACCGCGATTTCAGTTGAAGGCTGAAGACGTTCTTCGAGGCCGGTTACATTCAGGTTGATCCGCAACAGGTTTGATTCATTGATTTTCAAAAAAAGGTCGTGCAGGGCAGCGCCTAAACCAATTTGTGTTAAGGTTGCGGGCATGAGGTTATGCGAAATAGTTCTTACCTCGCGGGCAGCTTCATCCAGAATTTGCATGGAATTGCTCAGCATTTTACCGGTTTCAGCAGCCGTTGGCTGATCGATAGCAGATAAGGTAAGCTTGGCCGTTGATAGCAATTGTCCGATGCCATCGTGAAGATCCTTTGCCACCCGGCTGCGTTCGTTCTCTTCAGCTTCCAGCACCGCAGCAAACCTAAGGCGTTGAGATTCCTCACGCTCTTTAATGTGTAATAAGCGCTGCTTGTAACGCGAGCGTTTGTAGAATAAATAAATCAATCCCCCCAGAAAAATAAATCCTCCAACGATTGCGAAAATCAGTGTTCGTGACCGCTGAAGCTCCAGGTCTTTAACTTTTGATTCGGATTCCAGAAGTGCAATCTGCTGCTGCTTTCGCTCCGATTCGTATTGAACTTCAAGGTCATAAACAATTTTCGCACGTGCAGAACTCATGGCGGAGTCTTTTACGGCCACATACTGTTTCAGATAATCTACAGCATCCTTAAAATCCTTATTCTTCTCGCTCATTTGATAGGCCTCGTAATACGTATCCATGAGTTTTTCAGTTTTTCCGCTGAGAATGGAGTAATGAACGGCAGAGTCGCGGTACATCCTTGCTTTTTCGGGCCGGCCCAGGTCCCAGTTAACTCCGCTCAGGTTATTATAAACCGTTGCCAGGTCATATTCATTATTATATTCCCCCATCTGTGCAACGTGGGTTTCAAGCGCTTTAACAAAGTACGTTTCGGCTTTGGCAAACATTTTTTTCTTCCGGTAGGTATTGCCGATGTTGTTGTTTGTGGTGGCGAGGTTATCCTTGTCATCGCCAGCATGGTTAAGATTATTAAAGTGGTATTCTAACGCTTTATCCGGTTGATTGCTGTCATCATAGCTAATGGCTGCTGCATTGGTCGCGATCCAGATTGCCTGCTGATTTTTATTTTTAAGAGAATTTAAAATTTTTAAAGCATCGAGTGCATACCGAAGTCCAAGGTTGTAATCCTGCAGGTCATTATGGTACATCAGTGAAAGACTTGTATAATTATGCGCAATCATCAGGCTGTCGTTCGCCTGAACAAAATACCTGGTTGACCGCTGGTAGTAATGAATAGATTCAACGGTTTTGTTCGACATACTATAATGTACCCCCATTACCCGGGTTACATAGCCAGCCCAGGTCGGATTTTTTGCTTTCTCAAAGTACTTTATTGCTGTATCCGCCCATTGTTTCGATCGGGCAAAATCCACTTCCAGGTTCGCATAGCAAATTATAAATGCCCCGCGGCCCTGACTATTCGCTTGGCGCGCACGCTTAGCAGCCTGAAATGCCAGCAAGCCTAATGAATCGGCAACCGCTGGAGCTGAGAAAGATTTTTCACCTGCAGCAATGTATAACGCAGCTTTTACTGAATCGGGTTTTGATTGAATGCCGGTCAGCAGTGTATCTTGTTGAGCAGCTTTTTCCTGAGCAAAAAAAGTAAGCGCTACCAGCAGCAAATGCATACCCGGATCGGATTAGGTTGATGTTAAAGATAGGAATTTGGTATATCATCTGTTGATTTTCGGTTTAAATTTATCGGTAGAATCGAAACATTGGTCTTGGTAAAAAGCTGACGCAGCTTTACATCGGGTTCCTGAAACAGTCCGGCTATACTTCTTCTTACCTGTGGACAACCGATGAACTCCCTGCCGCAGCATCACTATACATCCGGTTTGGATTTACGCTTACGGAAGAAAAACCTTCAACTGCTTTTGGCAAACCGGTAAAAGAGCAGCGGTACGATTTGGTTGTTGGGAAATAAGCCTTATCTATGCAGCTCTTAAATCTTCAGCGTGAGTCAGCAAAAGAACGAACTTAAAAAAGTATTGGGTGCCGGCTTCGGCATTGCCGTATTGGTGGGCGGAACAATTGGTGTTGGTATTTTACGCACACCCGGCATCATTGCCGGGCTGATCGATAATTACTGGCTGATCATTTTCGCCTGGCTTTTTGTTGGCGGATATGTTCTGCTTGCAGCCGGCCTGTTTGCCGAAATGGCAACCATGATGCCTAAAGCAGGCGGACCTTACAACTATGTAAAACGCGCGTTCGGAGATTACGCAGGCTTTATTTCAGGCTGGTTTGATTATCTGCTTAACTCGATTGCCCCGGCCTACTTCTGCATTGTAACCGGTGAATATTTATCGCTGCTTTTTCCTTCCCTTGCGGGTTATGAAATGATGATGGGGCTTGGCTTCCTTATCCTGTTTATGCTGTTTCATTTGAGCGGGGTTAAAAGCGGAAGCATTGCGCAGCAAGTAACCAGCGTGATCAAAGTAGTGTTCTTTATTGCGCTTGTGGTTGCATGTTTTGTGATTGATACCGGGGATATCCCTGCCGCTAAAGCAGAAAAACTGACAGAAGGAACAAGCATCCTCGCATTTCTTACCGCGCTTCAATTAATCATGGGCGCGTACAACGGCTGGTGGTCGGGTTGTTTCTTTGCCGAAGAAGATGTTGATCCTTCCAAGAACATTCCCAGGTCGTTGTTTACGGGTGTGATCATGGTTATTGTGATTTATGTTTTGCTGAACATGGCCTTTATGCACGTAATCCCGCCAGGCGCGCTGGCCAATTCACCTTTGGCCGCATCGGATGTGGCTCGGGTTGTGTTTGGAGATGCCGGCTCCAGGCTGGTTATTTTGATTGCCATTGTTTCGATTCTCAGCATTTTAAATGCATACATGATGATTCCCGCCCGGATTATGTTCGGGCTAAGCCGAGATCGTTTTTTTATCAAACAGGGAACATACATTAACAAGGGCGGCACTCCGGTTGTTTCCCTGCTGATCACAACAGCCTTTAGTTTTGTGCTGATTATTGTAGGTTCGTTCCAGCAATTATTTGCCTTAGCCGGATTCATGTCGCTCGTAGTAACCGGACTTGCGTTTGCTGCGCACATCAAACTGAGAAGATCAGAACCTGATGCGCCCAGGCCGTACCGGGCATGGGGTTACCCGGTAACGCCCATTATTGTTTTGATTGCCACGTTAGCAATGTTCGCAGGGTTTGCAAAAAGCGATCAGTTTAATTTTCTGATTGTGATTGGCGTTGGGGTGATTTCCTATCCGGCTTTTAAGTTGATAACCAAGAATGCATAGACATTAACGCTAGTGTGTCGTTTTTATTTGTTCATTTCGTGTTCAACTGAGTTATAATCCGCTGCTAAATATTTATCCAGAAGTTTATAAGCTTCTTCTTTGGAAAATCTCTTGTCAATAACTTCAAGTTTCTCTTTTTCTCCCATTAAACCAAAGAATACTTTTTTCATTTTTGGTCGATTATACCAGACTGAAAAGGAGAAATTCTCTGGTTCCCCCTCAGCTGTCAAACAAAAGCTGTGATTATCGTTTTGATTTGTGAAATCAATTGATGGGTTGTAATTAACTTGATCATAGGATATAGTCTTTAATTTTTGCAGTTCGGATTCCCATGCATATTTTAAAGCTATATGTTTTACTTGTTCTGCTGATAAAATTTCTTCTGGATATTCTATTTCGGCCTTGTCAGGATAGCAAATTGAGCATTTGTAACTCATGTTATTATTGAAATCTATTGATTTAAATGAAACACACACTTGAATATAGTTAACTACACCACCGGCTCACGATGCCCCACCCACGTAAAGCGCCTGGTCACGTATTCCGGATTGGTAAACGATGCATTGCCTGACGGGTTTCCACCCGTAACATGGAAGTCCGAAAACGCTGCATTCTGGTTCATGTAAATGCCGCCCGTGAGATTGAACGAAACCGGTGTAGCGGCAAGCGCCATTTCATCGGCAATTTTTTCTTTTACTCCGGGGTCTGTTGTATACGCCCCGCACGAAATCGCACCGTGCTGCATCGCCATCTCCTGCGCAAGCTGAATGGACTGATCCGTATTTTTGGTTTTGATCAGCAGCACAATGGGCCCGAATAACTCTTTACTGAAAATATCTTTCTTCGAAGCATCAACTTCAATAATCACCGGAGTAGCTACCCGTGCATTTTTAAACATCGGGTTCTCAAACGTGCGCGACTTCAGCCACACTTTTCCGGGGAGCTTTTCTGCTTCCAAAACCCGCTCATTAGTTTTTTTGTTTTGTACTGCACCCAATACAAACGGACCCGCTTTCGGGTTATCAATTAAACCGTTGATATTATCCGCCAGCTTTTGCGCAAACTCATCGAAGCTTACTGTTCCGCCCGGAGTCGGAATTCCGCCTTCCGGGATATAAAAATTCTGCGGAGCAGTACACATCTGGCCACTATATAAGTTGACAGAGAATGCCAGGTTAGCCGCAGTTTTATCCACGTCCGTTGTTGAGTCGAGAATCACCGAGTTCACGCCCGTTTTCTCGGTAAACACAGTTTTGCCCGGAAGCGCTTCGAGATAGCTTCCAAAAGCCGAGTTTCCGGTAAAATCGATCAGCTTCACATCTTTGTGCTCAGCAAGCTCTTTGGTGATCATTTTATCATACGTATCCACGGCTAACTGGCAAATGTTCGGATCGTAATTGTTCTCAGCCAATACTTTCTGAATTTCAGCAACCACAATCGCAATCGGCAGTATCGCACCCGGATGCGGCTTAACAATTACCGGATTCCCGGTAATCAGGCTCCCGTAAATTCCGGTAACGGAATTCCAGGTCGGGAATGTTGAGCAGCCGATCACAACCGAAATTCCTTTCGGCACGGCACGCCACTCTTTATTTAGCTGAATGTTAAACTTACCCATCGGCTTATCCCACAGCACACCGGAAGACGGAAAGCGTTTAAGCTCTTCATACCCTGCAGCAATGGCTTCAAGCGCACGGTCAGCCGCATGCGGGCCGGAAGCCTGGAACGCCATCATATAACCCTGCCCGGTCGTGTGCATGGTCGCGTACGCGATCTCAAAAAATCTTCCTTTCACCCGATCAAGCGACTCCATCAAAATGGCAGCCCGATCTTCAACACTCACCTTACGCCAGATATGAAAGGCAGCTTTTGCATTATTAATAAGTGCGGTGACCGAAAATGTCGGATATAAAATTTTCAATGCCTCCTGCAAGTAAGGCGATTCCTCCTGGCCAGCCCAGCCTTCTGCATTGGTTTGCTTCAGCTCAGAGAATTTATTTCCTAATGTCGCTTTGAATTTAGCCTGTCCGTCTGCATCAGCGGTTTCACCATAGATTGCAGGAGCAGGATGCTCCGGGAAGGCAGCATAAAATTTGCGGCTATGCAAGGCATCAATTGCTTTGCTAAGGTTGGCATTATGTTTTTCAAAAAGGCTCATGTTCAGTATTAAATTGAAAAAGGCTTATCTACAAATAGTAATTCATACTCCAAAAATCCTTTCAGGCTCAGATCATAATCCAGCGCGGACCAATGAATACCTGTACCTTCAACCAAAAAATCGGTTAGCTGATCGATGGTTGCATTATGTAAATCACGGAAGTCTGATATCTTTCTTTTAATGATTTTTCTATTGCTCAAAACAATAATCATCAAATCAAATGGCGGATCAAGATACACATTTCTAATGCGCAAGCCTTCTTTAAAGATGATACGATCTAATTCATCTTTACCCGCATAATAATTAACAACATCCTCTTCTACCCTGCTTTCGAGCGATTGCAGAAATTCTGTTGTGGTTTTGCTAATGGAAGGTTTCATACCATTTTTGAATTAAGTGGTCATAATGTGTAATCGCAATATCCAATATCTCTTTCAATTCTTTTACCTTAAATCCCTGATTACTGACTAACTCAATTTCCGGTACAAGTATTAACTTCGCTTTTGCTCCACCCCTTGAAACATGAACATGTACCGGTAAATGTTCGTTCATGTAAAAGAAAAACCTAAATCCGTTTACCAGGAGGACGGTCGGCATAATTACTTGTTATACCCAAACACCTTTTTCAGCAACTCCGTAGTCCGCGCAACCGGATCCTGCCGGATATTCTTTTCTTCTTTGGCAATCATTACAAATAACCCTTCAATGGCTTTGTCTGTTGCATAATCATCCAGGTCGGGATTAACTTTATCTACTAATGGAATCTGGTTATAGCGGGTTACAAGCTCACCGTAATACCTGGTAGCATTTACTTTGTTTAACGAGTTCTGAATTACAGGTTTAAATTTTTCTTTCAGCAACCCCGAGGTTGTTTTCTTTAAGTATTCCGTTGCTGCATTTTCTTCTCCTTTTAAGATTGCCCATGCATCCTGAATGGTCATGGACTTAATCGCTGCGATAAAAATCGGCTTGGCTTCTTTGGCCGCATCTTCCGCGCCACGGTTTAAGGTCAGCACAAAATTATCAACCTGGCTTCCAAAGCCGATCTTGCGCAGTGCGTCCTCCACTTTCTTTACTTCCGGTGGGAACGGAATTTTTATTTCAGAATTTTTAAAATAGCCATCCGTAACGGAAACCAGATCCGAACCCGTTGAAACGCCTTTCACCAATGCTTCTTTCAGTCCTTCCGCAACTTCGGCTGTTGTTAGCGGTTTCTCGCTGCCAATTGTTTTGTTAACGTCTCCTATTGCCTGGTTGATCTGCGCTGAAGTACAGCTCGTAAGCACCAACACCATAATCCACTGAATTTTACGCATAAAATCGTTTGAAATCAGGGCTAAATTATGCGAAGGGTTTTCAAAATCCTATTGAATTTCTGACGGGCTGTTAAACACTTCGAACCAGCATTTCCTGACTGATTTCGGTTTATGTTGATTTTGCTGATATTTACCTGCTTTATTTTGCAACGATGAAAAAAACCCTGGCTGAGCTGCTCACCATTGGTGATGAAATTTTATACGGACAGATTGTTGACACCAATTCGCAGTGGATGAGCGCTGAGCTGGATAAAATCGGCATTAAGGTTATCCGTATAACAACCGTTGGCGACCGGGAAGATGAAATTCTTACCGCCTTCGCGGAAGCCGAAAAACGTGCCGACATTATTCTGATCACAGGCGGCCTCGGCCCTACCAACGATGATTTGACGAAAGACTGCCTCGCAAGATATTTTAACTGCGGACTGGAAATGAATGCAGATGCACTGGCGGAGGTAACCGAATTCTTTAAAAGCAGGGGCCGTGAATTAACGGAGATCAACCGCCAGCAGGCGATGCTGCCCGCGGCATGTGAAAAGATCACCAATGAAATCGGCACAGCACCGGGAATGTGGTTTACTAAAAACGCCCGCTTGCCGGACGGGCAGGGAAAAGTTTTCATGTCGATGCCGGGCGTGCCGCACGAGATGAAATTGATGATGACCAATCATGTTATTCCAAAATTGAGAGCGGCTTATAAAACACCGGTCATTTACCATAAAATTATCCGTACCATTGGCATCGGTGAATCATTCTTAGCCGAAAAAATTGCCGACTGGGAAAACGCTTTACCGGAGCACATCAGGCTTGCATACCTGCCCAGTTTAGGAGAAGTTAAACTTCGTCTCACGGGCTTTGGAGATTCGCATGAAGCATTAGAAAAAGAAATCAACGGGTTAACCACCGCACTCGAGGGCATAGCCGGTCAGTATATTTTTGGATATGGTGATGAGAACATTGAATTCGTTATCGGAAAGATGCTGATGGATAGAAACCTGACACTTTCCATTGCCGAAAGCTGTACGGGTGGATACCTGTCGCACATGATTACCAGCATTCCCGGCAGCTCGGGATATTTTTTAGGAAGCATGGTTCCGTATGACTATCAGATTAAAATGCGGCAACTGGGTGTAAAGCCGGAAACACTTGAAAAATACGGAGCCGTAAGCGAGCCAACCATCAATGAAATGGCCAACATTGTTCGCGCAAAATTCAATACCGATATCGGTGTTGCCACCAGCGGGATTGCAGGCCCCGGAGGCGCTACTCCCGACAAACCTGTCGGAACCGTCTGGATAGCATACTCCGATAAACATCAAACCATTACAAAAAAACTGCAGCTTTCAAAAGACCGCATGATCAACATTCGCCTGGCCTCGGTTGCGGTGCTGAATTTAATCCGTTTGAGTTTGCCAAAATAGGCAGCGGCAAACGTTGGAAGATTCGTTAGGCTTACCCCTTAAAAATGCTAATTTTACCCTCCGAAAACGTTAGAATTCTATGGCATCAATTGAGCTAATCATGCCTAAAATGGGCGAAAGCATCATGGAAGCAACGATACTTTCATGGCTTAAGAAGCCTGGCGATACGATCGAGCAGGACGAATCGGTGCTGGAAGTGGCTACAGATAAGGTGGATACCGAAGTACCTTCAACACATGCCGGAGTTCTGAAAGAAATTCTTGCCAAGGAAGGTGAAGTAGTGAAAGTTGGTAAACCCATTGCCATCATTACAACCGATGCTGCCGTAAGCAGCGGAGCAACTCCTGTAGTACCGGAAACAAAAAAGGAATCAAAAAAATCAGCGAAAGAAGTTTCTGAACCTGTAGTAAGCAGTTCAAACGGAACATCACATGCGGCCGCTGACTTTAAATCAGCCAATCGTTTTTATTCACCGCTTGTTAAGAATATTGCGAAAGAAGAAAATATCTCAGTGGCTGAGCTTGAAGCAATCGCAGGATCAGGTCTGGAAGGCCGCGTTACCAAAAAAGATATTCTTGGATACGTACAGAATCGTAAGCTTGGCAAAACCGTGCAGGCAACTTCTGTTAAGGCAGTTTCTTCAGCACCATTAGTTCCGGCCTCGATCAGCGCTGGCGATGAGATCATTGAGATGGATCGCATGCGCAAAATGATCGCAGAGCGGATGGTGGATTCAAAGCGGGTTTCCCCGCACGTTACTTCATTCGTAGAGGCCGATGTAACCAACATCGTTTTCTGGAGAAATAAGATGAAAAACGATTTCCAGAAGCGCGAAGGCGATGCGTTAACGTTTACACCGATTTTCATTGAAGCGGTAATTCTTGCCATAAAGGACTATCCGATGATCAACATCCAGGTAGATGGCGACAGGATCATTAAGAAAAAAGACATCAACATCGGGATGGCCGTGGCGCTGCCAACCGGAAACCTGATCGTACCGGTTATTAAAAACGCTGATCAGTTTAACCTAACGGGACTGGCCAAGGTAGTAAACGACATGGCGAAACGTGCCCGTGAAAATAAACTGAAGCCCGATGAGCTTTCGGGCGGAACATTCACCGTTTCGAATGTTGGATCATTTGGAAACGTAATGGGTACACCCATTATCATGCAGCCGCAGGTGGGGATCATTGCGTTAGGCGCGGTTCAAAAGAAACCGGCCGTGATTGAAACTCCTTACGGTGATGCTATCGCCATCCGTCATAAAATGTTCCTTTCACACTCATATGATCATCGCGTGGTGGATGGCTCGTTAGGCGGAATGCTAGTGAGGCGCGTAGCCGATTACTTAGAGAAGTTTGATATTAACAGAAGCGTCTAATAAAAAAGCCTCCCGAAAATTTTTCAGGAGGCTTTTACTTTAGCATCGTTTCAATTATTTCCTGAGCGACAAGTACCCGCTAACTTCCTTGCCGGCCTTTCTGCGGATTACATAAAAATAATTTCCCGTTGGAAGATCCTTGCTGCCCCCCACATTAGACTGGCCATTAAATCTTTTAGCTGTGTCATTATTATCATAATTCTTCATCTCAAACACCAGGTCGCCCCAGCGGTTGTAGATTGATACTACATCGCCTTCAACCAGGTTATCAATATGTATGTAATTGTTGATTTGGTCATTCGGATTCGGAGAAATCGCATTGAATACAACAATGGACTGATTCTCGGAAAGAATACCCAGTGTTACCAGGCCTTCCGCAAGCGATGCTTCACTTTCAATTAATGCGCTGGTTGATCCCATGCCTCTTCCCAGAGAAATAAAATCCCCGGAGGCGCTTTCGGAAAACGCCACAACAAATTCGTTATTTTTCAACGGGTCCAGTCCTTCATCGCCTTCAACCGGTAAGGTAATTTTAGTTCCATTCAACGAGCCTGAAACAACATCAATTGCCCAATAACGTTTGTCGGAAATATCTGCTAACGATGAGTTTCTGTTCAGCGTTTGTCCGGCCTGCAATTCGGTAAGTGTAATTCCGATTTCAGAGTTTGTTGTTATGCCGTTTATCGCAACCGGTAAATAGGTCGTTCCATTCCCGACCGGGAAAAGCTTTGTACCTGTTCCATTCTGATAAACAGGTGCATTGATATGCGATGCATCCGACCCGCCTGTAATAACTGCGGTTGGCGAAAAGTGTACCCTGTGATTATCCTGCGCCTCAATGATTCCATTTATCAGGGTTAGATTTTCTTCAACTGTTAAATCAGCCAATATCCGCTTAACTCCTCCTCCAATTATAACCAGTCTGCTAAATGATTGGCTATTATGATTGATGATCTGCGGCACTGAAGAATTAGTACTGTTAAAGATAATAAGACCATTACCTGGATCATACGTTCCCTGATTAAGCCATGATCCGGCAACGATCAGGCTATCATCATTAAACAAATCGCCCCTGTTGAGCAAATAATCCGTAACATGATCACCTACCATTAATGTTCCTCTATTCAAGAGAATTCCCTCATTAACTAACGTATCCAATACACTTATTAACCCCGCTTCAGAAATACTTACGGTTGTACCCGATTTATTATAGAAATTCTGAGCACACACCAGCGTAGTTGAACACCAAAATACAATCAGGAAAGCTATGCGATACATATTCATAATTAGCTATTTAGCGCGTGAGCGGATTCCACTAACCACCATCCACCTTGGGCCACCAGCCATTTGCGTTCCGATTATGGTAAGCGTGAGAAATTCTCCGTTGCCAATACCCATAGCATATGCAGTAACCAGGTCTTCATCAGTTTGAATTCGCTCCTTTCCGCCAAATCCAACAAGTACTACAGGTGACGAATTGAGTGAGCGTATAATTAATACACGTCCAACATTGGAAGGATCTATTTCCGGAAGTGCTATAGAAACCGGTTTTCCGGTATTATTTACAACAATTGAATAGTCAGTGGCTTTTACAGTGTAGTCATCCGCGATAACGATATGATTGACAAATTGAGATCCCATAACATGCAGTGTGCCTAACGGATTTGCGGTGTTTATTCCCAGGCGGTCGTCCTTTGTATTGAAAACAAGCGTACTCTTTCCGGCCACATCCGCTGTACCGGACCAAATGGCTACCTGGTCGTTTGCCCCGCCACCGCCAACACCTCCGCCACCGGTAGCATCCGTGCCAGGGGCCCAAGCTGTTCCATTCCATTTTAAAACCTGGTTTGTTGTGGGCAATGTGTTTGTTACCGGTCTGCCCTGAAGTCCGTCAACGGTTGGGTTGGGATATGTTCCGTTTAGGTCACCCCCTGCCGTGCCTGAAGCTGTGGGGGCGGCTGCCCAGGCAGTTGATCCCGCAACTGTTGTTAACACCTGGCCGTTTGTTCCGGCTGCTACTTTTGTAGCGGCAATACCAGCTGATGCACTGATGTCCGCATTGGTAAGGGTTCCATCAACAACTTTAACAGAGGTTATTGAATTGTCTGCGAGATCAGCCGTGGCAATAGTGCCGTCTAATATTTTTGCGCTGTTAATTACACCGTTGGTAATGGTTGGATTAGGATACGTGCCTGTTAAATCCCCGCCTGCTGCCCCGCCCGGCAACGTTCCGGTAATGGTTACATTATTACCTCCGCTGATCGCCAATAAGCCAGTGGCCGGGGTATAGGTTAACGCCTGAGCATCGGTATTGATGGCTGAGAGATTAATCGAGTTTCCACCTGAGATCGATAAGTTCGGAGACGTGAACGACAGTGTTTGGGCATCGGTTCCGCCATTATCGATTTGCGGAGTCCAGGCTGATCCGCTCCATTTTAAAACCTGTCCGGTAGCTGCACCTCCGGCAGTAAGTTTTGCTGGAGCTACGCTCGTAATTTTTGCATCGGTTACTGCTCCATCAGCAATTTTTGTGGTGGTTATTGCGTTGGGTGCAACAGTTGGGCTTGGATATGTTCCGGTTAGGTCACCCCCCGCTGTGCCTGAAGCTGTGGGGGCGGCTGCCCAGGCAGTTGATCCCGCAACTGTTGTTAACACCTGGCCGTTTGTTCCGGCTGCTACTTTTGTAGCGGCAATACCAGCTGATGCACTGATGTCCGCATTGGTAAGGGTTCCATCAACAACTTTAACAGAGGTTATTGAATTGTCTGCGAGATCAGCCGTGGCAATAGTGCCGTCTAATATTTTTGCGCTGTTAATTACACCGTTGGTAATGGTTGGATTAGGATACGTGCCTGTTAAATCCCCGCCTGCTGCCCCGCCCGGCAACGTTCCGGTAATGGTTACATTATTACCTCCGCTGATCGCCAATAAGCCAGTGGCCGGGGTATAGGTTAACGCCTGAGCATCGGTATTGATGGCTGAGAGATTAATCGAGTTTCCACCTGAGATCGATAAGTTCGGAGACGTGAACGACAGTGTTTGGGCATCGGTTCCGCCATTATCGATTTGCGGAGTCCAGGCTGATCCGCTCCATTTTAAAACCTGTCCGGTAGCTGCACCTCCGGCAGTAAGTTTTGCTGGAGCTACGCTCGTAATTTTTGCATCGGTTACTGCTCCGTCAGCAACCTTAGCAGTTGTTACCGAATTATTCGCAAGATCGGATGTGGCCACGGCACCATCCAAAATTTTTGCCGATGTTACTCCATTATCGGCAAGTGAGATTGTACCGGTTACTGTAATTGGCCCACCCGTAAGGCCGCTACCCGTAGTAATATTAGTAACCGTACCCGTTCCACTCGTATCCTCAATTACGGTCCAAGCAGTGCCATTCCAATAATAAAATTTGCTGTCGGACGAATCAAAGACAAGCATTCCTTTATCATCTATCCCTAGCGACATGGTGGTACGTTGTGCTGTTGTTAACCGGGGCACTAAAAAACCCTGATTGTTATTGGGGGATTTTAGATCAAGAACTGCTTTTGTATTCGGGGTATCGGTTCCAATTCCAACCTGGGCATGAACAATTGATACAGATAAAGCGCCAACAACACTAAAAATCATCAGATAGTGTAGAGTATTTTTCATAGAGTTTTGGTATTATTCAATATTGACATAAAAAATAGGCCAACAAGACTCATCGAAGAAACTACAGGTAACGCGGCAGCATTTATGAAAAAAGTGCATCAAAAAAGGCCTTTTCATGCAATGTGGAGGTTGCCGGTAGCGGGTATAAGTTAGCAAAATTGCCTGACTTGCTTAAATCGTGTTCCTATTCATGAAGTGACCGTCCAATTCTGTTATTTTTGATCCTATTTTAACAACAAACCATGAAATTCGGCACAAAAGCAGTACACGCAGGCGTTGCTCCCGACCCCTCCACCGGGGCGATTATGACACCCATTTATCAAACCTCCACGTATGTGCAGGAAGAACCCGCAAAACATAAGGGTTTTGCCTATGCACGCGGGGCTAATCCAACCCGGAATTCATTACAAAAAAGTCTGGCCGCGTTAGAAAATGGAAAATTTGCGCTGTGCTTTTCTTCCGGCATGGGCGCAACGGATGCCGTTATCAAATTGCTCAACCCCGGAGATGAGGTAATTACCAGCAATGATTTATATGGCGGGTCCTACCGGATGTTCAAACGCGTGTTTGAACGTTTTGGAATAAAGTTTCATTTCATCGATCTGACAAATGCTGCTATACTGAATTCATACATCAATGCCAATACAAAGCTTATCTGGCTTGAAACACCGAGTAACCCGCTGATGAACATTATCGACATCCAGGCATGTGTTGATCTCGCTAAAAAGAAAAACATCCTGGTGGCCGTTGATAACACGTTCGCTTCTCCGTATTTACAAAACCCGCTTGACCTCGGAGCAGACATTGTGATGCACTCTGTAACCAAATACCTGGGCGGACATTCTGATGTGGTGATGGGTGCATTGATCACGAATGATGAAAAGCTTCACCAGGAACTTGCCTTTATTCACAATTCATGTGGCGCAGTTCCGGGGCCGCAGGATTCGTTCCTCGTGCTGCGCGGAATTAAAACGCTGCACCTCCGCATGGAACGGCATTGCCTGAATGGAAGAAAGATTGCCGAGTTCTTACAGGCACATCCTAAAATCGGAAAAGTTTACTGGCCCGGTTTTGCGGATCATCCGAATCATGACATCGCCAAAAAACAAATGCGCGACTTTGGCGGAATGCTGTCTTTCACCCTAAAAGATGACGACACCGAAAAAGCTTTTACTTTAATGAAAAGTGTGGAGCTTTTCGCGCTGGCCGAATCGTTAGGCGGGGTTGAATCACTGATCAATCATCCGGCTTCGATGACACACGCCAGTATCCCAAAAGAAGAACGTGTTAAAAACGGCTTGCTGGATTCGCTGATCCGGTTAAGCATCGGTGTGGAAGATGCGGAGGATTTAATCGATGACCTCAATCAGGCGTTAAGCAAAGTATAAGCAAGCCCTTCGTGGTTTTTTTTATACAGTAACTTCTTTCAATACCGGGAAGCTGATGGTAAACTCACTGCCCAGGCCGGGAGTTGAATTAAGCTCGATGATACCGTCAAGCCTGTCGACCAGGATTTTTACAATGGCAAGTCCAAGCCCATTGGATGATTCGCCTGCGGTAGGGCGTGCGCTGAGTTTTTTAAATTTTTGATAAAGATGCTTTTTATCATTCGGGCTAAAGCCCGGGCCGTGATCTTTCACTTCGATCACATAAAATCCATTTGTTTTTTCAGCGGAGATTATGATCAATGAATTCCGCGGTGAGAATTTAATTGCGTTCGAGATCAGGTTGTCCATGATCCGGGCCAGGTATTCCGGGTCCAGCGAAATATCATCGATGTTACGTTCAACCAGCTTGATCTCAATTTCCTTTATGGAAGCATAGTGCCCAAAAGTTCCTACACGATCCCGCAGGAAAGTACTCAGGTTGAAATTTGAATACCTCGGTTCACGGTTTACTTCCAATGAATTTACATCCAGCAAATCCACGATCAAATCAAGACCTGAGCGCGTAGAATCTTTTATCAACTCCAGGTACTTTTTTTGTTCTTTGCTCAACCCTCCTTCTGCTTCAACCAAATCTGATAAGCCGTGAATCCGGTTGAGGGGCGATTTTAAATCGTGCGCCACAATATTCATAAGCGTATCTTTCTCATGATTCAGCTCCGAAAGGTCGTGATTCCGTTTCTCAAGCTTCTCGTTCTGCGCTGCGATTTCCTGTTTCTGCTTTTGAATTTCAACGTACTGCTGTTCGAGCTTCTCGTTGATTTCGCGCTTCTTCTTACTGTTCCTGTATTGAATAAAGAACAGTGCGCTTACAAACGTTACAACGGCAATCAGGATAATGTTCTCAAGCCTTTGCTGCTCAATAATAGCATCGTTCCGGGCGCTGTTGGCCTTAAGAATTTCATTTTCGCTTTCCTTTTTTTCAATTTCCAGCCGAAACTGGAGCTTTTCAATTTGCCTGGCCAGCTCAACGCTCTGCAAAGATTCTTTCAGGATGAGATACCGGTTGATGTGCAGGGTTGACTTCTCATCATTACCGTTTCTTTCATAAATCTGCGAGAGATAAAAGTGTGCATCGCGCTGAAGGTCAAGATTAGCTTCACTTGTCATGGCTAACAGGTTTTTCAGATAAACCATTGATTTATCATATTGCTGAAGCTTATAATGAACCTGACCCATCAGTAAATTTACTCTCGGCAGCAGCCGGTAGTTAGAAGCATTAACCACCATCCAGTATGCGTTGTGCGCAAGTGTATCGGCTTCATGAATATCTCCATTGGTGGATAAGAATTCTGCCCAGCCCATTTTAAGCTCAGCCAGGCTGATGTAATCTTTAATACTATACGCCAGCGAATCGCCACGTTTAAAACAAATATTTGCACTGTCTTTTTGCTTTAACTCTCCATATACAAGGCCCAGCTCGGTAAGCGCTGAAATAAGCGGCCGTGGTTCGCCAATTTTTACCCGCAGCCGGTAAGCCCACAGCGACATGGTCAATGCTTTGGTATAATCACCCTGAGATTTATAAAGATTTGAAAGACTCCTGGCAACATAAGCCTTACCAACATCTTCGTTTGTTTTCTCAAATATCTCCTGACATTTAATAAAGTTATTGTAGGCACGTGTTAAATCACCCTGCTCAAAAAACAGGCGCCCAAAGTTGTTATAGCAATACCCCAACTGAACAGAATCTTTTTGTTCTTCCGCTACGCGGATAGCGGCCTGGTGATATTCAAACGATGTTTTGTAGTCACCTTTGTACGCACAAGCCAAGCCAATAAAGCTCAATGGTTTGGAGAGGTTTTTTTTAACCTTAAGCTCTTTGCCCAGTTCATAAGCCTGCTTGCAATAATATATTGTACTATCGGGTGATGATAACCGGTATTCAAAACCAAGATTGTTCAGGATGGAGAATTTTTTCTCTCCTGAAACTTGAGAAAGCTCTGATTTCAGGCTGTCAATCAGGCGTAAATTCTGAGCTCCCGAGGTAAAAGACAGGAGCAAAAGCACTATAAGGAGCCAACAACCGCGCACGTTTAGACAATTATTCCCATAAAAGTAAGGATTTGGCTGGTCTTCAAAAAATCGACTTAGCCGTTCCGGTCTATTTATTCTTTCTCTAAAAAGGTTAAGTCCCGGCCAAATGTTTCCTTTAAGGCCCGCAACGCAATCAGGGCAATAATGATTGTAAATACACCCACAATCAAGGCACTGTTTATAATACCCACCTTTTTAGTAAGAAACTGAAATGCCATCGTTAATGGCAAAACAGTGCCCCTTATAAAATTAGGAACCGTGGTCGCTACAGTCGATCGTAAATTGGTTCCGAATTGTTCAGCCGCTATTGTTACGAACAGCGCCCAGTAGCCAACACCAAAACCCAGGCTGAAGCAACACACGTAAAAGAAAGAGATTGATTTTATGGGTGCAAACAGGTAGAGCAGAATAAACAATACGGTTATGAGTATAAACAACAAAACAATTTTCTTTCGCGACTGAACATACTGGCTTAGCAAGCCGCTGGTGATGTCGCCCGCTACCAATCCCAGGTAGCTGACCATTACGGCATTCCCGGCAATAATAGTTCCGGTAAATCCTATTTCGCGTGAAAGTTCCGGTGAAAACGTAATCAGTATCCCGATCACAAACCAAATGGGCAACCCGATAAAAATACAACTGAGAAACCTGGACAGCCGGTCGCGACTCGTAAAAAGTTTTAAGAAATTCCCTCTGTCTGAAGTTTGTTCTTTTACTTTCAAAAAGATGCCCGACTCAAAAACACTGATCCGGGTAATCAGCAGAATCAACCCCAGGCCACCGCCAATAAAATAAGCGATCTGCCAGTTTTCTTTAACCGAATGTGCCACGAGGTTTGCGGCCACTGCACCAAACAAGCCTACACTCGCAACAATGGTTGTTCCGTAACCGCGAAGGCGGGTGGGCAATACTTCTGAAACCAATGTAATACCCGCTCCAAGCTCGCCTGCTAATCCAATACCCGCAATAAACCGAAGTACGGCATACTGATCGACCGAGGTTACAAAACCATTCGCAATGTTAGCGAGTGAGTAGAGTAAGATAGATCCAAACAGAACAGAAAGTCGTCCGCGCTTGTCGCCCATTATTCCCCAGAGAATCCCGCCCACCAGCAGACCGGCCATTTGTGAATTGATCAGGAAAATACCTTTCTCCAGCAGGTCCTGATCCGTTACAACTCCCAACGACTTCAGGCTTGTTACCCGGACAATGCTAAACAGCAACAAGTCATAGATATCAACAAAATACCCGAGCGCTGCAACAATTACCGGAAGGCTAAAGAGTTTTTTCAGGTCGCCCTGTTCCATACAGTTAAATTCTCCGGAAACTTAAGGAAAATAATTCTGGGTTAAAGATTAATGATCTTGCGGCTTACCAGGTACCAGGCTAACGCACCAATAAAAGGAAAAACAATAATCACCACCGACCAGAGAAGTCTCTTTTCCAAATTGTGCTCGCGTTGCCAAACATCCACAACGGCAAGAACAATAATGATCAATATAATTATTCCCCAAATGCGTATCATACTGTAGTATTAATTGGTTTCGAGTATTTTAAACAGCTCATCCAGGTTAGGCGTGATGATGATCTCCGTTCGTCTGTTCTTCTGTTTGTTTTGCGGTGTTGTGTTCGGTGCAAGCGGAACGTATTCACCTTTACCGGCAGCCGTCACTTGTGCGGGTGAAAGACCCGCTTTCGTTAAAATTTTGGTAATCGAGGTTGCACGCATCACGCTCAAATCCCAGTTATCCTGCATGTATGGGGATTTCTTTGAGATCGGAACATTATCCGTATGACCTTCCACCATGATATGGATGTCACGTTGATCTTTAATTGCTTTCGCCAATTGCTGAAGTGCAGTAACACCCTTCGAATCAACTTCCGTGCTTCCGGATGCAAATAATAACTGCTCAGCCAGCGACACATAAACCTTTCCGTTTTTAACATTCACCGTTAAATCGTTCTCCTTAAAATTAAGCAGCGCATTGCTGATGCTGTTCTTCAGGTCAAGCACGGCTTTATCTTTTGCAGCCATGATGTTCTCAAGTTCGCGAACCTTCTTTTCCCGTTCGGTCAGACTTATATTTAACGAGTCGTTCATTTTTCGCGTACGCTCCAGGTTATTCTGAATGGCCAGCAGTTGTTCCTGCTGCTGGGCCATGTCGCGGTTTAGTTTGCCGCTGCTGGTAAGCAGGTTTTTATAGTAGTTATTCAATTGCGTATATTCTTTGTCCATGGCATCCAGTTTAGATGCGGTTGTACGTAAATCCTGGCCGAGAGATGTTGTATCGGCCGAGAGTTTTTTTACACGATCATCCAGTTCCTGCAGATCGGCATTGGCTTTGGCCAATAAAGAATCGCGATCAGCGACATCGGCATCTAACCTTACTTTTTGCGCAAGCAAGTCGTCATACTTCTTTTTAGTAACAATGCAGGACGAAAGCGTAAGTGTAAAAAACGTGATTGTAATGAAGAGCTTATTCATACGTTGAAAAAATGGTTTAGCAAATATCGGAACTATTGAATAAAAACCAACCGGTACGATCCTTTCAGAACTTTTAGCGTAAATTCACTCTGTATTTTACACATTTAAGCATTCGATCATTACTTATGGAAGGAATTTTATTTCATCGCCTTCTCTTTTCTCCCAAACTTAAACCGCAGATTAATTGCTCCAACAAAATTTGATTCCTGTTTAATCTCTTCAAAGACATTATCTGAAGTTTTTTCATTAAATACATGAGGAAATGCTCCGATGAAAGGCTCAACAAGCACATCCTTGCCTATATGAAATGAAGGAGCCACAAAAAAACCCGCGTTTGAAGCTGTTCCAATACGGATAGCGCCCCCCTTTTTCCTTTTATTTAAACCAAAGCCAACATTTGCCTGAAAGCCGAGGGAAGGGAAAGGAGAAGGAAATTGCTGGGCGATTTTAGTCTCGAAAAAAACCTGATTTAAATTACCTACTCGAAAATAAAAAGATGGGTAAAAATTCATTTTCTTAATGGTGGTAATTGAAGTACTGCCCGATGATGTTTCAGGTGACTGCACCCGGCTCAGGTTTCCCGCGTGAAACCCTAATCCAACTCCAACTGCCTTCATATCATATTGTACAAAAGGGTGTAAACCGAAAATATTCATTGAGTTTAATTCGGTACCATTAAAAGTCTCTTTGTTCGATCCCCAATATCCGTCAAGTCCATACTGAATTACATTTTCACTGTTTAGTTGCTGCACTCTTGAAAAGCCAAAGCCATATAGCTTACTGGTGTTATCAAGATGATAGCTCATTGGTTGGCTCATTGGATTACCATCACAGTCAGTACCTGTATAGTCAATATCCGTAAGCAAAAAATTACTTTCGCCCCCTGAGAACCCCACACTGAAAATATTGTACGACAGTTTTGTACTGTCTGATTGCGATTTTTCCGGAAGTGTTTGGCTCATCATGATCATGGAACCAGCCATAAGACACACGGTTGCCAAACGAAACTTTGGAACTGTTATCGATTTAAACACTTGCCAGCCGATAAAGAGCAGTGTCGGGAACATCACAACATTTAAAGTCACGATTTCCAAAATCGTTAACCATCGTGAAACCAAAAGGAAAAGAAAGGAAATGAACAAAAAGTAAATCAAACTTTGCTTCTGCGGAATGTACAGTGTTTCATTGTTGACTTTGTTTATGTTCAGTTTCCTTTCCCTGTAAAAGATCAGGGCTACCAGGAATGGGACCAGAACAAGAATAACCAGTTGTACTATTGTTAACCCGACCGGCTTATGAACGCCAAATGAAGTAGCCCGATAGAATTCTGTAATGAAACGTACTACGCCATAAAAACAAATAGAGGCAATCAATAAATTACCCGAAGCCGCAAAATGTTTCCTGATTCGCAAAAGCAAGAATACTATAACAGCGCAACCCGCCATTTCGTACAGCGGTACGGGATGAACGGCAATTGATAAATTATTTGTTGCGGGGATGATGGCATCGTGTACATGCCTGTTAAAAGCGTGAGAAGAAATTCCGTACTGAGTGCCCCAGGGAGCTGGTGTTGGTAACCCATAACAGCAACCAGCCAGAAAGCATCCGAGGCGTTGTACAAGCATACCCACCGGGGCTACCCAGGCAAATGCATCCATCAGGTCGAAACGAAACTTTAATAAATACTTTGCCAGGAACAACCCTGGTATCGCAAACAAAATACCGCCAATAACACTGCGGCCCGGGGAATACCCTAACTCTTTAAACTGCAAAACAAGTTGCCAGTCTTCCTTCGAGAATTTTATGATCTGGACACCCACCATGAAAAACAAAAAAACTGTGGTGATCACCATCATCCAGGGAACTGTTGGGAACTTTCGCTTGTGTCCCTCCCACATTAACAACGCAAAACCGATTAGAAACGACAACAAATAAAAAAGTGCGTAATAAATACCGGGATTCTCGGGGTTAATAACGATGAAGGGTTTCATAGCGGATGATTAATGGGTTGTAAATTTCAATCACTACTTTTGTTGTATGCCGAAGCCGATTTGTATTCTGAATTTCGGTTATCACGCAAATACTACACATGCAAGCATGTCATACAAAAGAATACTTAATCCTAAAATCAAAATTGCCTTTTTCATAAATGATCAGAGTTAGATTGCTCCATTGAGTGAATCTCCGCCAATGGATTTCGGAGTGACTAATTGATTCCAACCGGATTCAATTAATTGCATTTACTTAGACAAGGTTAATCTATAATTCATTACGACCAGTAGCATAAATCATTCATCCGTTAACAATGTTTAGTCATTTTCGCAAAAGAAGACGTGGCGAGAAAATCAAATTGCAAAAATTGCAACAGTAACATGGCGGAGGGAATTGCCTATCTGACTCAAGAATGCGAGCTTTACACTATACTAAACCCGGAACCCCCCGTGGAATCTATATACGATTCGTTTTCCGTAGTAGAATACCTGTCTATATTCACCGCTTTTATTTACGGGTATGTAGCCACCCGTTTTTTCTCTGGTTGGGCGGCCATGATAAACTTCCGGAAGTCCATCAGGTTTAGCAGCGAGCATTTGACATGGACACTGCTGACGTTCGCGCTGCTGATTGATATTTGGTGGGGGTCATGGATTAAAGGGAATTTCATCGGCCGCAGTGTGTTCCTCTATTACCTGTCCCTGCTTGCCCCGCTCATTTTCTATGTGATTTCCGTTTTGCTGTTCCCTCCGCTCAGGGATGACCACTTTCTTGATCTCGATAAATATTTCAACCGGGTGCGCAAACGCAACTATGTGGTGTTTAATCGTCTTGTTGCTCGTTTTTGAATGGGGACGTTTATACTTTAAAAGTGAAGTTGTTACCGATATGTATTTTAATGTAACAGCTGTTAGTATTGCCATTGTGGGGTATTACGCCAGGGCTATTATTGTCCACTATTTCATACTTGTGGCCGGGTGCATCATGCTGGTCGCCCACATCGTGTTTCAGCATCCGCTTCGCGCGGATATGGGGACAATCGAAAATTTTTCGCTGACCGAATACCTGACCATCTTTATTGCATTCATTTACGGATCAATAGCTTCCCGTTTTTTTAACGGCTGGGGGATTATGATTTCCCGGTTTGACTGGATTACCTTCAGTAAAGAGCATGTTGCCTGGACCTTGTTGGCCTTCGGGCTGCTGATTGATATTTGGTGGGGCTCCTGGCCCCGGGAAAAATTTATTTCGTTAAATATTAAGTATTTTATCCTTTCGCTTTTTGTTCCGATCATATTTTATGTTCTCACTGCCGTGATCTTTCCGGTTGTCAAAAACGGGGAGGCAGTGGATTTACGACAATTCTTTGAATCGCATAAAAAAATAATATACCTGCTCTTTGGCATTACCCTGCTCGCCAACGGCATCACGGCTAATGTTATGGAACAACAGTGGACAGATGCTGAAAATCTTTTTCGGCTCGGAGCCTTCCTATTCTCACTTGCAGGAGTGTTTACCAAACGGGTAATTATTGAGAGAATAGTTCTTGTCCTGGGCTGGATCATGCTGATTGCGCATACGATTGCCGAATCGAAATTCTAATGGAGAACCCCCAACTGATTACTTAGTAACGATACTAACAATGGATTTTTGTTACATTTATTCAAAAAGTATTTCGTGGACCCGGCAATTATTCATAAAAAGCTGCAAGACAGAAAAGAAGAGAGTTCATTCCGAAACCTGGCCGTCACTTCCGGCTTAATCGACTTTACTTCAAATGATTATTTGGGATTAGCGCGATCAGAAGAGTTATTTGAGTTGATAAAAAATAAGGTTCAAAGCCTTCCGCATAAAAACGGCTCAACCGGTTCACGATTGTTATCCGGAAACGATGTCTACACACATGAAGTTGAAGAATATCTTGCCCGTATTTTTAAAAGCGAAGCCGCGCTGATTTTTAATTCCGGGTACGTTGCCAATCAGGGTGTATTGTCGTCAATTCCTCAAAAAGGCGATACGATTATTTACGATGAACTGGCGCACGCCTGTATCCGCGATGGCGCACGATTAAGCTTAGCTTCACGATACTCATTTTTACACAATGATCTGAACGACCTGGAGAGCAAGCTTAAAAAAGCTGCCGGAAATATTTTCATTGCTGTTGAATCGGTTTATTCGATGGATGGAGATCAATGTCCATTAAAAGAACTTATTGAATTATCGGATCGATACAATGCAACCATTATTCTTGATGAGGCCCATGGCACCGGAGTTTTTGGAGACAAGGGCTCAGGGCTTGCCGTTTCATCAGGGTTAGAAAATAAAATACCGGTTAGAATTTACACATTCGGGAAAGCTATGGGCATTCACGGTGCATGTGTTGCCGGATCAAAAGAGCTTATCGAGTACCTTGTCAATTTTGCACGACCGTTCATTTACACCACAGCCTTGTCGCCTCACAGCATAGCGTCTATTGATTGTGCTTTTAAATTCCTGAACAATCATTCCGACCTTCAAAAACTATTAAAAAATAAAATTCAGATGTTTACATCAGCTTGTACGGAATCAAATGTCCAACGATTAAAAAGTGAAAGCCAAATCCAGGGTGTTGTTGTACGCGGAAACGAAAAGGCAAAACAGGCATCCGGATTTTTGAAAGATCAAGGGTTTGATGTACGTCCTATTCTTTCACCGACCGTGGCGAAAGGGTCAGAACGATTAAGAATCTGCCTGCATACGTATAACACCGATGATGAGATCGCACAATTAGCTAATCATCTTTCTAAACTGTAGCATTACCGTTACATTCGCGAATGAATTACTTTGTTACCGGTATTGATACGGACAGCGGCAAAACATTGGTGTCTGCAATTTTGTGTCGGGGATTGGGATATGATTACTGGAAACCCGTTCAGGCAGGTGCACCAAAAGATTCTGACACGGTTAAAAGCCTGTCGCCTGAAACACTCATTCACCCTGAGAAATATCTCCTGAAAACACCTGCCTCTCCGCATGCAGCGGCAAGAATTGATAATCTTAAGATTGACTTACTTTCTTTTGAAGCGCCTAAACCGTCTGGAATTATTATTGAAGGTGCGGGCGGATGCCTTGTTCCGTTAAACGATTCGGAATTTGTTATTGACCTTGCTCCAAGGTTAAATGCGTCAATAGTTTTGGTGGCTGACCTGTACCTCGGCAGCATAAACCACACCTTGCTTTCAGCACATTTATTAAAGACCCGCGGTTATTCGGTTAAAGGAATTATTTTCAACGGCAAATCAAATCCGGAAAGTGAACGGATAATTTTGCATCATACACAATATCGCTGTTTGCTGCGTGTAAATCAGGAAGAGCAAATCACTGGCACAACTGTACAGAAATACAGTGAATTGTTAAAAGAGAATTGGCATGAATGAGCTTTCTGCAAGCGATGGGAAAAATATCTGGCATCCCTTCACTTCATTGGAGGGAAGCCCGGAGCCCATTGTAATTGAACGTGCCGAAGGAATTTATCTTCACACACCCGATGGTCGAAAAATTATGGATTCCATTTCCTCCTGGTGGGTTAACCTGCACGGCCATTCACATCCTGCAATTGCGGAAGCAGTTGCTCAACAGGCAAAAAAGCTTGAACACGTTATTTTTGCGGGCTTTACGCACGAGCCCGCCATCAGGCTATCGGAAAACTTATTGAGCATTCTGCCCGGTAATTTTTCGAAAATTTTCTATTCCGACAATGGAAGCACAGCCGTTGAAGTTGCATTAAAAATGGCTATGCAATACTGGCATAACAAAGGCATTAACCGCAAAACAATTATCGCACTCGAAGGCAGTTATCATGGCGATACCTTTGGCGCTATGGCCGTGGGCGACCGGAGTATTTTCACTACTCCATTCTCACCCTATTTATTTAACGTTGACTTTGTTTCATTCCCCTCACAAGAAAATGAAGAAGCCACGATAGCACAATTTAAAAGCCTGATTGATTCCGGAAATGTGGCTGCATTTATCTATGAGCCATTGATCCAGGCAGCCGGAGGCATGCGAACGTATTCAGCAAATACCTTAAACCGTTTACTTGAACTGGCGAAGCAAAAGGAAGTTATCTGCATCGCGGATGAAGTGTTTACCGGATTCGGCCGGACCGGAAAATTATTAGCCAGTGATCACGTAATTGAAAAGCCTGACCTGATCGCTCTTTCAAAAGGACTGACCGGTGGCACGCTTCCGCTTGGAGTGACTGCCGTTTCCGCAAAAATCGTTTCCGCATTTCAGAACAGTGAAATAACCAAAACATTTTTTCACGGCCATTCTTTTACAGCCAATCCAATTGCGTGTGCAGCCGCAAATGCAAGCTTCGAACTATTAATGAAAGAAGATTGCCGGCAAAATATTCTTAGGATTTCGAAACAGCATAAGGATTTTGCTGCCGGGCTTGGTTTAATTCCTGCCGTAAAAGAAGTCCGGACACTGGGAACAATTTTAGCCATTGAGCTGAATTCAAAAGAGTCAACTTCGTATGCGAATTCGGTTCGCAAGAAAATTTACTCCTATTTCTTAGATCAGGATATCCTGTTAAGGCCGCTCGGAAATACATTTTACATCGTAGCGCCTTATTGCATCACAGCAGATGAGTTAAATCATCTATATCAGGCAATCCGCAAATTCCTGTTGACTATTGAATGATCAGTGCATTCTGATCCACAAGAAAAACCTTCGGCATTTCATTACGTGTGGGCCGGAGCTCAATGGCGCTTCCTTCCAGCGGTGTGGAGTTCAGCAATTTCCCTTTTTCATCATAAATAAATGAAAGTTCCTGTTCAAGGTCTGTTACTGTAAAGTATATTCTTCCTGCACCAAAATCATAGTATTTAACCTCAGCGCGATTTGTGCCAACGAAAACATTCGAAAATATTTCCTTACCATCTTCTGTCAACACCGTAAGTTTCTTGGTATCCTGCTGTAACATAACGTAAGATTTTCCGGATTGCTCGGCAACAAGACTGAACTGAGTTTCAAAAGAAGGCTTGATTAACGTCTCACGACTCATAATTTTACCCTCCAGGTTAAACCTGATTCTGAATCCATCTTTAGAAATACAAACAAAATTTGTGGTAGCCAACGTATTGCCTGCTTCGAGATAAAAATCACCGTTAGGCCTTGCTTCCAGGTCAAGCGGAAATCCTTTTATATTTTCACCCCTTCTCGTAGAAAGATAGGCGTGACCATCTTTTCGAATGGCCAGAATATAATCTTTCCCTCGTATACGGTAGTGTTTAGCGGGAGCAATCAGTTCACCCTCTGTATTCTTAGGCATCCATCCTTCCAGGTTTTTAGCTTCCTTGTCAAACATCCAAAGCTTCCCTGATTTATCAGCTAAAAGAAAACGATACTTTTTACTCTTATCATAATCAACAAGCGTAACGAACTGCGTATCACGAACCCTGATTTCCTGGGGATACGGATTTACGTAGTTTCCAAGCCTGTCAATAATATGAAGATGTTTGGAGGTTGCAAAAAAGAACTGAAGCTTGCCGTTAGTGAAAAAATCTACCTGATGGATATCTCCAACAATCCGCTCGTTGAGTTCTTTTTGCCAGAGCACCTTACCGCCAGCAGACAAATGATATAACACGTAAGCAGAGTCCTGAATTAAAACTTCATCCTCGCCATTAACGTGGCTCTTCACAATAACAGGATGCGAGATAATAGAGGAACCAATGCTTGCAACCAAACGGTCCGATGATTTTACCGGCTTGCGGTTATTTTTATCAATAAAGTCCGAATAAGTCCAGGTAATATTGGTATAGAACGTCTCATTTAAGTGGCTGAATTGAATCGCGCCAAAGTCAAATGAGTTTAATAAAGATTGATTTTCCTGCACAAATGCTCTCCATCGTGGGCCAAGCTTTTCGGTTATGCTGCTCCACACTAAGGGTGTGTTGACATAAATACTCAAGTTGGATTCAAGCAGTGTAGACTCTGCGAATTTATTGAAGGCAACAGATTTTCCCCAAACGTTTTCCTGGTCAATATCTTCGAGAAACTTTTTTATGCTTTCAGTATTCTCTGAGAGGATTATATAATTACCAATCGAAGAATAATAGGTCTGCGAAGAACCGGAAATCAGAGGGCCAAACAATTTCCCTGCAAAATCAGAAATTTCGATTTCCTTGATTTCATACGTTGAATAACGCTCATAGAATACGGTGTCTTCCTTTCGGGATGACTCCGAAAGAAGATCAAAAGCGGTGATCCACTCTTTTGGTTTTTGGGTTTCAAAAACGATGACTTTAGATAAACCATTCCGTGCCTCCTGAAAGCAAATAGAGAGTTCTTTTCCTAAGGAAGAAAAAAGTTTAGGATAATCAACCGTTACGAATTCGTTAAGCGAATCCAATACAGTCTTGTTTGCAGATAAATTGAGTCTTTGGTAAAAAGCAGCACCATCACTGATTCCATAATTTACTGCAACCAGTGTTTGGTTCGATATGTATTGCTTGATATTGAACTGCACAGGCGATTGATTTTGAAAATACGCCAGCAGGTTATTGTTTTCATTTTTTTGTGCGAAGCTGAATCCATTTAACGTAATTGAATTTTTGGTCTGCTTAATATCAAGCAGCCCTGCTTCCCCTAACCGCATTATCTCAGCAGAAAAATTATCCGGGAAAACCTTTAGCAGGCTTGTAAGATTTCCTAAGTGAACATAGATATTGCCGGCATCGTCTTTACTATGAGGCAATGCATATACCTGGGACATCTGATTTTTAAAAGTCTGCCCTTCTTGTGCTTCAAAGGTCCTGACCACATCCTCAATTAAAAACGGAGTAAAACTTCCGGCCCATCCATCTCCGAGTTGTACACAAGAAAAAATCCTTTTGTTAGACGAGAATTCAAGTATTTTGAATCCATTCAATTCACGTTCAGCGAAACGTATGCTTTTTGTCTCTTTCCACTGATTAATTAATGATCTGAATGCATTGGCCTGCCCGGCTGTAAAGTAATAAACCGCATCAAAATCATCTTTACTGATTATATGCAGTGAAATTGCCCTCCCTTTCTTGGGCGTAACCAAAAGATCCAGCGTTTTAACCAGTGAGTCTTGATCCTGCTTATTAAGCAATAATCTCTCTAAGAGCTGGCTGACATTGGATTGATTATCGGGTGAGGCGCATCCTTCACATTCATTAGCCTCGTAAATCAGTACAGTCTGTTCTGGGATCATTTCCCAGATGGTGGTTGTGCTCTTCCGGGAAAAGTATTGGTAGGTGAAAAATCCACCGGCAACCAGCACAAATAAACCGAGTGTTATAAGGAAAGGCGCTTTCTTCACTAACGCAAAGATAGATTTTCAGTTGTAAACTGCCTAAAAACAAAAAACCCTCCCAGTTTTCACTGAAGAGGGTTTAATAAAATCAAGGCAACGACTTACTCTCCCGCATGTTATTGCAGTACCATCAG
>CAZIGG010000022.1:0-2370 GCA_964538575.1 uncultured Roseivirgaceae bacterium
TCCTTGTCGGACAACTATAAAACCAGAATCCCGTCTAAAAAGACGGGATTTTAGTTAAATCTTGAACCTATGGCTGTTAAGATTTTCAGCGGACGCGCAACGACTTACCTGGCAGAGAAAATTGCTCATGCCTATGGTGAATCGCTGGGCGATGTGAATTACCAGCAGTTCAGCGATGGCGAAATGTCGCCCTTTCTGATGGGTTCAGTCCGCGGGCACGAGGTTTTCATCATCCAGTCAACCATCCCTCCTTCGGATAACCTGATGGAGCTGTTGCTGATGGTGGATGCCGCTAAACGGGCCAGCGCATCGAGCGTAAACGTGGTAATCCCATATTTCGGCTATGCGCGCCAGGATAGAAAGGACAAGCCGAGAGTTTCGATAGCAGCCAAGCTGATCGCGAATCTGCTGTCGGCTGCCGGAGCGGACCGGATCATGGCATGTGATTTACATGCCGATCAGATCCAGGGCTTCTTTGACATACCGGTGGATCATTTGGATGGAGCCTATATTTTCGTTCCATACCTGAAGTCATTAGGGTTGCAGAACATCATGTTTGCATCGCCTGATGTAGGCGGTATCAAACGCGCGCGGAGCTTTGCAAAGTTCTTCGATGCCGAACTTGCGGTTTGTGATAAGTATCGCAAGGAAGCCAACAAGATCGAATCGATGCGTTTGATCGGTGATGTGGAAGGAAAGGACGTGGTGCTGGTGGATGACCTGGTGGATACGGCAGGAACGATCTGCAAGGCAGCGGCATTGTTAAAGGAAAAAGGTGCAAGTTCGGTAAGAGCCGTGTGTACACACGCGGTTTTGTCCGGAAAGGCGTATGAAAATATAGATTCCTCTGTGCTGGAAGAGATTGTGGTTAGCGACACAATCCCGTTGAAGCAAAAAGGATCAAAGATTAAAGTGCTGACGGTTTCCGATTTGTTCGCGAAAGCGATCCGTAAGATTCACGACAACGAATCCATCAGTTCACTTTTTATTAAACTGTAATAATTTTAACTAAACAATAAATACAATGAAAACAATCGAGATTGTAGGGTATAAAAGAGCGAATCTCGGCAAAGCTGAATCTCAACGGTTGAGAAATGACGGCTATGTTCCCTGCGTAGTGTATGGCGGAAATGAGCAGGTGCATTTTTATGCACCCATGATCCTTTTCCGCGACCTGGTGTATACCAACGAAGCCCACTTTGTTCTCCTGAACTTAGAAGGCGAAGAAAGCAAAGCGATCTTACAGGAGGTGCAATTCCACCCGGTAAGTGAAATCATCCTTCATGCTGATTTCCTGAAAATCGCTGAGGATCGCAAGATCAAGATGAACATCCCTACCCGTCTGGTAGGTAAAGCAAAAGGTGTTGACAAGGGCGGTGCGCTTGTGAGAAAGAGAGCTGCATTGAAAGTATTGGGCTTTGCGAAAGACATGCCTGATCACATCGATGTAAATGTTACCGAGCTTGACTTCCACCACGCCATCAAAGTTTCTGACATGAAGATGGAAGGACTTGAGTTCCTGGATCCTAAACAAGCTTCCATTGCCGTGGTTGAAGTGCCGCGTGCTGCCAAGCTTGCCGCTGAAGATGCTGCTGCTGCCGCTGCCACACCTGCTGAAGGTGCTGCTCCTGCTGCCGGTGCAACTCCTGCTGCTGACGCGAAAAAAGAAGCTCCTAAGAAGGACGAAAAGAAGTAATTTGAAATGCTTCAATTTGAAGATTTGAAAATTGAAGATGTTGTAACAAAAACCTTCCCTACCCGGAAGGTTTTTTTATGTTCTTTATACATTTTCAATTTTCAAATTGACTAATTTTCAAATTGGAATGAAATACCTGATCGCTGGACTTGGCAACGTTGGCCCGGAATACGAACTAACCCGACATAATATCGGGTTCCTGGTATTGGACCGTTTGGCTGATGAGCAAAAGGTTAAGTTCAGTTTAGAGCGGCATGCTGAAAAGGCTGAACTGAAATACAAAGGCAGGCAGCTTCACCTGATCAAGCCTACTACATACATGAACCTCAGCGGCAAGGCCATTGCCTATTGGTTACAGGAGCTCAGCATCCCAAAAGAAAACCTGTTAGTTGTGCTGGACGATATCGCGCTGCCATTCGGCACGTTACGCATGCGTGCGAAAGGAAGCCCGGCCGGCCACAACGGACTAAAGAACATAGAGCTGTTGCTTAACGGACAGGATTACAGCCGCCTGCGCTTTGGCGTGGGCAATGATTTTCACAAAGGACAACAAGTTGATTTCGTGCTCAGCAATTTTTCAAAACAGGAATTTGAAGAGCTTCCGCTGCTGATGGACAAGGCTTCTGAGATGATTCTTTCCTTTTGCGCGATAGGTGTGAACAGGACGATGAGTC
>CAZIGG010000022.1:2470-35628 GCA_964538575.1 uncultured Roseivirgaceae bacterium
GCTTCTGAGATGATTCTTTCCTTTTGCGCGATAGGTGTGAACAGGACGATGAGTCAGTTTAATAGTTAGGCATTCGGGCATCAGGACTTAAGAGCTAATGCCTGATGCTTAAAAATTACCTGAGTTCCAATACAATTAATTCACCGGAGACCCCGGATTCACAACCTCATTCGGATGCAGTAATCTCAGCTTACCATCTGCATCCTCCGCCATCAAAATCATCCCCTGCGACTCAATGCCCATCATTTTGCGCGGAGCCAGGTTAGCAATCAGCGTAACTTGCTTGCCCACCATCTCTTCAGGTGTATAATGCTTTGCAATGCCGCTCAATACAGTGCGCTGATCGATACCCGTATCTACGGTAAGCTTTAATAACTTATCGGATTTTTCCATTTTCTCAGCCGCAAGCACCTTCCCTACCCGGATATCTAATTTGGAGAAATCATCAATTGTTACCTGCGCCTTTAAGGGCTTAACTTCAGTTTCAGCTTTTTGTTCTTCCACTTTTGGCTTCTTTAGTTTGTTAACCTGTCTTTCAATTTCTTCATCCTCAATATTTTTAAACAGCAATTCCGCTTTCCCTACTTGATGATGCTGCGGTAAAGGCTCAATAAGCTGCTGCTGCTTCCAGAATTCCTTCCAGGAAGAGTCTACGCCTCCACTGTTTAATTGAGACTTAATATTCTTTGTTGTATCCGGCAGGAATGGCTCACAAGCGATCGCAATATTTCCAACTACGGTTAACGCATAGTTTAAAATACAGCCGACTGCTTCCATATCATCCTTGGCGAGCTTCCACGGCTCGGTATCGGCCAGGAATTTATTTCCGATCCGCGACAGGTTCATCATGTGAAACTGAGCCTCGCGAAACCTGAAATCATCCAGTGCCTTAATCATTTCCTTAATGGAAACATTCAAATCAGTATGCGCCTGGTTGTATTTATCCAAAATCTTCTTCCTGCGGTCATCTGTTCCCGGAAGCTCATGCGCAGACGGAACCTTTCCCTCAAAATATTTCCAGGTGAGCACCATAACCCGGTTTACAAAGTTTCCGAGAATAGCCACTAACTCACTGTTTACTTTGGCCTGGTAATCTTTCCAGGTGAAGTCAGCATCCTTTGTTTCCGGTGAGATTGAGGTCAGCATGTAGCGCAGTTCATCTCTCCTGCCCGGAAAATCTTCGAGGTATTCGTGCAGCCACACGGCATGATTACGGGAAGTTGAAATTTTATCTCCTTCGAGGTTTAAAAATTCGTTGGCCGGCACGTTATCCGGAAGAACATACCCGCCTGCAGCTTTCAGAATAGACGGAAAAATAACACAATGAAAAACAATGTTATCCTTACCAATAAAATGAATAAGGCGTGAATCCTGATCCTGCCAGTATTTCTTCCAGTCGTTCGGCTTAAGCTCTTTTGTGGCAGAAATGTATCCGATCGGAGCATCAAACCACACATATAAAACTTTTCCTTTTCCGTCTGCTAACGGAACAGGTACACCCCAATCCAAATCCCGGGTGATCGACCGCGGCTGAAGCCCCTGGTCTATCCACGACTTACACTGGCCATACACATTCGTCTTCCAGTCATCTTTATGACCTTCAACAATCCATTCTTTCAGCCAGCTTTCATATTTATCCAATGGAAAGTACCAATGCTTGGTAGGTTTCAACACCGGGGTATTGCCCGATACAGTCGAGCGCGGATTGATCAGCTCACGCGGACTTAAGCTCGTACCGCATTTCTCGCACTGATCGCCATACGCATTCGGATTCCCGCATTTCGGGCAGGTGCCAATAATATACCGATCAGCCAGAAAAATTCCTTCCTGCTCATCATAGTATTGATCAGATGTTTCTTCCAGGAATATTCCCTTATCGTAAATGTTCTTAAAAAACTCCTGCGCAGTTTCGTAATGGACAGGATTTGACGTGCGTGAATAAATATCAAAGCCAATCCCAAAATCCAGGAAAGCCTTCTTCATCAGGTTATGATATTTGTCTACAAAAGCTTTTGGCGTAACACCTTCTTTTTTAGCGCCCAGGGTTATCGCCACTCCATGCTCATCCGAGCCGCAAATAAAAACAACATCCTCACCTTTTAGCCGGAGATACCGGACATACGTATCCGCAGGCAGGTAAGCGCCCGCAATGTGTCCGATGTGCAGCGGGCCATTGGCATAGGGCAATGCAGCAGTGATCGTATGTCGTTTAAAAGTCTTCATAGAAAAGTACAGGGTGCAAAGATGGCAATTGAACGGGAGGTAAAAAAGTTCAGCCGGCTTATACCAGTTGCATTTTTAACGGGAAGGAAACGTAAAATTCAGTATAACCTTCAGGCGTGTTACGCAGGTTAATCTGTCCGCCCAGCTTTTCAGTAGCCAGCTTGGAAAGGTATAATCCGATTCCCCCGGTTCCGGAGCGTTCCGATGCGCGCGAAAACATCTGGAAAATCTTATCCGGCTTGGCCTCTGCAATTCCGATCCCGTTATCGATTACGCTTACCACAACATCCTTATCATGCTGAAGCGCTATTTTTATATGCACGAACGGCTGCGTGCGCCCGGAGTCGTTGTAAAACTTAATGGAATTATCGATCAGGTTTTCAAGAATGATCCGGACAAGATCTTTATCGGACTGGAAATGAATGTTCTTCTCAATATCCTTGCGGACTTCCAACCGGGGAGGCAGGCCTTTTTTTCGTTCCAGCAGCAGCACATCATCGATTATGCCATCGAAATCGATCGGTTCGCGGCCTACAACTGCATGATTGATCTGGTTGACAATCAGCAGGCGTGTAAGAATAACATTCAGTCGACCGGATGAAACATCCAGCTTGGTTAAGTAATCAAGCGCGAGCGGATCTTTAACATCCATTAAGGCGACACTGCAGATTCCTTTCAGGCTCGCCAACGGTCCGCGAATATCGTGCGAGGTCTTGTAGATAAAATTATCGAGTTCGTCATTAACCCGTACCAGGGCTTTGTTGGTCCGGTCAAGCTCTTCATTCAGGTTTACCAGGTCGGCAGTTTTCTCTTTCACCTTGCTATCCAGTTCGCGGTTGATGTTTTGAAGTCGCTGATTTTGCGTTTCAATGACACCTTTGGCATCCGACAGCGCACTATTAACTTTCCTTGTTATGGCGTTGCTTCGATAGAGAACAAAAACAAGCAGGCCGGCAAGGATAGCAATAATACCGATAGCGATGTTGAGGTTGCGTTGACGTGCGAGATCTTCTTCCTTTTCTGCAATCGTTGCAATATTAACCCGTTGCTCAAAGTTCGTCTGGATTTTCGCGATGTTTTTTACAAGATCTTCTCCAATCAAGCTATCCTTTAGCTTGATATAGTTGTTTTGATAAACACTCGCATTTTGGAAGTCTTGCGATACCGTATAGAGTTTAGAAAATTCCTTGAAGGTGTCGATTAATAGCTGATTGTAGCCTGAAGCACTGGCAAGACGTTCCGCTTCTTTCAAAAAGAGCAAGGCCTGGGAATAATTTTCCTTTTTAATTGCCACCCTACCAAGGTAGACAGAGTTTTCAGCTTGAAATCTTTTATTATCTGCCTTTTTCGAAATCGCAAACGATTTAAGAAAATGTACTTCCGAACTATCTATCTTTTCTGATCCATAGTACGCAACGCCTCTTCCAAACTCTCCCTCAATAATGACATTATCTGAGCAGGCGGGGTTACAGGTGCTTAATCCCCGATCAATATAATCCAAAGCCTTGCTATACTTTTTTAAATGAATATTGGTCATTCCGATATTTATCAATAACCTATCCATCTCATAGTTATCTCCTGCGGCTTTCCTGAACTCCAGAGATTTAATAAAATATTCTTCAGCTCTATCATAATTCTTAAGTTTAAAATAAACCAAACCAATATTATTTAACGCAAAACCTATCTCAGCTTTGTCACCTTCATTCTCCCTTATTACTAAGGATTGGAAATGAATTTCTAAAGCAAGGTCATAATTTGCCAAAAAAGTATGAGCTATAGCCAAACCATTCAGAATGTACTTAACTTCTGTTGCGAAGTCAGGTTCTCGTGTATGCCTCTTTGCTATATTTAACGCCTTACCAAAAGTTTCGATAGATTCATCTAATTTTTCAAGTCTCCGCAATATTTGAGCCTCAAGTCTTAATGATTTGACAATTCTTAAACTATCTCCGATATCGTAAGCCAGTTGATTAGCTTCCTTAACATATACAAAAGCGTCTTCCCAACTTGTGGATGCATATTCTCTTGATATAGCGAATAAGACATCAAACTTATCCTTACTTGAACCTGTATTGAGAAGCGATTTTAATGAATCTATTCTTTGAGCGTGCAGCCCAGAGAATGACAACGAAATTGCGACCAGCAGTAAAACTTTCAGGCTACGATAAAAAATTTGGTACACGAGTAACTATTAAAAATTAATTACAAGAATTAATGCTGATAACTATCAAATATTTGTGCCTACAAAATAATTAGAAACACAAAAAAAAACTAACTTAAACAATACAATACTTATGAAAAAAATCATCTACACAATCCTTTTCGGAGCATTTGTTACCCTCTCAGTTTCATCCTGCACAGAAGAAGAGGTGAGGCCAACAAACGAATTAGAAAATGGTGGCGGAGCCGAAGTTGAGCGCATTCAAGGTTAATCTATTAAACCATCAAAACAAACATTATGAAAACTAAAGTAATAGTACTAATTGCAGTTTCTGCAATTGTTACCCTTTCGTTCACATTTGCTTCTGTTAAAAACTCCAACAAAAAGGAAATTTCAACTGCAAAGTCAGTTGACGCTCCTGCAGGAGGATTTGCCACAGAGGACAAATTCTAGCCAAACAGGCTGAATTCAAAGCATTTAAGCATCAGTCTGTCTATCAACAGGTTGGTGCTATTTGCACATCCATACTTTTGTGTGGTGTATTACAATCCATTGATCGTACCCCTAAAACTGTGACGATCTTTTTGAACGTAATGCACTCGCTTGTCATACTACCAACTTCGTACGTTTCCGTACGTCTGAAGGTAACAGTTGGTGTGCAGGAGACACCTGCAATACAGGGCATGAAGTTACATCGTAACCCGATGCCCTTAAAATAATAGTTAAAAAGAACCAGAACGTGGCGATAGAATGAAGAGACAGCAGCAACGGCTGATACCGGTGGCGGGAATTTAGTCCGGCCGGTAGCCTGCCAGGCAGCAAAACGAAAAACGATACTAAAACGGTAACCCGTGGGTTTTCCTACCCCCTCCCAGGCAATGTAATGCACCCCCGCTAAATGTGCAATTGGCACCCTTTTGTTCAAAAAACCGCACAAAACTTACATGCCATTTTTGGCATTTTCAACGATTTTTATTTCGCCCCTTCGCTCAAAAAGACTGGAAATTTCTGCCCTGAGGGCATTGACCCAAATTGTTTAAACCTGCACGTCAGCGCGCATTTACGGCTTCATCCTTATAGGCTCTCCTCGGTTTTAGCTGAAGTACCTGGAACATTTCCTGATCCTGCACCGTGCCCGGATTGGGCGTTGTTAAAAGCTTGTCGCCCGCGAAGATGCTGTTGGCCCCGGCCATGAAGCAAAGCGCCTGTTCTTCAAGCGACATGCGTACCCTGCCCGCACTCAACCGAACCATAGCGTTGGGCATGATAATCCGGGCCGTGGCGATCATGCGGACCATTTCCCAGACAGAAACTTTTTCCTGATCCTCTAAGGGCGTCCCCTCCACGGGAACTAAGGCGTTTACCGGAACAGACTCCGGATGTTCGGGTAACGTTGACAGGACATGCAGCATTCCGATCCGGTCATGCTCGTTCTCCCCCATGCCGATGATACCGCCTGCACACACCGAGATCTTTGCCTTGCGGACATTCTCAATCGTATCGAGGCGATCCTGGTAATTGCGGGTAGTGATAATGTCTTTATAAAATTCTTCGCTCGTGTCGAGATTATGGTTGTAGGCGTAAAGACCGGCAGCTTTCAGCTTCTCAGCCTGTTCCGGTGTTAGCATCCCCAGCGTACAGCATACTTCCATATCCAGCGCACTCACGCCTTTCACCATTTCAATCACTTTATCGAAGTCGCGGTTATCGCGAACTTCGCGCCAGGCCGCACCCATGCAAAACCGTGTGCTGCCGGATTCTTTCGCTTCATGCGCTTTAGCCAGCACCTCATCAACCTCCAGCAGCTTATGCACCTTTACGTTGGTGTGATAACGGGCTGCCTGCGGACAGTATGCGCAGTCTTCCGGGCATCCTCCCGTCTTAACTGAAAGCAGGGTGCAAACCTGCACTTCCTGCGGATCATGATGCTGGCGATGAACGGTAGCCGCGCGATAAATCAATTCAAGCACCGGAGCATTGAAAATCTCCGAAATCTCATCTTTAGTCCAGTCCGTTCGAATCATGAGATACTTAACTGTTTATTACTACTGAATAACAAATTCATAAGGCATGCGTGCCTGTGTGCCATTGTAGCTCTTCACACGCTGCCAGTATTGATAGTAAATATACTGATCACCCAACTCTGCCCGGATGGCTGATACCCGTGCATTTTCTTCAATTCCTTCCATCAGTTGCTGGAAGAACGGCTTTTGACGCGGGTATAACCGGATTGTATAATCATCCGCAATGCCGGCCTTCTCAGCGGCAATCTCAAGAGCATCATTATAGCTTCCAAGAACATCAACCAGGCCTCTTTCCTTTGCCTGAACACCCGTCCAAACCCTGCCTGAAGCAACCTCTTTCAACTTATCCTGCGACATATTTCTTCCCACAGCCGCCTTACTGGTAAAGGTCTCGTAAACCTCTTCGGTACGGGTTTGCCAAACGTTCTTCTCAGCTTCGGTTAACGGCCTGCTGATGGTAATCATGTCTCCATATTCGCCTGTTTTTACCTCATCGAAGGTTATTCCAAGCTTGTTGCTCAGTAAACCGCTTGCATCGAACAGCACACTGAAGATACCGATAGAGCCTGTAATCGTATGCGGCTGAGCAACAATGGTATCGCATGCCATGGCAAGGTAATAACCACCCGAGGCGGCATAGTCGGACATGGATGCGATTACCGGTTTCTTTTCAGCGGCAAGCGTGACTTCACGCCACATCATATCGGAAGCAACAAAGCTTCCGCCCGGAGAATTAATCCGGATCACGATTGCTTTCACCTTATCGTTCTCCCGTGCTCTGCGGATCTCGGCTGCAAATGCATCACCGCCAATTACACCCTGATCATCCTTCCCGGGAAGGATCGTTCCGTCAGCAACAATAACCGCGACTTCATTTGCCGACACGGATTTCATTTCACCGCTATAACTCTTCCTGTATTTATTGTACTTAATGAATTTAACTTTAGCATCCTTTTTCAGATCAAGCCTGCCCCGAAGCTCATCCAGAACCTGATCATAGTATAACAATGAATCAACCAGCCCATGCTCCACGCTAAGCTTTGCATTGCGCACCAGCATCTTATCTGAAATTTCCCTTAGCCTTGTCTTTTCAATCCCTCTCGCCTCGGAAACCCGGGTTATTACATGATTGTAAATAGAGTTTACCATTTCGGTTAGCTGCAGCCTGTTTGCCGGGCTCATTTTTTCAAGCATAAACGGCTCAACTGCGCTTTTGAACTCTCCTACCCGGAATATTTCAGGCTTTACTTCCAGTTTATCAAACATCTTTTTAAAGAACGTAACCTCAATGGCCAGGCCGTTGAATTCTACTTCGCCTTCCGGATTGAGGTAGACTTTATCGGCCGCAGAAGCCAGGTAGTAAGCTCCTTCTGACATCGCGTCCGAATACGCAATCACCCACTTTCCTTCTTCCCGGAAGTCAAGAAGCGACTGACGGATTTCCTCGATTGTAGAAAAGCCGGTCATCGGGTAGCTGACATTCAGGAATATTCCTTTGATCTTAGGGTCGGTCTTGGCGTTTTTTATGGCTTGTTTAAGCTGCAGCAATCCAACATTAGGAGCTTCTCCTCCCAGAACAGGAACACCAGCGAACGGATTTTCTACCTGCTGTTCGGTAATCTGGGCATCGAGGTTAAGCTGCAAAACGGAGTTCGCGCTTACAATCACCTTTTCGTCCGCACCGCCCACAAGTCCGGCAACAATGCCGGCTGATATCATAATCATAATAAAAAATAGTGCGATCAGCGCGACTAAAGATCCCAGGCACGAGGCCAGAAACGTCTTAAAGAAATTCATAGTGAGAACAATTAAGCTTTAAAATTAAAGAATACTAACCCGGTAAAAAACATAAATTTGGCCTATGGGCTCAGTCTTTTTACTGTTGGGAAGCAACCTGGGTGAACGGGCTGCCAACCTGCTTGAAGCCCGGCAGCAGATCAGTCGCCAGTCAGGCAAAATCGTTACAGTTTCAGGGATTTATCGGACCGCTGCGTGGGGTGACGAACGCCAACCTGATTTTTATAACCAAGCCCTTGAGGTAGAGCCTTTTGCAGAACCGCACGAAACCCTCCTTTCACTGCTTGAGATAGAAAATAAAATGGGGCGTGTGCGGAATGAAAAATGGGGCAGCCGGATTATTGACATTGATATTCTGTTATGGGGTAACGATCACATCGAATTGCCTGATCTCATTATTCCCCATCCGCATCTCCAGGATAGAAAATTTGTACTTGTACCACTTGCTGAGATTGCACCGAAAGCCGTACATCCGTTGCTTAAAAAAAATGTAACGCAACTGCTTGCTGAATGTACGGACACGCTAAGCGTTAACCGCGTTGATTTATAAGCTCATGGCTTCTGTATTTAAGGCTCAATTTTAAAAATTAAGGTGGGTATTGTTCCATGCAGGATAAATTAAATGTCTCTTGATGTTGAACCGCTTCGCGGTTCGCTGACATCACTCACCTCACAGTTATTTATTGATATTCAATCCCTTCGGGATTGCAGTGTACAGTTGTGGCTTCTTGACTAAGGTGAGCAGGAACCCCGCAGGGGTTCAATATCAATAAAGAAAAAAGTCATAAATCAAAACAACCCTGAAGGGGTTGAATTTTTACCTTTAGTATTAAACCGGTGATTTTATAAGCTCATGGCTTCTACCTCCGGGGCAATTTTTTTAACAAGCCCCTGGAGTACTTTACCCGGTCCGCATTCCACAAAAGTTTTTGCGCCATCCTTCACCATGTTTTGGACAGACTGCGTCCAGCGAACGGGCGCAGTCAACTGATTGATCAGATTCTTTTTAATAACCGCGACATCGGTGGCAGGTAGTGCGTCAACGTTTTGATATACCGGGCAAACGGGCCTACTAAATGCCGTAGCTTCAATTGCCGCAGCAAGTTCTTCACGGGCGGGCTCCATAAGCGGTGAATGAAAAGCTCCGCCTACCGGTAATGGTAACGCACGCTTTGCTCCGGCAGCTTTTAGTTTTTCACAGGCAATTTCAATCCCTTTGTTTGATCCCGAGATAACCAACTGCCCGGGACAATTATAGTTTGCCGCAACAACTACCTCATCAATGGACGCACAAACATCTTCAACTACTTTATCGTCCAATCCTAAAATGGCTGCCATGGTGGACGGGTTTATCTCACATGCACGCTGCATGGCAAGCGCCCGTTTATAAACAAGCTTTAAAGCATCGGGGTAGGAAAGCGTTTTATTGGCAACAAGCGCTGAGAACTCACCCAACGAATGGCCGGCCACCATGTCGGGTTTAAAAGAATCGTTCGAAAGCGCAAGCGCTACCGAATGAATAAAAATTGCAGGCTGGGTTACTTTGGTTTGCTTCAGTTCATCGGCCGTTCCGGAAAACATGATGCCGGTGATTTTAAAACCGAGAATATCATTGGCCTGATCAAGCAGTGCTTTGGCCTTCGGATTGTTTTCATAAATATCTTTTGCCATGCCCGTGAACTGCGAGCCTTGACCCGGAAATACATATGCCTTCATAATAGCTTTATTCTGGCAGCAAGTTAAAAGAAAGAATTAATCTTTAAACCTGGATTTTAGCTCAGGTGTGGGTATCCAGCAGGCATCTTTTTTTCCAAAAAGCTTATAGCGGTTTCTGCCGATCAGGTTGTACACTGCATCGCGCAGGAATCGCGGCAGGATTTTAAATCCATACAGTAGCGGCCAGGCACCGTTTAGCTTTCTGGCAATTTCAAGCGCGGCATCACTGCGTTGATAGACTTTATCCCCGCGTATTAATATGATGCTGTGAAAAGAAGTGCGGCTGAGACCAAATTCCTGAAGCTGCCGCTGCCCGAAGTCCGATTGTAACGAGGCAAATTTAAAATAGGCATCCGGGTCGCGTTTGATTATAAACTGAACTGATCCGCTGCATAGGTTACACACCCCGTCAAATAAGATTATTGCTTCAGGCTCCGTTAACGAACCAAGTGCACCCATCCCTTTATTGTTTTTACAGTTCCTCCACGCTTAGTGGACGAAAATGTAACATCTGCAGAGTAAAAATAAATCCCTGAAGCCAGTTCTTTGCCCGAATTATCCTTTCCGTCCCATTTTATATAAATGGTGTTTTCGTTACCCCGCTGCCCGATATAATCATAGATTTTTTTACCCCACCGGTTATAAACTTTAAAATCCACCCGGTCTACAAACCGTGCACACCGCAAAGCATCCGTATCGCGAACAATACAATCAGCACCGGTGTCGGGCACTTCATAGATAACACCATAAGCGTCAAACGTGTCGTTACAACCATCACCGTTAGGTGTAAATACGTTCGGCAACTCAAAGTTTGGACAATTTTCACTACAGACTTGTTCACTGAACTCACTTTCATTTCCCGAGCGATCTATAGCTTTTACTTTAAAGCAAAAGGCCATCGCTGCCTGACCTTCGATTGTTGCAAAAGTGTCTATGATTACCGCACCATTATTGTAGGGTGTAAATGTTCCATCCTCTGTGGTAGCGATAAACAGCTTATAACCCCTGATTTCGTCTTTACAGGAACCCGCTGGTGTACTCCATCGAACCGTAACTGAAAATTGAACTGCGTTACAGGCGTATAGCCCTGACTCATAGTCCTTGCAGGGATCACCGAATGCGGTAATTACAGGTTCGCATGGAGGATCGAAAGTAGTGGGCACTGCACAGTTAATTTGAGATTGATTAATGACCGGATACGGAACAGCGGGATCATCATTGCCATAGCTGCCCCGCGTTACTACAGCATAACAATATGTCTGGGTAGAGTCCAGTCCCGTATGCGAATAGCGCATGCCCTGGGTTGTAACATTTATTGAAGGGGTGATAATATTGGGCAAATCATCAATGGTTGTTGCCCCTGCCGGCCCCCAGTAAACATCGTGAGGAAGACCCTGGATCTGATTGGACCAGGGAACAATGGCCAGCCATCTCAGATTAATCACCTTGTTTGCGGTGGTCAAATCGAGCCAGACAGATGAAGCAACAGATGAGCTATCTACCGGATCAGGCATACCGTCAACGTAAAGCATCACCCGGTAGAAATACTGCCGGTCAAATGTGTTCAATGTTATATCTTTAAAACTTAACGTTCCGTCATCCATTTTCGGACTTACCGGGGTGAAGGTTAAACCGTCTGCGCGTTGCAGCTCGTAACGGTAATCGTCCAATGGAAACAGGGGGTTTAAAGGAGGAATCCAGCTTACGGTGATTTCACCTTCAGTTTCACTCGTTTTATCAACGGTTACTTCAGTAATAAGCGGTGCTGCAATAGGTATTGGATCGATGCATATTTCATTCGATACATAACTTTCAGCGCCCCGGTTTCCAAAGGCAGCTACAAGCCGGTAGCAGTATTTAACCCCGCGCTCAAGACCCAGGCCATTGTTTGTATCTAAAAACTGTGTGGCGGTAAGCGGTGTGGTTGCAATGAGTGTGAACCCCAGCGATTCGGGCATTCCTGTGTCGCAATTTGCGGGCGTATAATCGGTATCATCCACCCTCCGCCAGATTTGAATAACAGTCGTTTCATCTGCAATTGATGCGCATTCATAATCAGCCCAGGTGAGCTGAACATTTCGTTCACCGGTCGGTACAATAGCCGTGCTTAGAACTGGTGAGGGTGCAACAACGGTAATTTTCCAGGTTCGAAAAGTTGCCAGGTTAGCGGCTCCGTTGACAGGATTATCCGTGATTTTAAAAACAACATCGTAAGGTTGACCTTTTATGTGGTCGCATGTTGTGTTCCAATTGAATTCAATTTGATCCGGAGATGGCCTGAAGTCAATATTATCTCCATCCTGTAACACAGGGGTGCGTGTTGCCGGTGATTTTGATGGCGGGAACTCAAAAATTTCTGAGAATGCCTGAATCTTGATCGGATCAGGAGCACCGCCACCATATACCTTGTCGTAACCCCTGATAAACTTATGTAAAGTCGATCCTGCAACTACGCAGGTATCATTCGGAACCTCAAGTTCAGGGCGGTCATTTTTACAGTCACCATTAACAATAATTTGCATATCCCTGCGAACGTATCCGATTTTCACCCATACACCATTGGTTTTTCTCCACTCGATTACATTAAACGCGACATTATATTCACCGGGTGTTGCGGGTGCATCCCAAATCATGGTACCATCAATCGGATTAATGTCAAACGTTGGGGGCCCTCCTGCTTCGCTTTCAGCGTTACCATACTCATTGGGCGGTACGTAACCCACCACCGGCAGCCCTCTGTCTCTATTGGGTACAACTAATTCATACGACAGGCTATCGGTTGGGCCTACCGGATTAAAATCATAGGCACCCGGATTATGAAAAAATGCAACTCCTGCACAAGCCTGATCGATCGGAGGAATTTTCAGCTTGGGGCTATAGTTGCAACCCAAAACTGCCAGGCTGAATCTGGTTTCGAGATAAAATGTTGTGTAAAAGGAGTCATCCATGTTGAGCACTCCGCCATTGCGGTTAGGTTCAACGTAGCTGATAAGATAACTGTCAAGTGAACCATACGTATGCCTGACTGTATAGCTGGCAATCCCGATATTGGGACCAAGCTGAGGCTGTAAAACATTTTCGACCCTGGGAACAACCATCTTTGTCCCGTCTCCAAAATAAAGAATACCATCCTCTCCGAATTTTACATCGGAAGCTGTATTTGTATAGACCGTGATGGTAATCCACACTTCGCGCGAAGTACAGTTTCTCCGCTCTACCGTAATTTCACCGGCACGAAGATGGGAGGCATTTGCCCAGGTAATCGTAATCAGAGAAAGCACAAAGCCTGACAACAACTTCACAACCTTCACCTTGCTAAAATTTTCGATCATACGCTCAGTCTATCGGCTACAATTTGGAGTTCAACCCCGAACCCCTTAAAAATCCACTTAAAGTAACGCAAAAAATAGCTTTTTAGTCTGTTTTTAAAAGTTTAAAGCCAGATTTAATACCTTTCGCGCCCATATGCGGATTATCGGAGAAATACCCCACCCAGATTGCAGGATAACGCTGTTCCATTGGAACAACCGGTACATCATCAAGCTGGAAAAAGGTTATCTTGAACAAACTTTTAAAATTGACCAGTTTGACCTGTCTTCTGAGAACGACCTCCGGGTACTTGTGAATGATGAGTTTATCCGGGAGGCCATGATTCGTTTTGAGGCCATGAACCAATCTTTACAAAAGCCTCTTCAAAATCTTTGAACTTAGTGATTTCTGTACCGAAAGGAGAATTATAGTATTTTGTAGCCGTGGAAGTAATTGAAAAAAAGAATAAGAATAAGCGTTATAAGCCTATACTCGATAAAATTCCGGATTGGCCTGTTTATCAGCTCAGTAAGAACCGGAAGGAGTTTATTGAAGAGGTGGCTGATCAGGCGCTCAGGCGCATCAAGGAAATGCGTCCTACCCGCAAGCAGCTCGTAGATGAACTGGAGGCTACGGTATACCGCGAGCAACAGCGTATGAAGCGCAACCGCTGGCGCGTAGACCCACAGGATGAACCAAAGTTTTGGGCTGCTGTAAAGGAGGATCTTATTGAAGTCACATCCAAGCCGCTGGATGACGACACTGTAGATCGTAAGGAAGATGAAATACTAAAGCGAATCGTTCAACGCTATGCCGGGGAGATTGCAGGTAATTTCAAACCCAGCTCATACCGGTTTGCGCGTGAAATCATTCAATTCTGGTTTGCTCGCCTGCTCAATGCTACCCGTGTAAAAAAATTCGGGGCAATTTTCCGGAATCAATATACCCTCCGCGATAAAATCCAGATTGTCGGTAAAGTAGGGCAGCTTCGTAACCTGGCCAAAAAAGGTACTATTGTTATGGTGCCTACCCACTTGAGCAATCTTGATTCGATCCTGATCGGCTGGGTTATCCATGCGCTGGGCTTACCTGCTTTTATTTACGGAGCAGGATTAAACCTGTTCAACATTAAAATCATTGCCTATTTCATGAACAGCCTCGGGGCTTTTAAGGTTGACCGCAGGAAGAAAAATTTACCCTATCTCGAAACCTTAAAAATGTATTCCGGTTTAGCCATTGAGAAAGGTGCACACAGTTTGTTTTTTCCGGGCGGCACCCGTTCGCGTTCAGGCACAATTGAAAAGATGCTCAAGCTCGGATTGCTTTCTACGGCTACGGAAGCGCAGCGAAACATCTACTTAAAAACTCCTGAAGGTGAAAAACCGCGGAAAATCTTTGTTGTTCCGGTAACACTTAACTATCACTTTGTGCTTGAAGCGCCTGAACTGATTGACGATTATCTCTCTGTAAAGGGCCAGGATCGGTATTTACCCGAAGAAGACAAATACGGCAGCCTGCAGCTTATTCAATTTCTTTTCAAGTTCTTTACAAAGGGCTCAAACATTTCGGTGTCGATTGGACGGGGACTGGACATCATGGGCAACTATGTAGATGAAGAAGGCAATAGTCTTGATGCTCAAGGCCGCGTTATTGACACGCGTGATTACTTTATTTCCAACGGCCAGATTACCATTGATGCACAGCGCGAAAATGAATACACGCGCATGCTCAGCCAGCGGATTGTAGCGGAGTATCATAAAATTCACCGAACATTTGCCAGTCATCTCGTGGCCTTCGTAGCCTTTGAAATGTGGCAGAAGAAGCATCCCAAGCTGGATCTGTTTGGATTGCTTCGTTTACCCGAAGAAGAGCTTTCACTCGATTACCCCGAATTCAGAAAGATCTGTAAACGCGTTCGGAAACAGATTTACCGGCTCAAAAAAGAAGGAAAGGCAAATCATGCCACACACTTGAAAGGAAAAATTGATCTCGTGATCAGTCATGGACTTGAGAACGTGGGCAATTTCCACCTGAAACGACCGCTGTTAATGGACAAAAAGGGTAACATCATCACAAAAGATTTGAACACACTTTACTTTTATCATAACCGATTGGTAGGCTATGACCTCGAAAAGCTTATCTGATCTTCCCCCGGTTGGTGTTATTGGGTCAGGTAATTTTGGCACCACAGTAGCAAACCTTCTGGCGAAGCATCGCCTGGTGCTGCTGTATGTGCGCGATGAAAAGCAGGTTGAAGCCATTCTGCGGAAACGCGAGATTCGCGGGCACAAAATCAACAAGAATATCACCCCGATAAACGATCTCGGACACCTCGCGCGGCAATGTGATGTCATCTTTCCGATCGTGCCCTCCGCGCACTTTCGCACCATGATGAAAAAGCTCTCGCCTTACCTCCACCCTTACCATGTTTTAATTCACGGGGCAAAAGGGTTAGACATTACATTGCCTAAAGGCCAGACCATCGAAAACGTTACCAAGCTCAATCGAATTCACATAAAAACGATGAGTGAAGTAATCCGGGAAGAAAGTGTGGTAGTACGGGTAGGTTGCTTAGCCGGACCGAACTTATCGAAAGAATTATCCGCGCGCCATCCGGCTGCAACGGTTATCGCCAGTCCGTTCAATGAGGTGATCAGTATCGGTAAACGGCTGTTGCGAAATGATCGCTTCCAGGTTTACGGGAATAACGAACTGATTGGCGTTGAGCTTGCGGGAGTGTTAAAGAACATTATTGCTATTGCTGCGGGCGCACTTAACGGAATGGGCTACGGAGAAAATGCCCGGGGTTTATTGATCAGCCGGGGTGTTGTGGAAATCATTCACTTGGGCAGGGCATTGGGCGGCAAAACAAAAGCATTCTTAGGCGTGGCCGGCATTGGTGACCTTGTGGCTACCTGCAACAGCCCGTTAAGCCGGAACTTCCAGGTGGGCTATAAGCTTGCGCAGGGAATGAAGCCGCAGGAAGTTTTTGACAGCATGGATGAAGTTGCTGAAGGTGTGAATACCGTACGCATCATGAAAAAGTGTGCCGACTTCTATAAAGTTCGCGCACCGATTACGGCTACTTTATACAAAGTACTGTTTGAAGAACTTACCGTTAAGGACGCGCTCGATTACCTGATGCGCTATCCCCTCAACATCGACATTGATTTTATTGATTAACCAATCAGAAAGATTTCCTGATCTTATCGGCAATTGTAGTCAGCTCTTCCGTTGACGGCTTAAGTTTAGGTTGGGTAAAGTTTATATCCCCTACAGAATTCATGGGTACAAGGTGCACATGCGTGTGCGGAACCTCCAGGCCGATAACCGCAATACCAATTCGCTTGCAGGGAATAGCCTTCTTAACAGCACCCGCAACTTTCTTTGCAAAGATGTGTAAGCCTGAAAGCGTTTCATCGTCCAGGTCAAAGATATAGTCAACTTCCTGCTTGGGTACTACCAGTACATGACCGTGAACCAACGGCATCACATCCAAAAACGCGATATACGTATCGTTCTCAGCAACAATGTGACCGGGAATTTCGCGATTAATGATGCGTGTAAAAATGGAAGCCATGTTTTAGTTAATCGTTATCATTATTAGTCAAAGCAATAGACTCACACAGTTAACTATTAACTAATAACTATATGCCGATGCTTATGATTTCAAATTCCATTTCACCGGCAGGCGTTTTAATCGTTGCCGTATCTCCTTTTGCTTTACCCAGCAATCCCTTACCGATAGGCGACATGGTGGATATCTTACCCGCCTTTAAATCCGCTTCTTCTTCCGAAACAAGCATATAGGTTACTGAAGCCCCATTCTTCTTGTTCTTAATCGTAACCTTAGATAAAATGGAAACTTTCGAGGTATCTATATTTGATTCATCTAATAACCTTGCATTCGCAACAAGATCTTCCAGTTGTGCAATTTTCGCTTCAAGATGACCTTGTGCATCTTTCGCGGCATCATATTCAGCATTCTCGCTCAAGTCACCCTTATCACGCGCTTCCGCGATTTGCTTGGCAATATCGGAACGTCCCTTCGACTTTAATGTAGAGAGTTCAGTCTTAAGTTTTTCAAGCCCGTCTTTTGTGTAATATGAAATCTTCTTGCTCATATACTTTAGTCTTTTCTGTCAACCTTTAAAAATAAAACAACGGCCTCGGAGGTGAGACCGTTGTTTCGATAGTACAAAGTTAATGGTTTAAATTATCCGTACAAATTGGGCTGTTACGACCCAACAAGCTCCGGAATGCTGGTTTTTATCTGTTCCAGTATCTCATCATCAAATTTCGCGAGGTATAAAGTCTTAGCCTTCGAAAGCTGCTCAATGGTAAGGCCTTTGGCTCCGCGCAAGTCAGCTTTATACAGGCTGGCATTCTCAAAATCCGCCCCCATCAGGTAACAATTCTGCAGGCTGGCCTCCATAAGATAAGCGTTGTTGAAGTTCGCTTTAATGAGAAATGCGCTATCAAACTGCGCCTTAATCAGGAATGCATCCTTAAAGTTTGCTCCGCTTGCATAAGCGCTCTTTAAATTAATCTGGTTGAGGTTCGAGTTCTCCAGATTGGTTTGATTGAGTCGTGTATTCTCAAAGTTTGCTTCTATTAAAGATGATTGGGAAATGTTGGCGGAGTTTAAATTCGACCCCCTCAGATTTACATAGTTCAGGTTTGTTCGTGCAAGGAAACAGTTTACCAGGTTAATCTCATAAATCCTGTGGCGGTTAAGCCTTTTGATATTACCCACCGTACGGAACGCTGCTTCTTCTGATTCCCATAACCGGAAGTCGTCAATCTCATCGCGGTAGGTTCGGATACGCTGCCGGATCTCGCCATTCTGATTTAACCAAAAGATCAGGATACCAATCACGGCAATGTCGAAGATCATGCCGTGTGCTTCCGCCAGAATTTGCGGCATGAAGTTTTCAAAATCATTGATGTAGTACCGGAGGCTAAGCCCGATGACGGTTATGGCCACTACGATAAGAACAAGTGTTGAGGTAAGCAGCGGCTTTTCAATAATGTTATTGAAACCCTCTCTCAATTTCACCATTCTCTTCTTAAAAAAAGCCATACGCTTACTTCGCAATTAGGGGCAGCGGTTATCCGTTAGCCCAAATCTAAAGGATTTTTAATCTTAAGATCAATGATAACATTCAAAATATGAAACAATAACATACATCAGATTTTACCCGCAGTTTCGCAGCGGCAACTCCTGAACGGATGTGCTGAACCGGGTTTTACCTGATTATCAAACTAATTAACCGTTATAATTTTCTGTAAGCGGGTTTTGATCTGTCCGTTCAGATGGAAAACCTTACATCTTGCACCCTACATAAGCAGGTGTACCGTAAGGAAATAAATGGTCAGCCCGAGTAAATCGTTGAGGGTGGTGATAAAAGGACCGGAAGCGAGCGCGGGATTAAATCCAAACCGGTTCAGGATCAACGGAGTTATTGTGCCGATAAATGAAGCAAATAATACCACGCTAAAGAGTGCTATCGAAACAATGAAAGATAATGTTCGCTGATCAGTAAATAACAGGAGGTTCGCTCCCAAAACAATTAAGGATAGAAAAACTCCGTTAAGAATTGCTACCGAAAATACTTTCGAGAGTCTTGACAATAAACCTTCCTCTACAAAACCGGGGTTTGCAAGGCTTTGTACAATCAACGATGAAGATTGAATACCCACATTCCCTCCCGTTGCCTGAATGAGCGGAGTAAAAAAAGCTATGGCGGCAATCTGGATAATTTCACCTTCAAACAAACCCATGAATTTAGCATTCAGCAGGCCGCCAAAAATACCAATGAGCAGCCAGGGCAAACGCGCACGGGTATTTTTCCACACGCTGTCATCTTCCTCAACATCTTCCGAGATACCGGACATCAACTGACGGTCTTCTTCAGCCTGCTCGGTGATCACATCCACCACATCATCAATGGTGATTCTGCCAACAAGCTGGCCCTGTACGTTTACAACCGGAACTGATTCCAAATCGTACTTACGCATAATATCGGCTACTTCGGCATCATCGAGATACGTTTCAACGGAAACGATCTCTTCATCCTCCATAATTTCTGAAACTACTTTGCGGGCATCTGAAAGTACAAGATCCTTAAGGGAAACTCTCCCCAGGAGCTTATCGTGATCATCCACTACATAAACCGCATAAAACTTATCAACATTTTCGGCTTGTTTACGAATCTCATCAATGCACTGAACAACCGTCCAGTTGTTACGCACTTTGATGAGTTCTTTAGCCATCAGGCCACCCGCAACGTTTTCTTCGTAGCGGAGCAGGTCAATTACCTGTCCGCGAAGTTCCGGTTCGAGTGAATGCAGAATTTCCTCCCTGATTTTAATGGGCTGCTCATTTAAAATATCAGCCGCATCATCAGAATTAAGCAAATTGATTAATGCGGTGATCTCCGCTGGCTCATATATTTTCAGAAAATTAACCCGTGTATCAGCATCAAGATCGCGGACAATTTCGGCCTGCATTTCCAGGCTCAGCAGATCCATTACATATTTGGATTCTTCAGAATTGAATTCGTAAAGTAAAGCGGAAATGTCAGCCGGATTTACATCTTCCAGTGATTGGATGATAAATTCCTGGTCGCGCTCATCCAGCGCTCGCTGAAAACGCTCAACGAACTCTTTCGAAAGCTCAAACCGGATCAGTTCCTCCACGACTCTTCTCCATTAATTGGGTGATGTACACAAACTCATCAACCGACAATCGTTCAGCTCGCTGATCAAATATCGGAAGGGATAAAAATTCGGGCGCTAAATTCAGACTTTTTAATGCGTTACGCAACGTTTTCCTCCGATTATTAAATCCCTGCTTCACAACTTTGAAGAAGAGCGCTTCATCACACGCAAGCTTCTCACGTTTATTGCGCTTAAGCCGGATAACCGCTGACATCACTTTGGGTGGCGGAATAAAAACTCCTGGTTGAACCTTAAAAAGATATTCAATATCATAAAATGCTTGGAGCAACACACTGAGGATGCCGTACGTTTTACTTCCCGGAGGCTCGGCAATTCGTTCCGCTACTTCTTTTTGCAGCATGCACACAACCTGGCCGACCATGTTGCGCTGCTCAAGCACCTTGAAGAATATCTGCGATGAAATGTTGTACGGAAAATTACCAATGATGGAAAAGCTTGTTCCGAAAATATCCCGAAGATCCAGTTTAAGAAAGTCGCCTTCAATGATGCTTAACGTAGGATAATGTTTTTTGAGATGGGCCACCGAATCCCAGTCGATCTCAATGACTTTTAAGTTGATCGTTTGATCCTGTATAAGGAATTTGGTGAGCACACCTGTGCCCGGGCCAATCTCCAGTACGTTCTGCGTTCCGTTTTTCTCCAGCGAATCAACAATTTGTTTGGCGATGCCCTGATCGTTGAGGAAATGCTGCCCTAAAAATTTCTTTGCCCGAACCAAGATCTGTTGCGATTAGCCACGAAAGTACTCGACAAAATTTTTAAAGCCGACAAATTCCGTAAAATTGTACCCATCAAAATCAATTCTTATGACCCATCATCCGAAATCTGAAAAGCCGCGAATCGGCATAACGTTAGGGGATATCAATGGTGTTGGGCCGGAAGTGGTCATCAAATCGCTCTGCGACAACCGGATGCTGAACATGATCACGCCCGTGGTTTACGGTTCGTCAAAGGTTTTATCGTTTTATAAGAAGCAGCTCAACATTGAAGAGTTTAACTACAGCCAGGTGCGGAACCGCGGTCAGTATGCACCCAAACAGGTGAATGTTGTGAATACCTGGGATGAGAGTCTTGAAGCACATCCCGGCAAGGCTTCCAAAGAATCGGGCCGCGCAGCGTTGCAGGCGTTACAGCAAGCCGCTAACGACTTGAAAGATGGTTTGCTAGATGCATTAGTCACCGCCCCGATTGATAAGAGCACGATTCATAGTGATGAGTTTCCGTTTAAAGGTCATACCGAGTTCTTAGCAGAGTTCTTCAGTACAAAAAATCACCTGATGCTCTTAACGAGCGATACCCTGCGGGTAGGATTGGTTACGGAACATGTGGCCATCAGCCAGGTTGCTTCGCTGATTACGCGCGAACGGGTTGAAGCAAAATACAAGGCATTAGAACTATCGCTCAAAAAAGATTTCGGGATCTCAAAACCAAAGATTGCCATACTCGGATTAAACCCGCATGCGGGGGACAATGGATTGATTGGTGAGGAGGATGAAAAAATTCTTAAACCGTTAATCAGCGACCTTAAAAACCAGGGCAAAATCGTTTATGGCCCTTTACCGGCCGATGGATTTTTTGCCGCGGGATCGTATTTGAAATACGATGGTATCCTGGCGATGTATCACGACCAGGGCCTGGTGCCTTTTAAAACTATCGCATTTGATTCAGGTGTGAACTATACAGCAGGTCTTCCGGTTGTTCGTACCTCTCCCGATCATGGTACAGCCTACGCGATAGCCGGAAAAAATCAGGCGGATGAAAAATCCATGCGGCAGGCGATCTACGCTGCAGCAGATATTTTCAAAGCACGCCACGAGCCGTCTACAGAAAAATAACCCGGGTTAAGTGTTTCAATTCACGGTTTGGCATAAAAAGTAGTTCACAAGCCAAAGGATGCGTATATTTGACTTTACCCTTAATCTCAAATGGATATCGTAACACGTAAAAAGCTCAACCTTCTTATCCAGCTTGCAGAAGCTGACAAGCACTTCGCCAAGAGTGAGCGTGAAATGATCTATCGTATTGCCAAGGACCGGAACTTTTCAGAGGAGGAAGTAAACCAGCTCATTAAAAATCCGGAACCCATCGGGTCTTTAGGCGCCCTGTCGTCCGAGCAAAAACTGGATTATTTGTTAACGAGCATAGAATTGATTTTTGCCGACCAGAAGATTTTTGACAGCGAATTAACTTTCTGCCGGAACGTGGCCATTAAACTGGGCTTCAAAAAAGGCATAATTGATTATTTTGTTGAGAATTTCGAGAAAAAAAGCCGGGAAGAGCTTAAACAAACAGCAACGGCAGAATACCTTTAAAAACCTGATTTTGGACCTGCAAAATCCGGTCAATCTTTTCAAATACTGTTATTTTTCCATACATTTGCCGACCATTTTGAGTACCCAGAAGGGGTTTTATGGAGTCGTATCGCATTAATATTTTGGGCCTGAGCCTCGCTGTTCACCACTTTCAGTATGAATTTGGGAACGAGTTTTTCGGGAAATACGATAAAGGACTGGTTTCTGAAGGAAAATTTACGGTTGATCTGGCGCTGGACAAGCGCGAAACCTTCCTCGAAACCGATTTTAAAATAGTGGGTTCTGTAAAGCTGGTGTGTGACCGCAGCCTGGACGAGTTTGATTATCCGGTTGATGTTACCCGCAGGATCATTTTCAAGTATGGCGACCAGGATATGGAAGTCAGCGAGGACGTGATTATGATCCGGCACGGAACTGAAATCCTGGAGGTTGGGCAGTACATCTACGAGTTTATCGCCCTGGCGGTACCGATGAAAAAGCTGCACCCGCGATTCCGGGATGAATCGGATGAAGAAGGGATTATTTACTCTTCCGGTTCGAATGAAGAAAAGAAAGAAAACGAGGTTGACCCTCGTTGGGAAATGTTAAAGAAGTTGAATAAAAATTAATAGTTGAGTTATGCCGAATCCAAAAAGAAAAACCTCGAAGACCCGCAGAGATAAAAGAAGAACACACTACAAAGCTACTGCCAAGCAGATGGCCGTGTGTCCGACAACGGGTGAGCACCACCTCCCGCACCGCGCTTTCTGGGTAGAAGGCAAGCTGTATTACAACGGCCGTGTGGTGATGGAAAAAGAAGTGTTAGCGTAAGACATGCAGTTTCTTCCCCGGATCATCGGTAACAATACCACGCATCAGTCGTGTAAAGCCGGATCAGAGACAAGAAATAGTCTGTATCATACAGATAATCAATAACTTAAAACGCTCGATTGTAAAATCGGGCCCGTCCGAACGGAATCATCCGGGCGGACTTTTTGCTTTTTATAGGTTTAGGTTTACGAAAACGGTAAATCGCATCAGTGTAAAAACAGGATATGACTAAAATCCGGGCAGCAATTACAGGTGTAGGCGGTTATGTTCCCGACTACATTCTCACCAACCACGAGCTTGAAACCATGGTAGATACCAACGATGAGTGGATCACCACGCGAACAGGCATCAAAGAAAGAAGAATCTTAAAAGGCGAAGGCAAAGGTACTTCGCACATGGCTGCTGAAGCTGTGAAAGAGCTTCTCAAAAAAACCAAAACCGATGTGAAGGATATTGACCTGATCATTGTTGCCACGGTAACTCCGGATATGCCCTTCCCTTCTACAGCAAACCTGGTGGCGGATATGATTGGCGCAACCAATTCTTTCAGCTTTGATATTTCGGCTGCGTGTTCAGGATTTCTATTTGCATTAACAACTGGATCTAAGTTTATTGAATCAGGTACGCATAAAAAAGTAATCGTAGTGGGTGGTGATAAAATGTCATCTATTGTCAATTATAAAGACCGTGCCACGTGTATCATTTTTGGTGATGGTTGCGGAGCCGTACTACTCGAGCCAACAACGGAAGAAGTTGGTATAATAGATTCAGTTTTAAAAAGTGACGGATCGGGAGCTCAGTTCCTGAGCATGCCAGCGGGTGGAAGCCGTATGCCGGCAACACACGCATCGGTAGAAGCTAATCTTCATTATGCACAGCAGGAAGGTGCAACCGTATTCAAGTTCGCGGTAACAAACATGGCTGAAGTCTCGGCTGAAATTATGCAGCGCAACAATCTTACCAGCAAGGATGTTACCTGGCTCGTGGCACACCAGGCAAACAAACGCATCATTGACGCTACCGCAAACCGCATGGGCCTTACCGAGGATAAGGTTATGATGAATATTGCTAAGTACGGCAATACAACAGCAGGCACGCTTCCCCTGTTATTATGGGATTATGAAAAGCAACTTAAAAAAGGCGACAATTTAATATTCGCTGCCTTTGGCGGAGGCTTTACCTGGGGTTCGATTTACCTCAAATGGGCGTATAACGCCAACTAAACCGGTTTCAACATCACATTTTCATTTTCTTTTATAAATTATAGGCGTTTTAAATTTTATGGCATCCATCTCTGACTTAAGCAAAGGAAATTACATGCGTTACAACGGTGAGATAATGAAAGTTGAAGAACTTCAGCACCGCACACCCGGTAACCTGCGTGCGTTTTATCAAATCAAAATGCGCAACGTGAAAAACGGAAGAATTGTAGAAAACCGTTTCCGTCCGGGAGATTCTGCCGAGATCATTCGCGTTGAAACGAAAGAGTACAACTTCATCTATGTTGATGGCGACAGCTTAGTGTGCATGGATAATGAAACATTTGAGCAAATCTATCTGGATAAGAACTTGCTGGGCGATTCACTTGCCTACCTGAAAGAAGGCGTAACGCTTTTAATTGCGTTTGAAGACGGTAAAGAACCTATTACCGCTGAACCGCCCGCGCATGTGGTAATGGAAGTTCAGTACACAGAACCGGGCCTTGCCGGTGATACGGCAACCCGCACATTGAAACCCGCTACCATGGAGAACGGAGTTGAGATCAAAGTTCCCTTGTTTGTAAACACAGGCGATAAAATTAAAATTGACACCAGCAACGGTGCGTATATTGAACGCGTAAAATAAACTGACTATGGCCAAAGCACGCAGCACAAAATCAGAATCAAAAACCAACTCATCCGATATGAAAACAACCGAGATCAGAGACCTTATTGAGTTCATTTCCAAAACCGGATTGAATGAGGTTAATGTTGAAACGAAAGAGCTTAAGCTTCATGTGAAGCGTGAGCCGGATCAGAAAGTATTTAAATCTGCGGCCGCCCCGGTTCAATCTGTATCTGCTCCACAGCAAAGCATTCCGCAGGTTGCTGCACAGGTTACAAAGGCAGCAACTGAAACTTCCGCAGCATCGGGCAGGAAAACAGTGGATATCAAATCACCTATGATCGGCACATTCTACCGCACGGCAAATCCGGAGTCAGCTCCGTTTGTTTCGGTTGGTGATAAGGTTTCCAAAGGCCAGACCGTTTGTATTATTGAAGCAATGAAGCTGTTCAACGAAATTGAATCGGAGGTTTCCGGTACAATCGTGAAAGTTATGGTAGAGAATTCTTCACCTGTTGAATACGACCAGGTGTTGTTTGTTGTTGAACCGGATTAATTCATTTAAGATTTTAGATTTAAGATTTTAGATTTATTGGCCTTCACTATTGAGCCATGGATCAAAATCTCAAATCGTAAATCAAAAATCTAAAATCAGAATATGTTTAAGAAGATATTAATCGCGAACCGCGGAGAAATTGCACTCAGGATCATTCGTACCTGTCGCGAGATGGGCATTAAAACCGTTGCTGTTTATTCAACTGCCGATCGCGAAAGCCTTCACGTTCGCTTTGCAGATGAAGCTGTTTGCATTGGTGACGCGCCAAGCAAAGATTCGTATCTCAATATTCCACGCATCATTTCTGCAGCCGAAATTACGGGCGCAGATGCAATTCACCCCGGTTACGGTTTTTTATCAGAGCGTGCGGAGTTCTCCGCCATTTGTCATGAGTACGGAATAAAATTCATCGGGCCGTCCCCTGAAATGATCAATGCCATGGGCGATAAAGCCACTGCAAAAGATACGATGAAAAAAGCAGGCGTTCCCGTAATCCCGGGATCAGACGGCTTGCTTGAGTCGATGGAGCAGGGTATAAAACTTGCAAAAGAAATTAAGTACCCGGTTATCGTAAAAGCAACTGCCGGTGGCGGTGGCAAGGGTATGCGCATCATCAACAACGAAGGCGAATTCAAAAAAGCCTGGGACGATGCCAAGCGTGAATCCGCTGCAGCGTTTGGTAACGATGGTTTGTACTTAGAGAAATTTGTTGAAGAACCGCGCCACATTGAAATTCAGTTGGTGGGCGATCAGTACGGCAAGGCTTGTCACTTATCGGAGCGTGATTGCTCGATCCAGCGCAGGCACCAGAAGCTGGTGGAGGAAACTCCATCTCCTGTTGTAACGCAGGAGCTTCGCGAAAAGATGGGCGCTGCTGCGATCAAAGGCGCAATGGCTATTAAATATGAAGGAGTCGGAACGATTGAGTTCTTAGTGGATAAGCACGGTGATTTCTATTTCATGGAAATGAACACCCGCATCCAGGTTGAACATCCGATCACGGAAGAAGTTACCGATTACGATCTGATCAAAGAACAAATTAAAGTTGCTGCCGGTGTTCCGATCTCCGGAAAGAATTACTTCCCGAACTTATTTTCGATGGAATGCCGGATTAATGCAGAAGATCCTGCAAACGGTTTCCGTCCTTCACCGGGCAAAATCACAAACCTGCACATGCCGGGTGGTCACGGTGTACGCATCGACAGCCATGTGTATGCAGGCTATACCATCCCACCTAACTACGATTCGATGATTGCCAAGCTTATTGTAAGCGGACAATCACGCGAGGAGGTAATTACAAGAATGAAGCGTGCGTTACAGGAATTTGTGATTGAAGGTGTAAAAACAACGATTCCATTTCATATCAAATTAATGGATAATGCGATCTTCCGCTCGGGTAAGTTCACGACCAAGTTCCTGGAAACCGATTTCGATTTTTCTGATTTGAAGTAATAACAACGTTGTGGTTTAAAGATACACATAACCTGCCCCCATGCTGAAACACCAGCGAACATCCCCATCTTCAGCGCTGAAGATGGGGATATTCACTCCGTTCAATATGATGCGACTTTTGAGAAACCTTTTTGAGTTATCTGGTCTTTAAAAACTCATCCACCTTTCCGTAAAACCATTCCGGATCATCGTAGAAGATGAAATGTTTAGCCGTATCGTTAAGTTCCACCCTGAAATTTTTTACTAAGGCGAGTTGGCTGGTATGGTTTTTAAATACAGAATCATGGGTGGCTCCATAGTCTTTATAGGCAATCCATGCGCCAAGCACAAGCACCGGGCAATCAATGGTCGCCACGGTGTTCCTTAAATCCGTAGTGAACAGCTCATACATCACCTGCGCTTGTGTATTGCTGTCCGCATTACTGGCAATGGTTGCCACCTGCAGCACACGCTCCGGGCTGGCCATCATGGTAGGCAGGTACATTTTCTGCGATTCAAATATTTGCTCAGGGGTCTGCCCGGACATTCCGTTTTTAATATTCATCGCCATCGTTTTAGATGACTCAGCCGTAGCATCAGGTATCGCAAGCGCTGCTAAAAAAGGGGCGCCATCTACCGAAATAACTTTTTCATAAAGACCCGGTGCCGAAGCCGCTGCCCATAATGATAAAAATGCACCCATGCTGTGGCCCATGAGCACCGGCTTTTTCAGATTCTTTGTCTTGGTATATGCAATGATGTCATCCTTGACAGATTCCAGGAAATGATCCGTGAGGTGCGCAGGGTTTCCTCCAAACCCGGAAAGGGTCAGCACGTGGCATTCGTATTCATTCTTGTAGCGCTCAACAGTTTCCTTCCAGACTTCACCGTTGCAATACAGGCCATGGATCAGGATCATTGGCTTTCCTTTTCCGGTTACTTCTGCGGTGAAAAAAGTTTGGGCCCCGGATAATTTGGCGCCAAGCAATAATGCCAGTATCAGTCCGGCAGCCGGGAGTGAGAAAAATCGTTTCATATCATTTGCGGTTGATTAAACATGGTTCAAACAACGCGAAACCCGTGCAGTTGGTAAATTAATATTGACCAACCGTATTAAGAAACTGACAAAAGCGTCTGATATTAGTAGAAGCCATCTCAAAAATACTCATAATGCGGTCATCCCGAGGAACGAGGGATCTTCGAACATACAGAACATGCGAAATTTGAAGATTCCTCTCCCGCTTTGGCGGGATCGGAATGACCAGACTATTTTTGAGATGAGTTCTAATAATATTTTACCCCGTTATAAAAACTGCTTGCTGCTACACATTAATGCCAAAGGTGCAGTTGCTCAATGATTTTATACCTTTCATCAATGAATTTTACACAGGCACCGTTTATCGGCTAATTTTAACGCATGAACGAAAGCAAGCCATCGGTATGGGAGTTATTATACCGGTATAAAACGCATCATGTTTTATTGTGGATCGGGTACTATGCGTTTTGGATTTCGCTCTACCTGAACTTCTATGAATTCTGGAACCTGGCGCTTATCGTCACCATTTATTTTATTTTTCAGGCTACCGGATTTTATATCACTGCTTACTATCTCTTTCCCCGTTTTCTGTACAAGCAGAGATTCGGAGCATTTTTCATTTTGTTCCTGGTATTAACAATCGGCCTTTCCCTGGTACAGGGATATTTTATCTACTTATCCGTGAACGTGCGGAACGAGTACACCACGTATTTAAGCCTCACGAAATTTTCGTTTATGAGCATTGTCACAATGGTGGGCCTGCTGTCGGGAGCCAAGCTCATTGTTGAAAAGATCCGGACTGACCGCGCAAACCGGATCCGTGACAAGCAAAGGCTTGAAAGCGAACTCCAGTATTTAAAGGCGCAGGTTAACCCGCACTTTTTATTCAACGCGATCAACAGCGTTTATTTCCTCATTAAAAAGAATCCTGACCAGGCCGCAGAAACACTTATCAAGCTCTCTGATCTGCTGCGCTTCCAGCTTTATGACTGCTCTGGTGAAAAGATCGCTATCGAAAAAGAGCTTGAGTATCTCCATAATTTTATTGCGCTTGAAAAAATACGCAAAGGGGAAAAACTAAGCGTGCATGTGGAGCAGCACGGAAACCTTTCGGGATTCGAGCTCTCTCCTTTCCTGCTGATCCCCTTCGTAGAAAACGCTTTCAAGCACGTTTCTACTGCTGCAGGGCATGAAAATAAAATCTCTATCCGGTTACATCGTGAAAGCAACAGGCTTATTGTGAATATTGAGAATACAACGGAAAAGACAATGTTATACGATGTTGGTGGTATTGGATTAAAAAATGTCAGGCGCAGGCTTGAACTGCTCTATCCAGGCTCACACGAGCTCGATATTAGCGAAAAGGATGCTCAATATACCGTATATTTATCCTTAACCATCGCATGAAACAAAAAATCCAAGCCATTGTAGTGGAGGATGAGCCCCTCGCACGCGAAGGGTTATTGAATTATATCCGGGAAATTGACTTCATAAATGTTGTAAAAGCGTGTGAGGATGCGATGGAGGCCAATTCGGTACTGGCTTCGGAAAAAATAGATCTCATGTTCCTGGACGTCCAGATGCCGCGGATAACCGGAATCGATTTCCTGAAATCACTGAAAACCCCACCGATGGTGATCATGACAACGGCATACCCCAATTTTGCCTTACAGGGGTATGAGCTTGATGTGCTGGACTACCTTATTAAGCCCTTCCCGTTCGACCGGCTTCTGAAAGCAGCCAACAAAGCCCGCGATTTTTTTGAGCTTAAATCCAAAAGACCGGATGCTGGGAAAATCAGCGCTGACTATTTTTTCGTGAAGTGCGATTACCGCTACGAGAAAATCCATTTTAAGGACATTCTCTATATTGAAGGGATGGAGAATTACGTGGTGATCTTTACGCCTGCCCGGAAATATGTTACGCTTTTACGCATGAAAGTCATGGAAGAAACGCTTCCCGTACAGGAATTTATACGCATCCATAAATCATTTATTGTTTCGGTGGACGCTATTTCTTCCATTGATGGCAACGAGGTTATTGTAAACGGCAAGCGCCTGCCCATCAGCCGCGATAAGAAAAGCGATATTATGAAAAGGCTGATTAAAAACTAAAGCGCCTTTTCATCAGGAGAATTCATTCGGAATGGAAAAGTGAAAAACAACGAATGCTTCAGGCCACCGCACTCAGCACATTGTACTTATTCCGGTACTCAACAGGCGAAAGGCCCGTAATCTTTTTAAACGTAGTCCGGAATGCCTTGATGTCGTTGTAGCCTACCTTGTACACCACTTCATTCACATCTTCGCGTGAAGACTCAAGGCTTATTTTCGCAGCTTCAATTACCCGCTGTCCAAACGGGACCTGCAAAGACACCAGCAGACCGGTTAGTTTAACTAGTCTTGCGTTGACTCCACCCCGGCTTCAGCCATGAGTTCATCAACAATTTGACTGATTTGTAAATTGTAATCAATAATTTGAGCATTGTATGATTGAGAGTCTTCTTCCATACTTTTGAGAACTAATTTGTAAACGTTAATTCTCAAATGACAATAGTTAATAAGCTTTTCATTTCTTAATCGAAGCGACTCAGGAATATCGAGCTTGTCCGCTGCGCGGATAACATCCATGGCTTCATGCCAGGAAGGAATTCCGGTAATTTTGATTTGCTCATAGAGAAGGCTGTCCGGTATCGATTCATGCCTGCGTAAAGGCTCTAATGCGCGCGCTTCTATAACTGCAAACTCCTCCATTTTACGATCATATTCCGCCAGGTTGTTCGGAGTTGTCTGATAAACAATAATGGATGAAAACAGGATCAAAATGGCAATCGCTGCAATGGAACCATATTTCCACGAATTCAATGCTGGTCTTAACAAGCTGAAATAAAATACATACCCTGCCGCCATGCCGGAAATAAGTCCTCCAATATGGGCGGCATTATCAATCTCACCCCTTAAGCCAGCCACCAGGTTATACCCTACGAAAACAACAATGCTGGCCAGGAAGTTTTTTCGTGCGGTTTTTTCGATCAGGTTAGTAGTAAGCAACGCCAGAAAAACACCGTACATCCCGAAAATAGCGCCCGAAGCACCTGCACTGATGATAAGCTCATTCCAGTACACACTTGCAATGCTTCCGGCTATACCGGTTAAAAGGTACGCAGCCAGAAATCGGGCCCGTCCCAAACGAAGCTCAAGGAGGAGCCCAATGTATACCAACGCATACATATTGAAAAGCAAATGCAAAATACCGATGTGAAGAAAGCAGCTTGTAAGCAGGCGCCACGCCTGGCCCGCTAACGTCAGGGGTCTGAAATTTGCACCCCATGCCAGTAAACTATCCGTATCGGGCTGCAGGATATTCACACCTGTTCCGATCATCACGATAAAAATCAGCAGATTAAGGTTAAGAAGAATGGGGGTTACAAAATAACCCCGGGTTGGAATGAAAACTGACCATACATTTTTGATCTTACCATGGCCGGTTTCAAAAGACTCCTCTGCCAGGTCCCCATCTTCGGTTTTGCTGAACTCAACTGTTTTCAGCCTTTCCTGAATGTCTTCCGCTGACAGCGTGGCACGGATCTCATAGAAACTTCTAAAGAAAGCCTCTGCATTTTTTTTGTTCTTCCCCCAGTCCAGCACCTGATTACTCGTGCACTCGCTTTGTATTGTCAACTCACGGTTATTCACGGTAACACTGATTTTTTCGCTCCATGAACTCATGGACATTGAGGAATAAGCAACCAGCCTGGAAGAACTGATAAACCCAACCTCCCATCCTTGTGCCTTTACAGCTTCTAAAGCCAAAAGCAGGATTTCTGCCGGAAGGGAATTCTCAAAAGCTTGAGTTTCTGAATAGCGGGGACTGATTCCAATAGCCATAGGTCAGGAGGTTAGCCACAATAATAATAATCCTCCTGCAATCTATTACGCTACCGCATTCAAAACATTGTACTTATTCCGGTATTCAACAGGTGAAAGTCCGGTAATCTTTTTAAACGTAGTCCGGAATGCCTTGATGTCGTTGTAGCCTACCTTGTACATCACTTCGTTCACATTTTCACGCGATGATTCAAGGCTCATCTTGGCAGCTTCAATTTTTACCCGCTGAATGTACTCAATCACTGTATTGGCGGTAGCCTTCTTAAACCTTCGCTCCAGGTTTCTTCGGCCTAACGCAAACATGGATGCTAACTGATCAACCGTAATCTTTTCCTGGTAATTGCTTTCAATGAACATCTGCGCTTCCCGGATGGGTGTATCGCCATGCTCCTTCGTTCCGGTAAACATCATGAAAGCCGATTGATTTTCGCGGTCGATTTCCAACGCAAACACTTTGGCACACAATACAGCCGTTTCACGGTTTACGAATTTTTCAATCAGGTATAGAATAAGGTTAAGATAGGAATATGCACCCCCGCTGGAATAAACTCCGTCTTCATCGGCAACAATTTTCTCAGCAATTAAGGTTACCTCGGGAAACATTTTACGGAATTGATTTTCGGCAAGCCAGTGGGTAGCCATCTTTTTGCCGTTGCCTAAGCCGGTTGCTGCTAAAATAAACGCACCCATGCACAGGCTGGCCACTTCTGCTCCTTGTGCATGTTGTTGCTGGATCCAGGGAATAAGCTCTTTATTATTTTCTATGCCTTCTGCAGGGTCTCCGTCAACAGCCGGAATAATAATGAGGTCTGTTTTCTTAACATCATCAAGCAGCACGTTGGCATGTGCCGTAAATGCACCCCCGCTGAGCGGAGTTTCCTTTCTCGACCCGACAAGCTGAATGTTAAACATCGGCTTCTCTCCTTTCGACTGAAAGAAATGATTAACCTGCGCAAGCAACTGGCGGGGCCCTTCAACACTGCCCAGGATGGCACGCTGCGGAAGTAAAATAGAGACGTGTTTCATACACAAAATTTTAATTGCACAACAAGCATGCTGGCCGCCTGCTGCTATTCCAAAGCTAACGGATCAGTTTGTCGGAATCAACCCGCTCGAATGCCGGATTTGCACCTTCGTGGAAAAATTTAAGCCGCTAAGTTGCGATCTAAGCGCGGAATCATATGTTATCACTTTATTTAAAAGGTCGCGTTCACCCCTCTTGTTGGCGCATCCGCACCCGCTGAAAGCAGGAAAAGCCGTGTAGGTTTGTATCAGGATATGCAGATCAGTTTACAGAATCTGAAGAACAACCTCGAAAAAAACAATTG
>CAZIGG010000023.1:0-21904 GCA_964538575.1 uncultured Roseivirgaceae bacterium
ATAGTACCTGACTCACTATACCATTTTAGGTCTGTGCCCGGTACACCAAGATGAGTAGGGTCAACATTATTGACCAAACTTACACAATACTGCCTGTTAGCATCGGGAAAATTTGGAACAGGTGCAGTGGGTAAGCCTATTACCTTAACCAATACGGAGAGATTAGAGCCTACACTTTCACATCCATTTTTCTCCCGTGTAACAACAAATGGATAATTACCGGGTGTTGCTGTACTTACGGGCGGGTTAAAGGTGGCAGCGGTACCTTTCAGGTTTTCCGGGCTCACGGTTCCTTCGTACCAACGATAATTATAAGGGGTGGCATTGGCTGCTGTGAAAGAAAATGTACCCGTAGTGCCCTGGCAAAGTTGTATAATGGTTTTATCCGTAGGAATGGTACCCGGCTGTATTCTATCAATATTCCCGGCAGGGACAGTAGTTGGGCGAAAATGGACGGTTACAGGTCGTGTAGTCGTATTGCTACAAGTTGTTGCTGGATCCTGGTATTCGTACGTTATATTAATTATCTGGGAGGTTGTAGCATCTACACCCGTAACAAGAGAAGGCACAAACGACCACACTCGGTTTCCTCCTCCGTCTAAAGCATTCGTGATTGCTCCCGCGCCATTTGGATTAGTAGTACTGAATTTATCTATGCCGGCATTTGGACCGTTGGCAGGTGATCCGATTAACGTTACTGCAGCATTATCAGTACAATAAGAATAAATATCGGAGGGCAACGTAAAACTTATTGTTGGGGCAGATCTTACATTGACCCATTGGTAAGTCCATACATAGTTTGAACCTTGAGGAATCCCAGCTCCAGCATTTGTATTATAAACCGAAAAACCAATGGGAATTTGTCCGCCCCAGTAAGCATAGTCATTTTGATACTCTTCCAATCTTGGATCAAATATATCATTTGATGGGTTAGTTATGTTTCTCCAGCCAACTTGGTAGTCGTAATAAACAAATTTATCCAATCTCCACTCCGTTGGGAAACTATTGTATTGCATGAGTTCATCAATATACAATTGATTAACTGACATAGTTGCTAGTGTTTCATCGTTACTACAGTATGTATCGAGTAATCCTGCAATTCCGGAGATGATAACTTCAAACAATTTCGTATTGTAGGACTGGCAGCCCGTTGCGGGTACTGTGTGGATAAGCGTAACCGGATAAGATCCGGCAGTAAGTGAGCTCGGATTAAACCTGTAATCGGGGCTTGAAAAAGTTACACCGCCACTGCTTCCCTGGAAAACTGATTCTGTTGTTGGGCTGCTGGGCACTAATTTAACAGGAACACTGCCGGCATTAAATATTGTGGTATTCGGAGCTACATACGGATTGTCCGAGAGTTCAGTTACCGTAAAAGTAACATCGCTTGTTTGCTTGGTTGCGCTAATGGTACCGAGAACAGTACCCGCACCAACTCCGGCAATGTTGGCAGTTCCACCTAATCGTGTAATGTTGAGAACTCCAGTAGTAGGGTCAATGTCCTGGTTGTTTATTCCGGGATGCGGATACCTTGCCTTCAGGTTACTGATTGTAATGGCATTGATATTGGAAGTGCCATTAACGTTAAAACTAAATTGAACCACGTTTGCTCCCGGGTAGGTATAGTTTGATGGTGCTGAAAGGTCAGAACCTCCGCTAACAGAAACACCTGATGTAATACTTTGATCAAACACGAAGCCGGAGGGTAAGGCTAATGAAAATGTAACAGTACCACTGCCAGAAATACCAGCCGCATCCGTTTCGGTGATCACAATATTTGAAAGTGTCTCAGATGCGGTGGGTCCTCCGTAACACAGTACGGGGTCAATGGACGTGGTTATAGTACTGGCGGAACTTGTGATTGTAACATTCATTGATCCATTTTCAAGATTAACCTGAGCTTCAGGTGCCGGGGGATCATATGCGTTATCATTGGCAGTTATTGTATAGTTATTCGACACGGAGAATTGTGCGTTAGTCCATGTAACTTGGCCTGCTGCAAGACTTCGTCCGGTAAAACCCGGGGTGGCTGTAAAACTGCCTGTCCCTGGACTTCTCTGCAGGTCAATTTTACCATTATAATCAAGATCTCTGTTTTCAAATTCATCATCAACAGCCTGAACAGTTATAGTAATAGGGGCATTTATTGTCTGGGTGGTTGGAGTACAATTCACTATAAATTTAGTAGCAACAACGGCTATCAGGTTGGTGTTTATAGCTGTTTGAGTTGAGGCCCAGGTACCTACAGGTGAAAACCCTGAACCTGTTGCTGCTGCTGTGGCTGAAACAACAGATACGCGTATGGGATGGTTATCTGTAACCATCTCTTGAAACGAAGCCCGTACTTTGAACTCAAAACTGCCATTATCCGGAACAGTGATTGGTGTAGTGGGGGTAAAAACAATGGTAATCGTACCTGTACCTGAAACGGATTGCTGTGTACCTGGAATTTCAGTATCATCTGAATGATCGTACAGAACTATTTGCCTTAAGTTTTCAGCGTTTGTGATTTGAAGCTCAATAGAGGTAACGGTTGTGCCTTTATTGTCGCCATCATTAGCCCCACCTCCGTCACGAATTCTATAGTTACCCAAGTTTGTACTTCCTGGCAAACCTGAGATAGGATTATCTTGCGAATCTTCATAGGCTATAGAATTTGTAGTTGCACCATTCAATATAATATCTGAAAGCTGGGAAGTATTGAACAAGTAATTCGTACCCGCTATGGTTGTACCGGTAACATTAACATTTCCAGATGCTGTTATGTTGGCCTGCGCAAAGGAGGGTTGAATTGCGGTTGTTGCCCCTGTGACCGCTGGGTCAACGGTAACCACGAGGAAATAATTTTTTGCTGTGCCGTTTAGTGTTTCCGTCAGACCTGTAATGGCAACCTGAGTTGCACTTGGGGTAAACGTTAAACTTCCGATGGTTGTATTGTCTCCTGCCGTTGCGAAGCTGTTATCCGTTGAGCGTACAAGGGTGTACGAACCCCATTTGGTTGCTGGGTCACTGGACAGTTGAATATTGATCGCGGTGAATGATTGCGTACTGTTTGAAGAAGCTGAAAAGCCAATGACAGCCTGGTTGGCAGCACTTGCTGAAAGGGGAGAGGCAGCAACCCCGGCTGTTAACTGTGCAAAGGTTGCGGTTGCCGTACCGAAACTGTAATTCGTGCCGGTGGCGGACCCGGTGGCTACTCCGCCACCAGTTGTTATGGTGATATTTCCTGCGGTAAGGGATGGCTGAACAGGCGTAGTAGCGCCCGTAACTCCGGGATCAACATCTACTACCAAAAAATAATTTGTACCGGTCGATGTAATGTTTTGTGAAAGACCTGTAATGGCAACCTCGCTCGCAGAAGGTGTAAAGGTAAGTCCGCCAATGGGTGCAGAGTTATCACCTGCTGTAGCATAGCTTGCATCCGTAGAAGTTATTAGTCTATAATTGCTCCATTTGGATGTCGGAGTACTCGTAAGCTGAATGTTGATAACGGTTACCGTTTGGGCTCCATTCGATGTTAACGAAAAGCCGAAGACTCCCTGGTTGGTTGTTGAAGCAATCAACGGTGAAGCAGCCAGGCCGGTTGCCAGATTTGCAATGGTCAATATCGGGGCAAACGAATAGGTTGTTCCGGTTGCTGTTCCCGTAAATGTTCCCGTAGTGGCCGTTGCATTTGCAGCAGCAAGAGACGGTGTAATGGTGCTTCCCGAAGCCGCAGGATCAACATTTATTACCAGGAAATAATTTGTTGCTGCTGTTGTGATGGTTTGAGAAAGCCCGGTAATGACAATCTCAGTAGTAGACGGAGTAATCGTTAAACCCCCGATGACAGAGTTATCACCCGTAGTTGAGAAATCGTTATCGGCAGAAGTAATCAATGAATAAGACCCCCACCTGCCGGTCGGTGTATTGCTTACCTGGATATTCAGCGCAGTAACGGTTTGTGTTCCGGTCGAGGTCAATGAAAAACCAAATACACCCTGACCTGTAGCGCCCGGCAGGAGCGGTGAAGCAGCCAGGCCGGTTGAAAGATTGGCAATGGTTGTTTGCGGGGCAGTTAGTGTATATGTGGCCCCGGTAATAGTCGTGCCGGTAGTAGTGCCCGTGGAAACCACAACACCTGTGCTGGCTAATGAAGGAGTTGTGGCGTCACCGGTTGCTGCGGTCGGCTCTACATCTACAACTACAAAGAAGAACTCATCATCGGCAGCAGCGGTTGCTCCGTCAAAATTGGTAAGCGGAGCGCCTGTAAAGGAAATATCGGTTGCCGTGATCGTTCCTGTGGTAATCAAAGTTTCAGTGCCAACACCGCTAAAGGTTGCGTCCGCAGATTCGTATAGCCTTGCATTTGTAAATTTTCCGACAGGAGTAGGCGTCATCGCAACGGTAATGCTGGTTACGGTGTTACCGCCCCCGGTAGCCTTGGTAAGCTGAACCCCAAGAATCGCGATGTTATTGGTTCCGGAAATTTGTGCCGCGCCTGCAAGCCCCCCGGTTGCTGCGCTCATGGTGACGGCCTGGGAATATGCTGTTGCAGAAAGGAACAAAAATGCAAACAGGATTATAAGATTGAGTAACCGTTTATTCATAGTAAGATGACTATTTCAGATTATTAATAAGCAATAAAATATTATCGAATGTATGCCTGAGCATACATCAATTTGTTATCAGACCTTTTCCATCAGCTTTGATCAGGAAGATGGATGAGAACCCGCCCACTGTATTTGTTCCGCAAATCAGGATTTCACCCGAGGGTAATTCGCGAATAGCGCTTGGTACCTGGTCGCCCGAACCGCCCAGCGTTTTTTGCCACACGGCCTCTCCAAAGGCATCGATTCTAATTAACCAGAGATCTTTTCCTTTACCCGATTCGAGTTCGGTATAACCCGCTATAATGTAGCCCCCGTCCTTTGTGGAAGTAATGGTCTCACCGCCATCCTGAACCGCAGACTGATTCTGATTCTCTAAGGGTGTAATCCCGGTGCGTCCGTCAAAATACCGGATACTTCCGGGGATGATATCTCCCGAAGCGTATGCGCGAAGAAAGAATAGATTGCTTTTCGAACCGCTTGTTTCAACGCTGTATCTACCGGTAACCGCATAACCGAACGCGGCATTTTTTGCAGTCGTAATGTCCCTCGGAACAAAGAGCTGATTGGTGGTTTGGCCTACAACACTGAAGTTAACAAAGGCTGATTGTTCTTCTGCAACCGGTATACTTACGTACGAAGTATTGAAACCACCCTGGTCAATAGCCAATGCGGTGGACCAGATAATTTTTCCGTTATTATAGATCAGGCTTTTGGCGTTCTGGTATGTCATGTCGTTAATGTCATACTCGATGGACCACACGGAATCCACTGCGCTGTTAAACTGCATGAGCAGGGTTTTCTGAGGCGCTGTTTGCTGCCCTACTACGCCATCCTTAACAGTCCCAAGTACAAAGACTTTTCCGTCCTCCGTGATGGTAAGCGCTTGCCCGAAGAAATCCTGCTTTACAGGGTGTGTTATTGGGATGAGCGGTCGCTTGTCAGATCGGAAATATTTTTTCACAAGGCCGAAGGATGGGTTTAGCTGAAGTACCCTGAGCGATGCAATCTCCGTATTGGCAGCCTGCTCGGCAAAAGGGTCGATTTTAATACTGTCGCCTACGATCACGTAACCGGTAACCTGCCCGCTTCCATTAATAAATGGCTTTATTGCCTTGCCGGTTCCTCCCGGAAAACGATGCGGCTCACCGATCTGGTTACCGTTTTCATCGGTTTCAAGTACGATAGTAACTACTGTAGTATCATTTACCTGCATGTTTCCCAGCACTACATATCCTCCGGGTATGCTCTCCACGGATGTTGCGGAAAGGGTATATGCTCCGTTGAAAAACTTAATGAAAGTTTTACGGTCAGAGGGTTCCGCATCTTCTAAATTAGAACAGCCTGTGATTATGATAAGTATAAAAAAAGGAAGTAAAACTTTTCTCATTTTCTGTGCTTGAGTTTTTTGGGATTGAAAATATTCTGGATGTACCCTGCGGAAACTCCCAGGGATGATAGTTTAAAGACCGGGTCTGTGTAATTAAGTTCCCAGACTATATCCTGGTTTTTAAAGGCGGATTCTTTCGAACTTATATTAGTAAGTCCGTATAAATACCGGATCTCTGATACAACGTAACCTCCGCCAATCCGGAATTTGATTCCCGCTGCTGCCAGGATACTAATGTTTATTGAATTTCTGGAGGGTTCAAACTCAAACGACTTTTCCTGCACAGAACTCTGTTCATCCCGAATCTGTTCTCCTGTAATTTTAGCAGCAAGCAGGTAATCGATGGTGACCCCAAGCGATACATAGGGATTGAATTTTGCATTAAACCCGGACTTCTTGCCAAAAGGTTTGTATTGTACGGCCAATGGAAGACTTAGCCATGTCTGGGATTCGATGGCTTCGGTTGTGTTTTGAAAATTATTATTCACGGTGTCACTTTCATCGAATCGATCAGATATCACAGTAGCGCCAAATCTTTTCTGGCTGTAAAGCAGTTCAGCATGAAGATTTAATCGCTCATTGATAGGCATGTCCGCCAGAAGGCCAAAGTTTATTCCAACAAGAGAATTAAACTCACTTTTTCCCTCACCTGCAGTTGTTCTTTCTATTACATTCGGCCGGCTTGCATCAACACCCAGCTTTCCGCCAATTCTGAATACGGGAAGTCTTCTGAATGTTTTATAAAGCGCCACAAATTCAGCCGGATCTACAGCTTCATTAATTTCAAAATAAGGATCGGTGCGCAGAATGTTCAACATAGCCTCATCTGCTTTCTCCGGCTCTTCCAGGTAAATGTAGCTCAAGCATAGAATTTTGTAAGCCTCAACTTTATCCTGCTTGTTAGTCATTTTTGCAATAACTCCATCATTCAGTTGGGTTGGAATTTCGTGAAGTCGTCCTTGTTCATAGGTTGCGCGCGCAAGCCTTAGCGTTTGGGCCGGTGTGGGGCCTGTCTGAGCAAATGAATTATACGAAGCAAGTAAAAGTACTAAGGGTAAAAGTTTTTTCATCCGGTAATCAGTTATCAACGTTTGAACAGGTTTTTTCTTTCTGCATTTTATCCAGGTCACCCACGTAGGTTTTCCATTCTTCATCTGTCATGTTGCGGGTAATGTATTGCCCGCAAAGAATGTCAGACATGGTAGTAATTTTTGTCGGATAAGCCCAGATGCTTTCCTCATTCGCGATGCCCATCTCGTCAGCCGTTGCGCTGCGCTTGATAACCTGCCGTGTACTTTGCAGACCCACCATTAACTGTTCGTCATTAGGTGTGAAGGCAATCGTCCATACCCAATCGCCATGGCCCTGCAATACAATGGGCGGAGTGGTAAGTTGTTTCAGGTTCCAAAGCCTTACCGTTTTGTCTTTGCTGGCCGAAGCGAAGAAACCGGCCGCATGATTGTACTTGATTTGCGCAATCGGGCTCTCATGGCCTGGTAATGTCTTGATTACGGAATTCGCTACCGTGCTGACGATTTTCAATAATCCATCGGTATCACCTGTAATCAGTTGCTCATCCTTAGGGCTCCACACAACAGCTGTGAGGTGCGATGTGCTCCTGGTTCTTACATTGATTTCGGTTACCGCGAAGTTGTTGGCAACATCCCAGATATAGAGCATCCCGTTATCACCGGCACCGGCAAGCTTTCGCCCGTCCCAACTTAAATCAATCGAATTGATTTTTACGGGAGGCTTAATCACTTCTTTTACGGTGTTCAGATCAGAATATTTAATGCTCCATCCGCCATTGTCGCGCACATAGATACCTTTTCCGTCAGGTGTGAAGTTTACGTTTTCAACTGAATTGGTAAAACCATAGACTTTTTTAGGCGACCGCATATTGTTCAAATCATACACTGTAATGAAGTTATTCCTTTCATCAGGTGTATATAAACCGGCAGCAACCAATGTTGTTTCGGAAGCGTTTACATCCATGGAATAAACCTGGTAATCAGGGTTCCCGGCTTTATCCACTAAAATTTCAGCAGACCATTGGCCATCAACATGTTTCCATTTAATGATCTTGCCATCACTTCCGCCTGAATAGATATTATCATCTTTGGCAAGGGTAACCAATGCGCGTGTCGCACCATGTCCCGCAAGACTTTTTGTTAACCCGTGATCGCGTGTGCGCAATGCCTGGAGCAAACCATTATAAATGTCGTTATCATATTCTTCTCCGCCATATTTTTTATTAAAGATATACGCCTGCTGCGCAAGGAGCGACTGAAGCTGTGGATCGCTGTTCAGCTCTTTCGATTTAAGCGCCATGGCCTTTGCCTGGGAAAGGTACTGGCCTCGGGTTGCCTCTTCGCGGGCAGCAATTGCTTTCTTTTCGTTCTCCTTAGCTTCAAGCTCGTTTTTCTTGGCTATATCAGCATTATCCTCAGCACGAATAGCTTCAAGACGTGCCTTCTCGGCATTTTCTTTAGCCAGAATTTCATTTTGCTCGGCAAGTTTTCGTTGCTCATCAGCTTCTTCTTTGGCTTTAACAGCTCTCTGTTCAGATTCAACAGCTTTGTTTTTTGCTTCGTTCGCTTCGTCCCTTGCGTTTTCCGCCTCAATCTTTGCGGTTTCTGCTTCTTTCTGTAGCCCCACAGCCCGCTCGCGTTGAGTGTCAGCTTCGGTTTTCTTGATAAAAGCAAAAATCAGGAACAATACAGAAACAACGGTAGCTGTAGCCAGCACAAGGGCTGTGTTGCGGGCGCGCTGCAGTTTGCGCTTCTGCTCAAGCTCCTTGATGCGCTGTTCGGTCTCAAATTCTTTCTTCGAGTATTCAAGGAATACAAGTGTACGTTCAAAGGCAGGATGGTAACGCTGACCCCAAACCAATGTTGGCTTGTGCTTGGCCTGCCAGTTGAGCGCAAGCTGTAAATCGGGTGGCCTCCAAAGGCCGGCTTTGCCTACCTGGTACATCGATGCGGCTTCCGCCAGGCGGATATACATCTGCACGGCTTCTGCTTCATCGTCAACCCAGTTTTTCAGCCGCACCCAGATCCGCATTAAGCTCTCGTGCGAAATATCGACCATTGACTTGGAAGAGATCGGTGTACCGAAAGCCGGTGTTAATAATGACCTGCCGGGTTCACGGAATTTTTCAATTACCTCTGTTATTTCTTCTTCCGAGCAATCGGCAATCGCTGCGATTTCATTTAAGCGTGTTGGCCGCCTGATGCCGAAGTTCTCACCGCGCTTTTCGGTGATGGCTTTAAAGAGGATTTCGCAAATGTGTTTCTGGTCATCGGTAAGTTCATCGAATGCTTCGTTCGCGTGCATCGACAAGGCTTCCGCCATCGTACCGATTGCCTCGTAGTGCTTCAGGTCAACCTGCTCTTCTTCATAGTCGCGGTAGAGCGACCAGTAGCTCCACGTGCGCATCAGCGCATGCTGGAGAATCGGAAGCTGATCCGGGTTGTCGCCCAAATCATTTAATAACTGCTGCACAAGACGAGGAGTAATCTTCGCACCGCCTACGGCCACCGGACCTTCAATCGCCCTGCGTTTTTGTTCGCGGGTTAATTGTGGGATCAGGTAGTGACTATCGTTAATCTTTCTTGTTAATTCAGGAAACTGCGCACAATCACCGATAAAATCGGAACGCATGGTGATCGCAACATAGATTGGAGAATCCGGGTAGTTGATGGCTTCGATCAATAAATTAACGAAGGCCAATGTCTCGTTTACCGAGTTTGGATCGGTGCTGTCTTTGAAGCGGAACAATTCTTCAAACTGATCGACTAAGATCAGGTAATTTACATCGCCTGATCTTCTGGATTGTTCAACGGCTTCAACAAGTCCGAGCGAGCTGCTTCGCAGGAGGGTAGAGAAAATCGTGCGCTTGATTTTCTTTTCTTCCGGATCTGCATCTAAGTATTCCTTATTGTTTTTCAGCAGTGATTCTGCCAGGTTGTCAATCGGGCCTGCACCGGGGCGTGTTACCACAACTTCCCAGTTCGGACTGGCATCTGTTAAGAATCCACCGTACAGGATTGGTAATACTCCGCAATAAATAAACGAAGATTTACCGCTGCCGCTCGGTCCGATAACACCAACGAACCGGCTTTTCGAAAGCTTGAGAAGAACCTCATCGCTTTGGCCTTCGCGCCCGAAGAACAAATGGCTTTCTTCAATTTTGAATGGACGTAACCCGGGGAAGGGGTTTAAGGTTGAAACCTTTTCGTCAACTATCTGTGGCATAATATTAAGCGTTAAATTCTGCTAATAATGATGTTATTGATTTTTCTGAATCTCTCAGATCACTCTCCACAATTCGTACGTTCTGATTTTTAAATGAATCAAGATTTACTGCTGCGCCTGGCGCTGTGAACACGGCTTTACCCTTAATAGGCTTCTTTCTTCCAAAGCCGGGAGCTTTCAATAAATCAAGCACTTTCATGCGCACCCACTGATCGTTCACTTTTCCTTTATAGATAATGGCTGCATCAAAGTTTCGTAAATTATCGATGTGCTTCTGACGTAAGTCGAGCAGTTCGCCCTCAAAATCAGGCACTAATACTTTATAGCCCGATTTCTGAATGGCATCAATCAACGGTTTCACATCGTTGTGATCGATGCGGTCATGCACCAGGTAAACCGATTTTCCACCGGTATCGTCAAGCGCTTTTTTCTCATGGGTATCAAGAAGCTCTTCACGCACAATGTTTTTGAAATCCTCTAACGGAGTCTGTAAAATCTCCGCGCCTTCCTGGGCATCGGTATCGCGTTTGATGTTATCGATGAACGCTTTCTGACGTTCGCTTGCATTGTTCAGGGTAGGAGAGATCCAGATTAAACGTGAAAACTGCTCTTTACCAACCTTGTGACTTTTTTCAGCCGCGAATCTGTTCTGCAGATCAACAATAGAACGATCCGCTCCATCCGGAATTTCACCGTACGCGCTTCCGATCAGGTGGATAGAAAGGCTTGCATCTTCCACATCCCTGCGAACGATCTTTTCAAGATCGTTGGCAAAGCCGGGAAGGGTTTGATTGGGCAATACAATGTATCCGTGACGCTGAAGTTCACGCTTGATGATGTTTCGCTGCACGGAAAGATCGTGACCGGTTTCCGCGAGGTAAATGGTTTTACGTTTGTAGATGTTTTTAACTTCCGATTTCGCAGCGCCATCCTTCAGTTGAACGAGCGTATCGAAAATATCATACGCTAAGTCAACCATTTTCATCCAGTACTGGCGTTCGGCTTCGTTGCTGAAATAGTCGGTGTATTCACGAACCTCCCCTGATTCTGAATCAAGCTGGTACATTTCGTAGCCGATCAGCTCACGCAGTCGCGGAGGCTGTTCCATATTGGAAAGCGGAGATTTGAAAACCTTAAATACCCGGTTGCGGGTTTTGCCTGACGCTTCAATGGCTTTATAAAATGTTTCGAGGCTATCGAGGCACTGGCCGGACTTGATAAAATCCTGCGACAAAATGCTTATCGTAACGGCTGCGTTATCAAGCTTTGGAGAGGCCATATTATCAAACTCGCTCTTCAGCAGAATTTTTGGTTTATCGCCAAGCACCTGGGTGAGCATAAGCTCAAGAAACTTCTTAAACTGTGTTACCCATCCGGCCTGCCCGCCCTGTCCTTTTTCATTATCGCGGTCGGCAAATAACACGAGTACATCTACTTCAAAATTCATTTGTTCTAGGTTTAAAGTTCAGTGTTCAGCACGTTGGCCTTAGCCTCGTTGCTGGTAATATTTTTAATAAGCCCTTCTACAAGCTCGTGGTGGTTGGCCATTACGAAATAGAAGTCTGCAAGGTTAATTTTAAATACGATGGAGCGTTCGGTTGCTTCGATGCTTTTTGCGGCAACAACCTGCCCGTTCTGGAAGATGTCGCCATACACGCTGCCGGCTTTCAATGTGCGGATTATTATGTCATCATCTTTCAGCTTAATTTCTCCGAGCGCCACAATGATGATCGGCATCCCCTGCTCCCTGGCATCGAAGGTTAACTTTTCTCCTTCGTTCAGATCCAGCGGAGAAATTTTATCGAACAAATCGGCCAGCACCACACCGTTGATGTTTTTAAACTCCGGCAATTGTTTCAGGAACAGCACCATTTCAATGCCGAGGAAGAAACCATCATCCAATCCATCCAGCAACTGATTGTTTTCAATGGACGAGTCGAGGAATTTTTTATCCCGTCCCGGGAGGCGTTCAGAAATTACTTTGTAGATGTTTTTATCTTTATTATAGATCACCCATGCGGCAGTTTCCTGCAGCATTTTGTCCTGATTAAACATTTGGGCGATGAGCCCGCGGCTTACCCGGAAATCGTTCATGTAAGCCGAAGTATAAACGGCACATACTTTTGTCCAGCGGTTATTCAAATTGAAATCGCGGTTAAGGATGTAGTTAATTACCTGGACAGGGTTATAGCTTTCGCGCGGGAAATAAAACTGCAACAGGTTAAGCTTGCGCTCCACCGGCAAATCATCGAACAGGGGCAGCAGCTTCGGCTTAAGTTCAGCGCTGACAAAAAGGTCTAACAGTTCAAGCGCGTAGGCTAAGCTGTTCGGGTCGCCCGATTCTATATTTTCCCGGACAAGCTGAACCGCTTCCGGATCATACAAAATGGAGAGCAACATGGTGATGTGATCGAAATTGATCCGTATTTCTTCGCGCAGCGCGTTACGCAAGAGTTCAAATTCCTGTTTATCGTTCGGTAATTCATGCAGCGCGGCAAGGTTCCAGATGGTTTTGCCCAGCTCGGCTTCAAGCAGATCCGTTACTTCCTGCGCCTGGCGCCCGACAGCACGATAATTAATATACCGAAGTGAATACAGAATCTGTTTCACAATGCGCTTATCCGGGTAGTCAGCCTTTTTCCAAAGCAGCGCCAATGCTTCGTCACCGCCAATCCGGCCCATGATCTGCACAATGCGCAGCATAACAAGATCGGTTTGCCCTGACTTGTGGAAAGATGTTTCTAATACCGGCAGCGCAGCTGGTCCGGCTTCGATCAATGCGGCAGCAGCATCATGTCCATACGAAGGAGAAGATAAAAGTTCGATAAGCACCGACCAGGTTTCGGGGCGCTTTACTTTACGCGCGGTGATCAGCGCTTCATGACGAACCTGTACGTTGACATCGCGCAATAATTCCAGCAGAATAAAAATTGTCCGCTGGCTGATAAGTTTACGCAGCAGCTTGGCGGCAAGAATCCGGTCAGCAGGCTTTACCGATTTGCTGAGCTTCATCAGTTTATCCGGGGCTATAGAAAGCAGATCACTGTCTTCCGCTTCACCCTGCGCGCTTTTTGCCAGATTCCTGATCTCAGGATTTTTTATCGCCTCTTTATCAATACCGAGCTCGTGTATTTTTTCAATGGCAAAGGATCTTACTTTCGGATATTCGCTTTCTGCCAGCCGGATAGCTGCATTTTCAAATAATGCCGGTTCAAGCGTTTCCATCAGCTTAAGGCCATAGATGATTTTATCTTCGGCCGAGCTGTTGATTTCTTTTTCAAGCACCTTGTCCACGGTGTACTCAAGATCAATTTTTTTATGATCCAGCTTGGCTTTATTTTTTATCAGCGTGGTTTGCAGTGTTTTACGGTATCCCGTATACAGCCGGCTGGCTACAAAATACCAGAAAGCAATAATCGGAATGGCAAACAGGGTCATGTAAATGAGGTCGAAAATCTCAACCGTATTGATGAGCACCAAAAGCCCACCGGCCAGCAAGGTGGCGAATGCCGTAACGATACCTTCGATTTTGGTTTGCACGTCTATCTTAATGTTCGTCTCAATCGGCAGCAGGTAAAGCCTGAACGATGGTTCGTCCAGCGCTTCCCGCATGGACATCACAAATATCTTGCTCATGGCAATCATCACGAAGAAGATGATGAACGAGGAATCGATGAAGGAATACCCGAACGATGCCCCGATAACCAGGGCAATTACCGTAAACAATCCCGTAAGGATCGGGTTGATGATAATGGAAACCCGCAAGCCATAATTTGAAATAACACGGTCACCGGCTAGTATTTCAAACAAAAAGCTGAAGACTACGATGGTCGCTTCAAATAAGGCAAGAAACTCGGGAAGATCCCCTGCACGGTCGCCACTGAAATATTGTGTTGAAACATTCAGGAAAGAATAATCCACGAAATTAATGGCCACTACCGAGGCAATGACGAACAGCGACAGGAACAGGACATACCTGTTCTTGAAAAAATCAAGGGTAGAGATTTTTTTATGCTGCTTTCGCTCTTCGCTGAGCGACCAGTTTTTGCCGGCAAACTTTCCGGAAAGGATGATGAACAGAACCGTAAAGATGGCAATACTGATGAGCGAGATCGTGTACAGGTGCACTACTTCAATATACCTGAGGGCAACGGGAATGGAGAAGAAGGATATTAAGGAAGCGAACAAGGTTCCCTGGTCAACGCTCTCCAAAAGCCGTTTGATTTGCTTTACGTTGAAGAGCCTGTTGAACGAGCCCCAGAATACCAGCAGGATGATGATGGTGAACGGGGCCAGTTGTGTATAGGAAAAGAAGTAGATTTGTTCAGGATCTTTCACAAACGAGTCGCCAAATTCAATGAACGTTGTGATGGCCGTAATGGTGAGCAGGCTAAGAATGGCTAACAGCCTGAAGGGGATCCGCCTCTGGAGGAAATTATACAGGAGTGTGGCCACCAGCCCGAACGCCCCGGCTACCATGAACGCTTTCGGCAGGTCCGATTTCTCATCAAAAATTTTAAGGAAAAGGGCCTGCGAAGCAACGGTGTACGTTGCGAGGAATGCCCCCATAAAAAAGCTCATCACCAGGAGCAATACAACGCGCTCGGTTTCGCCTTCCTCAATCTTTAAGCTGCGCTTGAGTAGATTACCCTTCATAGATTTCGGCTAATGAACATAAAAATCGATATAAATAGTTTTATTTCCTAAAGACCGCAAAAAATTCACATTAGCCATTTTAAGCATGTTTTATTAAAGTTTTACTTTAATATTATGACAATAAGATTCTAAGGGAATTAAAATTGTTGCGATGCTAACCCGCAACCGGTTTTTTACCCTGTGTGTGCTATTTATATGAATTCTTATTTAGCGGGAAAAGGTGAACGGAATTGTTAAAAATTTTGATACCGGTTACCTGATATTTTTTTCAGGGAAGCAACAGAGAGCTGTCTCCATAGCTCAGAAAGCGATATCCTTGCTCAAGCGCCTGATTGTAAACTTCTTTCCAGTTTTTGCCGATAAAAGCAGCCACCAAAAGCATCAGTGTTGAGCCCGGTTGGTGAAAATTCGTTATCAATCCCCGGCAAACTCTAAACTGGTATCCCGGGTATATGAATATGGACGTAGTGCCTGTCAGGTTTTTTAGCCCTTTTGAATCCATGCAGGCCATTACGGCCCTCAGCGCGTCAATTGTAGATATTGAACCGGACGATTCATAAGGATCACGCTGGGTAATGCTGAAATCAGCTTCGGGATCTTTTAAAAGCTTAACGCCAAACCAGTACACACTTTCCAGGGTTCGCATCGATGTGGTACCGACAGCAATAATCATTTTTTGACTATTGACCAGATTATCAATGATTTGCTTGTTAATTGTTACCTGCTCATAGTGCATAATATGCTCAAGTGCATTTTCAGCTTTAACGGGTTGAAAAGTTCCCGCGCTTACGTGAAGCGTTAAGAAATCATGCTCAATTCCCTTGCTACGGAGGGATTCAAAAACTTTCTGTGTAAAGTGAAGCCCGGCAGTGGGCGCGGCAACGGCTCCTTCATGATGCGAGTAGATGGTTTGATAACGGGTTGTATCATCTTTTTCAGCCGCCCGCCTGATATAGGGAGGTAAGGGCGTTGTGCCCGCGCCCGTAATAATCTCGGAGAATGTCTGATACCCCGGCCAGGTAAATTCAACAATGCTTTCGGAGCGGTTTGTGAGTGAGGCAGTTAGCTCTGTATTGTCAATTTTTTTGGTGAGGATTTGTCCGTCCTTCCAGCGCTTCAGATTGCCGATGGTGCAGTGCCAACTGCACTTGTTTTTAGCGAGCATGGCTGTTGCCAGCAGTTTTTCCGGGGCAACCGGGTTTAATAAGAATATCTCGATTTCAGCGCCCGAATCTTTTTGAAAATGAAGCCGGGCCGGGATGACTTTCGTGTCGTTAAAAATCAGCAATGACTTTTCCGGAAGAAAATCTGCCAGGCTTTTGAATATGCTGTGCCCGATCTTGTTGTTTTTATATATAAGCAGTTTCGATTCATCCCGCTGAGAAAGGGGCTGGAATGCGATCCTGTCCTCGGGCAAAGAGTAAGTATAATCCTGAATGTGAATGAATTCGCGCATGACTTCCCTGAAAAGCGAGGTAAAGTTAACCCTGAAAATTATTATTTAATTTGGAGCTGATATCAACCCCTCATGGCATTACGGGCTTCTGTTACCAAAAAAGTATTCGAATTCAATTTTACTGCGCGCACCTCCCGCGGCAGAATGAAAGACCGCGCATCCTGGTTTATCAAACTTTGGGATGAAAGCAACCCTGCTGTTTTCGGGCTCGGGGAGTGCGCCCCGTTACCGGGATTGAGCATCGATGATAAGCCTGACTACGAATTTGTTTTGAACCGGGTAGCGGAAAGTATCTCAACGTTAAGAGTTGGAAGCACAACCTTATTGCAGGATGCGGCCGCACTCATTCCTGCTGGATTTCCTTCCATACTTTTTGGCCTGGAAACCGCGCTGCTGGATTTTAAGAACGGAGGTAAACGGGTAATTTTTGATAACCGCTTCCTGGCTTCAAAGCCGATCCCCATCAACGGCCTTGTGTGGATGGGCGACCTCGACCTGATGCTGCAGCAGGCTTCTATTAAAATAGAAGAAGGTTTCCGGTGTATTAAAATCAAAGTGGGCGGATTGAACTTTGAAAAAGAGTGCGACATTCTGCATTACATCCGGAGAAAATATTTCCGTGAAGAGATAACGCTGCGCCTCGATGCAAACGGTGCATTCAAAACCGGGGAGGCGCTTTATAAGCTGTACGACCTTTCAAAGTTCAAGATTCATTCCATTGAGCAACCTATAAAACCGGGACAGCCTGAACTTGAAGAGCTTTGCCGCAAGTCACCCATTCCGATTGCATTAGATGAAGAAATGATCGGTCTTGAATCAACGGAAGCGAAAAAAGATTTGCTTACTAAAGTCAAGCCCCAATACATTATTGTTAAACCGTCTTTGCATGGCGGGATTCAGGGTTCGCAGGAATGGATTTCAATTGCCGAATCACTGAACATTGGCTGGTGGATAACTTCAGCGCTGGAATCTAACATCGGACTTAATGCCATTTGTCAGCTTACAGCCAATTATCCGGTCACGATTCCGCAAGGGCTTGGAACGGGAGCGTTGTATGAAAACAATTTTGAATCACCGCTTGAGGTTAAGAAGGGTGAACTCTTTTATAACCCCAAGCTTTCCTGGAACCTGGAAGAGTTTGACGCTGTATAATCAGTTCTTTCGTTTGGCGTACGTTCCTTCAAAGGAACAACCGCTTTCGTGAAGTCTGCAAAGATTAACTTCCTTAATGTCAATCTTATCTTCCTGAAGCATCAGTGAAAACTGGAGCGGACATTGGTTCTGCTCAAAGAAACCTACATGATAATTTTCTTCATGACTTACCATGAATATCTTTCCTTCGGCCTCTCCCTTACAACTGCCTTGTGAAACGGATAACGTAAACGACAGATCATTGCCGCTTTCGGTAATGGTCAGCACTGCTGAAAACCCGCGGGTTGTACTTTCATGATCATAGATTCCCTGGAAATTTCTGTAATCATAAACGGTCCTGTCTTCAGGCTGTTCATAGAATGCTTCAGCCGAATCAATTTCGATGGCTTCATTATTCTTTTCCAGAGGCGCTTTACCGGTACAGCCCGCCAGCAGCAGGCAAAAAAGAAGGGAGCAGGCTCTCATGGAAAAGTAAAAATTTGATTTTCAACAGGTTGGAAACAAAAAATCCTTTAAAAACTTAATTCAATTTCTCAATCGCCACGTCAAGTGTTTCTTTAACACTGCTTTGATCTTTCAACGCATCTTTCAACCCATTAATCACGAAAGATGGAATGGCTTCATTTTTCGAGAGCTTTTTCTGAACCTCGCGGATCATTTCAAGTGCGTCAGCCTTTTTATCAAATTCAGACAAACCCGTTACTTCATTCTCCAGCTTTATCCAGGCTTCAGTGGCGGGTGATTTTTTCACCGATGTTGAAATGGTTTTCAACTCCACGCAGTTGTTATAATCCTCAACAATCTTCAAGAGGTCGGATTTGCCTAATACCCCCGATTCAATGTCCTGTACAAGACTCGGACAATCTGCCAAATAATGGGTGACCCTTTTCTTAAACCCGAGATTAGGAACGTCCAGCAGTGCTCCATCTTTTTTTACAAAGTAACGGCCATACCATGTTGTTTGATTTTCCACCTGATAACCATACAGGGCTAAATAGCCGGGCTTGATCAGCTTCATGAATGTGTAACCATCATAAAACTTTATCGTGTGATAAATTTCATCATTCATTTTGAAGGCAATCGTTTGAAGAAGTTCATGCGTGCTCTTTTTACCATTTTCAGCGGTAAGCCGAACGTATTTTGAGCCATTACTTGCGTATTTAACTCCGCTATTAGAATAGTACCTGACCTTCCCCCGAAGCGTGTCACCCTTAATGGTAACAACATAATCGCCCTGAGCCGAAGCTGCGCTGTACCCAATCACAAAAAGTATGATCATCAAAATCTGAAGCATGACAATTTTTCTCATAAAGCGGAAATTTTCTTAAGTCGAAAGTTAAAAACTTTGCGAAATAACGCTACATACCGCTTGTATATTACGTACTACGTTTTGGTTTGTTTATGCCGCCCGGCATCTTTAAGCGCTTTCGAAATAATCCATTCAAGCTGGCCGTTGGTGCTTCGGAAATCGTCTGCCGCCCATTTTTCCACCGCTTTAAGCAAGTCGGGATCAAGGCGCAGTGCAAATGGTTTTTTTTGAGCCATTTTTAAAATTTTTCACTTTTCAACATGAGTTTCTGCATGGCGCGTTCAATTTCTTCCCTGTTTTCCGTACTCATCATGATCGTCCTGCCATCGTGTGTTTTTAGGGTCAGAATGTAAGCCGGTTTAATAATCATCCGAACCGTTTTACTGAAGATTTCTTTACGGTATCCGACCCCACGGCCTTTCCAGAAGGTCCACTTTTCAAGAGAATAGTTAGCGATCTGATGGGGGCGAAGCGCATTCCAATCGGTGAAATAAGCGAAGAACTTATACCGGAATTCTTCGCTCGTAATTTCTATGCGTAGCGTCATTGAAGCAACGAGCCAAATCACGAGAATCTGAACAATAACCACAACAAGGAGTGCTGCGATCAGGCCACCATCGCTCATCGGTTCATTTCCCCAGGGTTCGCCCAGAATAATTTGCTGGTAAAAGCCGTACAAAATACCCAGAGAAGAAAGAAATCCGACAGGAATGATGATATACCAGATCCATAAAACCTGCCTGAAGCTCTGCTGCTCTGAATAATTAACGCGTGTCATTATTGATGTAACGTTCCGGTGTTCACAACGGGACTCACATCTTTATCTGCGCAAAGCACAACCATCAGGTTACTGACCATCGCTGCCTTACGCTCTTCATCAAGCTCGATGATGTTTTGCTTGGCTAAGTGATCAAGCGCCATCTGCACCATGCTCACAGCGCCTTCTACAATTTTAAAACGGGCCGAAACAACGGCAGCAGCTTGTTGCCTTCTCAGCATAGCGCTGGCAATCTCAGGGGCATAGGCCAGGTAGCCAATGCGTGCTTCAATCACATGAATGCCCGCCATATCTAAGCGGCCGCGAAGGTTTTCTTCAAGCATATGATTTACATCTTCATGACCCGAGCGAAGTGTTATTTCTGAATCTTCTTCAAAATTGTCGTATGCATATTGGCCGGCAAGCTTCCGCACGGCCGAATCGCTTTGCACCTTTACAAAATTTTCATAATTATCAACTTCAAATGCCGCCTGAAACGTGTTGCGCACCTGCCAAACCAGGATCACACCAATTTGAATCGGGTTCCCGACCTTATCATTCACCTTGATCTTTTCGCTGTCGAAATTGCGCGCCCTTAGCGAGATTGGCTTTTTCGTGTAAAAAGGGTTAACCCAGTAGAAGCCGTTTTTCTTAACAGTTCCTTTGTAGGCACCGAACAGAACAAGTACAATAGAAGAATTGGGATTGATAAAAAAGAACCCGGGCATCAGCACAAAGCCCAGCACGAGCGGCCAGATGAATACGGGATTCCGGGCCATAATAAGGCCGAATGCACCGAACACGAGCAATAACAAAATAACAGCCAGCATGACATAGCCGGATACGGGAGCAGAGGTTTTTTCCTGGTTCATAGCGTTGATATTAAAATGATATTATAAATATATTACTTTAAATTGATAACGCAAAATCCCCAAAAGGGTTACAACTTGAAATTCGGTTTCCGCTCCTTATTTTTAGGGCTATTTTTCATTCTCATGGTTGATTACAATCCCAAAACATGGCTTTCGTTGATTTTTCATTCCTACAGCAGGTTTGTAGTGAAAACCCTTTTCCCCGCGCTTATCTTCATGGGGTTGCTTTCTTTCGGGGTTTGTTACATTGTGCTGGAAGTTTTACATCCTGACCGTGAGGAGTTTCAGAGCACCACGGCTGTTCACTCGCTGCTGGGTATCGTGCTGGGTTTATTTCTTGTGTTCAGGATTAACTCTGCGTATGACCGCTGGTGGGAAGGCCGCAAGCTATGGGGATCGCTTGTTAACGGCACCCGTAATTTTGCGCTAAAGTTAAATGCTTATTTGCCGGAGGAGGATTCAGAGACACGCCAGTGGTTTTCTCACATGACTATCAATTTTGTTTTTGCGAGCAAAGAGCATTTGAGAAAAGGTGTGAAAATGGAAGAGTTGAAGATTACCGATGCTGACTTTGAGAAAGAACTGGCCAGCATTTCGCATAAGCCCAACGCGATAGCCGGACAACTTTATAAAAAGGTTAATGAATTATATGTTCAGAAGAAGCTCACCGGCAGTCATTTTTTTGTGCTGGATAAGGAAATGAAAGAGTTTATTGATATCATGGGTGCCTGTGAACGCATCAAGAATACGCCCATTCCGTATTCGTATGCCATGTATATCAAGAAATTTATCTTTACTTATATAATAACCCTGCCGCTGGGCTTTGTTACCAACCTGCATTACATGACGATACCCGCTGTTCTGGTGATTTCATTTATCCTGCTGAGCGTGGAGCTGATCGCGGAAGACATCGAAGATCCGTTCGGGCATGATATGAATGATTTACCGACCGATCAACTGGCTTCAAAAATCAAAGAGAATGTGAGTGAAATACTGGTTCACTGATCTTACTGAACCACTGCGCTAAAGATAAAATACAGGATTATCAGCAGGATCAGCACGCCATACATGATCAGGTCAACCCGGATGTAAGGTTTATATTCGTTGTATAAATCCCTTAATTTTTTAAACATCGCACAGAAATCTTCTGCAATAATAAGTTCAAAATTTTTGGCTATCCTATTGTTTTACCGGAAACAGAGTTGAATATTTCACCTTTAGGCTTTGAGATACACCTGTTCCATACTGATTCTCTGGTTTTTTTTCGGTGCCCCGGCATTCGGGCAGGAGGTATTGGAGAATAACCCGCCTTCCGTAAAGTTTTATAAAATCAATACCCCCCATTTTAAGGTACTTTATCCCAAAGGATTTGATGCCGAGGCGCAGCGTATGGCAAATACGCTTGAACATATCTATGCGCCCGAATCCCGGTCGATGGGAGCAAGGCCGCGCAAAATTTCTATTAT
>CAZIGG010000023.1:22004-34878 GCA_964538575.1 uncultured Roseivirgaceae bacterium
AAATGGGTTTGGGAGGGTGATGCCGTTGCAACCGAAACAGCTTTTACCCACAGCGGCCGTGGCCGCATTCCGAATTTCGGATTGCTGCTCCGGACAAACCTCCAGGAGGGAAGAGTTTTTAATTACAACAAACAATACCTGCGTTCGTACAAACACAATATGTCCGACCATTATGTGTTTGGGTACCACATGATCGGCTATCTGCGTAAACATACAGGCGATGCTGATATTTGGGGCAAGGCCATGAAACGCACAGCGCTTTTGCCTTTTTTACCGTTCAGGTTTTCACAATCTGTAAAAAAACTAAGCGGGCTGAGTCTTCCGAAACTATATCAGGCCACAGCGCTTGACTTACAGAAAACATGGGCTGACGAGTCAAGTCAGTTGCAGTTCACCGCCTACGACAACATTAGTCAACGCAACTCAAAAGCCTATACCGATTACCGGTATCCTCAACCATTACCCGATGGCAGCGTGGTGGTATTGAAAAACGGCATTGGCGATTTTTCCCAGTTTATAAAAATGAATGCTGCTGGTGAAAAGAAAATTTTTATTCCCGGGGTGATGAACGATGCCGGGATGCTATCGGCTGTGAAGGGAAAAATTGTGTGGAGCGAGTTTGGGTTTGACCCGCGCTGGCTCGTAAAAAATTATTCGGTAATTAAGTCGTACAACGTGCAAACAAAAGAGTACCGGGTACTCACATACAAGACACGCTATTCAGGCGCTGCACTTTCGCCTGATACAACCAAAATTGTAACGGTTGAAAGCGATACAGAGTATAAAGTTTCGGTTGTAGTGATTAACAGTGAGAACGGAAACATGATCAAAAAATTTGCGAATCCATCGAATGCTTTTTATTCGATGGCACGCTGGTCGGCCGATGGGTCAACGATTGTGGCGCTGAAAACCGAAAATCAAAAACGAAGCGTGGTTAGCATTGAGTTTGCCTCGGGTGCTGAAACGGTGTTGATTCAACCCACGCGTGAAAATATAGGCCATCCGGTGCTAACCAACGACTACCTCTTGTACAATTCACCTGTAAGTGGCATCGATAATGTTTATGCCCTCGATTTAAAGAAAGGAGTAACCCTGCAAATTACATCTGCAAAGTATGGAGCGTACAACCCGGTATTGTCTGAGGACGGTTCAAAAATTTATTACAACAACCAATCGCGCGATGGATTGGATGTTGTGACTGCACCATTTTCTCCGGCAACATGGCCTGAGTTTGCCCCGAAGCAGTCGCCAAAAGCATATGCCGATTACTTAAGTGAGCAGGAGGGAAGGCCGCATCTGCTGGATACTGTTCCGCAAACAGTTTTTGATGCAAATCGATATAATAAAATCTCGGGCATTTTCAATCCGTATAGTTGGGGAGCCTATTTTAATACATCCTTTACTCAGGCCGACATCGGTATTTCTTCGCAGGATGTATTAAGCACAACCGAGATCAAGGCCGGCTATTTGTTTGACATCAACGAACGCACAGGTGCCTGGCGGTTGGGGGTGAGCTACCAGGGATGGTATCCGATTATTGATGTGAATGTTACGTACGGGAAACGCTCGTTAAACGAGGGAGATATCTCTTACTATAAAATTGTTCCAGGTGACACCGTTATCGCAACAGATAACTTAACATTTGACTGGAGAGAGAGTACCGCGGAAATTGGTTTAAGAATTCCACTGATTACTACAAACTCAAAATATCACGGTAACTTTACGGTGGGAAATTATATTGGACTAACCCGCACGAATGATTTTTCAAATTCTATTTCCGGAGATAGCCGCATTGTGACTCCGGAAATTCCGGTGTATTGGAACAGGACAATCGTTGCGAACGGCACATTGCTGTATAACCATTTTAATATTTCTGCCTATAGACTTTTAAAACAGAGCCGAAGGGATATTTACAGCAAATGGGGTCAAACCATATCCATGAATGTGTATGGAACGCCCTATGGCGGTGATTATACAGGAGAACAGTTTTCATTTTATACACAGGTATACTTTCCCGGGTTATTCAAGCATCATTCTTTTTGGGGATATTGGGCTTATCAGGGAACCAAAATTCCACTGTTAAGCCGGAATTCATCCAGTGAACCATTCGAAGATAATAACTCGTACTTTTTCAGGAATCAAATCCCCCTCCCAAGAGGATTGTCCGTTGCCCGTTTCGAAAAATTCTATTCCATGTCGGCTAATTATACATTGCCTCTTTGGTATCCCGACTTTGCGCTCGGCCCATTGCTGAATATTCAGCGCTTCAGGGGTAATGCATTCTTTGATTATGGATTTGGTTCAACCCCGCAAAGAGAGTTAAGTCAAACCTATGCTTCTGTGGGTGGTGAACTGCGTATGGATTTTAATCTGATGCGTTACCTGCCTCAACTGAATGTTGGTTTCCGCTATTCGTACGGGCTTGAACCATCCGCTTCTCAGTTCGAATTCCTGATCGGATTCCTCAATTTTTAAAGCTTTTGAAGCCTTGAATTTCGGGGTTTTTAACCCTATTTTTGACCCCTACATTTAAAAACAGCAAAAACAGAATGGCGGAAATAGTCAGAATGCCCAAGATGAGCGATACCATGACCGAAGGGGTTATCGCAAAATGGCATAAGAAAGTTGGAGATACTGTGAAGTCGGGAGAGCTGATGGCAGAGATTGAAACTGACAAAGCCACCATGGATTACGAATCCTTCAACGATGGTGTTGTGCTTCACATCGGTGCGCAGGAAGGCCAGGCTGTTCCCATAGACGGTGTTCTTGCTATCGTAGGAAAGAAAGGCGAAGATTTTAAAGCCTTATTGGAAGGAGACGCATCAGGCGGCAGCAAGCCCGCTGAATCAAAAAAAGAAGAGCCTAAGGTGAAAGAAGAACCTAAGAAAGAAGAATCAAAGCAGGAATCAATTGATACTTCTTCCATAAAAGCCAAGATTGTTCAGATGCCGAAGATGAGCGATACTATGACGGAAGGTGTTATTGCTGCCTGGCATAAGAAAGTTGGCGATAGCGTGAAGTCGGGTGAACTGATGGCAGAGATCGAAACAGATAAAGCGACCATGGAGTACGAATCGTACGACAACGGAACTGTGCTTTATATTGGCGCAGAAAAAGGACAGTCAGTTCCGGTGGATGGCGTGCTGGCAATTGTAGGGGAGAAGGATGCAGACTGGAAAACGCTTCTGAAGGCAACTCAGTCAAAATCAACCGATACAGCAAAACCTGAAGCAAAAAAATCAGAGGAGAAGAAGGAAGAGAAAAGTCAGGCTGCCTCACCGGTTAAGGAAGAAGCTGGTGCTGATCATTCATCCAACGGAAGAATAAAAGCGTCTCCGTTAGCCAAGCAGATTGCTAAAGAAAAAGGATACGACATTGCGAAGATTAAAGGTACAGGCGACAATGGCCGCGTTACCAAAAGCGATGTTGAAAACTATAAACCAGCTACAGAAACAAAAGGAGCCGCAAAAGACGGTAAGTCTTCAGCTCCTGTAGTATTGCCGCAGGTTGTTGGTAAAGAGAGTTTCGAAGAAGTTGCTGTATCGCAAATGCGTAAAGTCATTGCGAAGCGCCTTTCTGAAAGCAAGTTTACTGCTCCGCATTTCTACGTTACCATGGAAATCAACATGGATAAAGCCGTGGAAGCGCGTAAGAGCATGAATGAGATCGCACCGGTTAAAATCTCCTTCAACGACATCGTGCTGAAAGCTGTAGCTTCAGCGCTGCGCCAGCATCCGGATGTTAACTCAAGCTGGCAAGGGGATAAGATCAGAAAGAATCACCATATTCATATTGGTGTAGCGGTTGCGGTTAAAGACGGCTTGCTTGTACCGGTAGTTCGTTTCGCGGACAATAAATCATTATCACACATTTCAGCGGAGGTAAAAGACCTCGCTCAGAAGGCTCAGGATAAAAAACTCCAACCTGCCGATTGGGAAGGAAGCACGTTCACGATCTCTAACCTCGGTATGTTTGGCGTGGAGGAATTTACGGCAATCATCAACACACCGGATTCCTGTATTCTTGCCGTTGGCGGAATTAAGGAAACGGCCATTGTTAAGAATGGTCAGCTTGCCGTTGGTAATATCATGAAAGTTACGCTTTCATGCGACCATCGTGTGGTGGATGGTGCAACGGGCGCTGCCTTCCTTAAAACCTTAAAAGGATTACTCGAAGATCCGGTTAGAATTTTGATTTAGCGGCTATATGACTGACGTTCGGGAACCTGTACCGGTTTATGGCAAGAAACTGCTCACGGAAGCAGAGTATCTTGAGTTTGAACGAACGTCACTTGAAAAGCACGAGTATTACAAGGGTGAAGTATTTCTGATGCCCGATTTCGTTGCACAATCGGATGCTCGCCAGGAAGTGCGGGCGATGTCCGGAGCAACGTATTCCCATAATGTTATTGCATCAACTATTCATGGCGAGTTATACGCGAGGTTAAAGGGAAAGCACTGTCAGCCTTTTGGCAGCGACATGCTGGTTAATATTCCGCAGAACACGCTTTACACATATTTTGATGTTTCTGTTTTTTGTGGTGATCCAACCATTCAGGGCGAAGAAGAAGGTAGTTCAGCCATTGGCCCCTCGGTTATTTTCGAAATCCTGTCGCCCTCTACTAAAAACTACGACCGGGGCGAAAAGTTTAAACTGTACCGCGATATACCCACATTGCGCGAGTATATTTTAATTGACTCACTCACTGTTCGTGCCGAATCATTTCGACTGAATATAAACAATCATTGGGAACTGGAAGAGTACACAGCAATTCACGATGTGCTGGATATACCATTTTTGAATATCAGCATTCCGCTGCAAACCATATATGAACGTACAAAACTCGGCTAACGATCCAACCGTTCAATAACCATGTATTCATGCAAAAGATAAGATCAACAACCGTATTGGCAGTAAAGCACAATGGCCAGGTTGCTATTGGTGCAGATGGCCAGGCAACCATGGGCAATTACATCGCCAAGAGCAACGTTAAAAAAATCCGCAAGCTGCTGGATGGAAAAGTTGTAACGGGTTTTGCCGGATCAACGGCCGATGCGTTCACCTTGTTAGACCGCTTCGAAGAAAAACTGAACAGTTATGGCGGTAATATGAAGCGTGCTGCCATTGAGCTTGCCAAAGACTGGCGGATGGACCGGTATCTGAGAAGACTGGAAGCCATGCTGATTGCAGCCAGTAAAGAAGAAGTATTGATTCTTTCCGGTACAGGGGATGTGCTGGAACCCGATAATGAAGTTGCTGCGATCGGCTCAGGAGCAATGTATGCTCAGTCTGCCGCTATCGCGTTAAAGAAACATGCACCGCATCTTTCCGCAGAAGAAATTGTTCGCGAAAGCCTCAGCATTGCAGCGGATATCTGCATTTACACGAACCATAACCTGGTGATAGAAAAACTATGATCCGGTCAGGCTTCTGTAACAGGTGCTGTTTCCGGGGGCGGAATTTCGGAATCAACCTGTTCATCTTTATCCTCCAGTAAAATCACAAAGGATTTTAAGTGCCTCGAATAAGCAAGTAACACACGGATCACACCGGTAATCGGTACAGCCAGGATCATCCCGGCAATTCCTAAAATTTTTCCGCCAATCAATAACGCAAGGATTGCGGCCAGCGCATTAATGCTGACTTTCGATCCCGTGATTCGCGGTGTTATAAAATTTCCTTCCAGAAACTGCACGAAAGAAAATATAGCGATTACACCAAGAGCGTACCAGCCGCTGTCTTTAGTAAGCAATGCAAAAATGGCGGGTAAGAGCGCTCCGATAAATATCCCTATGTATGGAATGATCGTAAGGATTCCCGAAAGGACTCCGAAAAACAGGGCATGCTCAATTCCCAGTATTAAAAGCCCGACCGTATTGAGGATGCTGATAATGACCGTCACCATCAGTAAGCCTGAGATATATCCTTTAAGCACATTATCAATGTCTTTTTTCCAGCCTAACCCTTCGCTATGCGGTAACAGGCTTAAAAAAAACTTCTTAAAGCGATGACGATAAATCAGGAAAAGAAAAATATAAATGGGAATTTGGATAATAAACGAGAGCATATTGGTGGTAGACAGTAACAGGTTTGTTACGTGTACGGTTGCACCTTTCAGCGATTCTTTAACCATTCTTATTTGTTCGTCTTCATCAATTCCAAGACTTGACTGAAGGCTTGCGCTTACGCCATCCACCAGGGTCCTGTACTTGTTTTCGAGATTTGGCAGATCACTGATCAGGTGCGTTAGCTGGTTACCGATAATCCACATCGTTCCGATAAAGATTATAAGTGACAGGATCAGCACGATAATTACAGAAAGTGTCAGCGGAAGTTTCTTTTCAAACCATTTTACGATCGGGAGAAGCACAATCGACAGGAAGGCTGCAACCAGCAGGGGAATTATAATATCGGCAGCCAGTACTGTTGCGAGGATGGATAACGCAATGATGATGAACAACTTGAAGATATAGTCAAGCCGGTCGAACGGTTTTGAAACTTCCATGCTTAAAATTACTTTAGGGCTTTATAAAAGTACGATTAATATGAAAAACTACGGCATTGCAATACTGTTTGTACTGATGGTCAGCTCCCTTCAGGCGCAACAATTATTCTCCCAACGCTCGTACACGCGTCAGGATACGCTGCGCGGCACAATCACTAAAGAACGTGTGTGGTGGGATCTTCAGAAATATGATCTTTCTGTCTCGGTTAACCCCGCAGCCAAATCGATTAAAGGCAGCAATGTTGTGTATTATAAAGTGCTGGAAGAAAACAGCGTGATGCAGATTGATTTGCAGTCGCCTATGAACATTGACAAAGTCACACAGGACGGTCAAACACTTGATGTTAAGCATGACGGGAATGCACATTTTATCACCCTGACTAAAAAACAAGTTGCCGGAAGCTTAAACACATTAACAATCGAATTCTCAGGTAATCCAACGGTAGCAAAGAATGCACCTTGGGATGGCGGCTTCTCGTGGTCAAAGGATTCAAACGGAAAAGACTTTGTGGCTACATCGTGCCAGGGCATTGGCGCAAGCTTATGGTGGCCCTGCAAAGACCACATGTATGATGAGCCGGAGAATGGTATGACCATCAATGTGAATGTTCCCGGAGATCTGATTGCCGTATCAAACGGAAGATTGAAGAAGGAAAAGGTCGAGAAAGATAAAACCAAAACCTTTACCTGGGTAGTGGTGAATCCTATTAATAATTACGGTGTGAACATCAACATCGGTGATTATACACACTGGAATGAAAAATATAAAGGTGAAAAGGGTTTGCTCGACATGGATTTCTGGGTTCTGAAATCAGATCTTGAGAAAGCCAAAGAACATTTTAAGGATGCTGCGCGCACGATGGAAGCTTTTGAATTCTGGTTCGGACCCTATCCGTTTTATGAGGACAGCTATAAGCTTGTTCAGGTGCCTTACCTGGGTATGGAGCATCAAAGCTCTGTAACGTATGGAAACCAGTTTAAAAAGGGATACCTGGGTAGTGATCTCAGTGGTACAGGGTGGGGTTTAAAATGGGATTACATCATCGTGCATGAAACCGGCCACGAATGGTTCGCCAACAACATTACGTATAAAGATATAGCCGATATGTGGATTCACGAAGGCTTCACCATGTATTCAGAATGTCTGTTTGTTGAGAAGTTTTATGGCAAAGAAGCCGGTGCGGAATACAGCCGCGGGGTGCGGTTTAACATTTCGAATCAGACTCCGATCATCGGAAATTATGGAGTGAACTCGGAAGGTTCTGATGATATGTACAATAAGGGTAATGCCCTGTTGCACACGCTTCGCCAGGTAGTAAACAATGATGAATACTGGAGGGCCATGCTTCGCGGATTGAACAAAGAATTCTATCACCAGGTTGTAACTACTAAACAGGTGGAAGATTACATGGCAAAAAGTCTGAATCTGAATCTGACAGGTTTCTTTGACCAATACCTTCGCGATACACGCGTACCCGTGTTCGAATACGCAATCAGAAATGGAAATCTGATATACAAATGGTCGAACTGCATCGATTCATTTGACATGCCGGTAAAGGTGTGGATCAATGGTAGGGAACAGGTTCTGAAACCAAAAGCGAACGAGGGCCAGCGGTTCAAACTGGAAACTACGGAAGCTGTTACCCTTAAAGTTGATCCGAACTATTACGTGTACACGTTTAATGCGTCAGGAAATTAAATGTTTCTGGTTTCCGGCTGCCAGTCTACCCAATAGCTGGCATCTGGAAACCAATTTCAACTCTTATCAATCGCCTCAAGAATCATTTCACACGACTCACGGATTTGTTCTTCGGTAATCGTAAGGGGAGGAGCAATCCTAAAGCTGTTGGGGTGGGATAAAAACCAGTAGCAGATTACACCTTTCTGTTTGGCATACTCAACAATGCGGTTAACGCGTTCAGCGGAGTCAAAATCAACGGCAAACAGTAACCCGAACCGTCTGATTGATTGTATGTGTTTGTGCTGAAGCAGTTTTTCGAAGAGCTTTCCTTTTGCTTCAACAGTTTCCAGCAACTTTTCCTTTTCAAGCACTTCAAGCGTTGCTAATGCCGATGCGCAGCATACCGGGTTTCCGCCAAACGTGGTAATGTGCCCCAGCATCGGATCGTGCGTAAGTTTTTGCATGATCTTTTTATCTGCGATAAATGCCCCGATCGGTAGTCCGCCACCAAATGCTTTTGCGGTAGTCAGAATATCAGGAACAATTCCAAACTGCTCAAATGCAAACAGGGTTCCTGTCCGGCCCATGCCGCATTGAATTTCATCGAGTATCAGAAGCGTGCCGGTTTCATCACATCGCTTGCGCATTGCTTTCATGTAGGCCTTTGACGGAATTCGTACACCTGCATCGCCCTGGATAGTTTCGATGATGATACAGGCTGTTGAAACGGTAATCTGTTTCAAATCTTCTTCCACGTTAAAGTCAATGAATTTAACATCAGGAAGCAAAGGCCGGAAGGCTTGCTTTTTTATTTCATTGCCGGATACACTCAACGATCCATGCGTGCTTCCGTGATACGATTTCCGGCACGAGATAATTTCTGTTCTGCCGGTGTAACGTTTAGCAAGTTTGAGAGCACCCTCATTAGCTTCCGTTCCGGAGTTAACAAAATAAATACAATTCAGTGATTCAGGAAGGAGGCTGGTTAGCTTTTCGGCTAACAAATTCGAACTCGACTGGATGTATTCTCCAAATACCATTACGTGCAGGTGTTTGTCGAGCTGAGCTTTGATGGCATTAATTACATGCGGATGGCGATGACCGATGTTACTTACACCAATGCCTGAAATAAGATCGGTGTAGCGTTTACCGTCAGGGGAGTATAAATAGATTCCTTCAGCGCGTTCAACTGAAATTAGAAAAGGTGAGTCGTTTGTTTGGGCGAGCTTGTTTAAGAAAACTTCCGGGCTGAATTCCATAGCGGTAAAACTATAAAGAGTTAGGCACAGCCGGAAATAAAAACAGTCCCGTGTGACCGGAACTGTTTTAAACAACCAATTTTAAATTATAAAAAAATACAACCCCTTGTATTTCTAATTGTGGAGTACCGATGCCTTTGTGGAAAGGCCATCCGACTTGCTTTCGGTAGCAATGGAAATTGCAATGCCGGCAGCGATAATCGCCATCAAAATAATCACCTGCCTGAAACGTGACACAATCCTCGTGTTTACCGTCTCTCTGTACATCCCGTTCGTCATAGCTTTCGTCTTAAGTACAATACAAAGGTGCGCACTTTAGGCAGGCTAATCCGCCAAAATACGGGCGAAATCCTACATCCGTATTTTTGAAGCGGTGATCGAAAGCTTTTGATAGCTGTTATTTTTTCGCCTTTTCGAAATTGGCGACCAACGTGATAAAATCGCGGATGAGATCATTAGGAACGGTTACAGACAGGTGATACTGCTGAATTTTCCATCCCTGGGGCGTTTTTTCAAGGATGCCTGAGCCCCTGCAAACCCCCATCCAGGTTGTTAAAAGTTCTGAAAACCATGCAAACCTGCCGTCATTACTTACATGCACTGAACGCCCGTAAGCTTTAAAGTCCCAGGCTTTTCCTTTGTCAAAATGAGGTTTGGCGAACGCCAAAAACTGGTTCTTGTTCCACCGCTCGGTGGCATCTGTTCCGATAAAAATTCCATTATCTGCAATTGCTCCGAAGTAGGCGTCCGCATCGGCTTTCGTTGCGGCCAGGTGCCAGTCGTCAATAAGCTTGTGAATCGCTAGGGTATCGGCTTGAGAAAAAGCTGTTCCGGATACCAGCATGAGCAGGGCAATAAATAGTTTTTGCATAAGTATTATTGACAGTATTTTGATTGAAGTTCTGCGATGCCCGTTGCACCCAATTCTTCAGCCTTTCGCAGATCGGTGCAGGCAGTTCGATACTGCTGCTGCTCGATGTTCAGCTCTGCGCGGACTTTATACCCCTCGGGTCGGGCGGGTCGCAGGTAAATGGCCAGTTCGAGGTCTGGCCCGGCTTCTTTAAAGTCCTTCAGCTTCAGTTCGAGTTGGGCCTTTGCAATAAAGATTTCGTAGTAGAGATCAGGAATATCTTTTGGATCCATCATCACCATAAAAGCCTCGCCATAAATTTTCTCCATGTTATCGCGGAATGTTTTTTCACCCAGGGCGAAGTAAAACATGGCTTCTGCTGGATTATTGAGGTGATTCAGGTTGAGCTTTGCAATGTCATAGATTAACTCCAGGCTCCAGGGTTTTTCACTGTGAAGCTGCTTGAGGGATTGTAACGCCTCCGCATACATTGCAGTGTTGTATTGACAAACGGCAATTTTTTCCAGCGTTTCGGTTTTACCATAATCCTGATACTTTTTGAAGCATTGATAATAGTACAGCGCTTCTTTGAAATTGCGGTTGGTAAAATTCTTTTCTGCCCGATGCTTAATCTCATTCACTAAGCTGTCGTGCGTGCTCCGGAACACGGCCTCCATGGGTGCAGTTTTATTCAGCTCGATAATTTTGGTAATGGCCTCATCAATTTTACCGGATCCAAAAAGCGTAGTGACTTCGCGGGCCTTCAGTTGATTTTCCCTGTGAATGCTTTCCTGATACTGGTCAAAGAAAAAACTGGCGATGTGCACAATGCCAAAAGAAATTCCGGACATAATAATAAATACCAAAAAGGCTAACCCCTGAATTTTAAAGTAGTTGCCGGTTATGGTATACGTTTTTTCCGGTGGCGGAGCGTACTGCCTGCGCGTTTGCTGCCGTCTTCTCACATCACGCCAGTGTTTTTCTGCGGCTTGTGTTGATGATTGTGTTCCGTAGGTATAAAACCGTGAATCGTACCGTGCCTTTTTTAAAGGATCGGAAAGAATATGATACGCCTCGTTTACCTGCTTGAAAATTTCCTCGGCCACGGGATTGTTGGGATTCCGGTCCGGGTGATATTGCATGGCCAGCCGTTTAAAGGCAGTCCGAATCTGCGAGGATGTCGCGGTTTGTGATAATCCCAGTATGTGATAATAATCGGTCACGGGGTTGCTGCCTGATTCACTTAACGAATTTACGGGTTTTTCAGGTATGTCCGTAAAAAACAAAACCCCGCAAAAATGCGGGGCTTCGCCTACAATAAACAATTAAGCTATTTTTTATTTGAGTCTCGCGATTTCCTGAACGAGGTCGATCAATTTGTTTGAGTAACCCCACTCATTGTCATACCATGCTACTACTTTTACAAAGCTATCGTTCAATGCGATACCGGCTTTTGCATCAAAAATTGATGTGCGGCTGTCGCCTAAAAAGTCATTCGATACAACATCATCTTCGGTGTACCCGAGGATGCCTTTCAATTCGCCTTCAGAAGCTTCCTTCATGGCAGCTTTGATCTGCTCATAAGAAGCAGGCTTCTCTAAACGCACTGTCAGATCGACAACTGACACGTCAGCTACCGGAACACGGAACGACATGCCGGTTAATTTTCCTTTCAGTTCAGGGAGCACCAATCCTACAGCCTTAGCTGCACCCGTAGAAGAAGGAATGATATTCTGGTAAGCGCCCCGGCCACCGCGCCAGTCTTTCGCTGAGGGGCTATCAACTGTTTTTTGAGTTGCTGTTACGGCATGCACGGTGCTCATTAAGCCTTCCAGGATACCGAATTTATCATTCAATACTTTTGCAATAGGAGCCAGGCAGTTTGTTGTACACGATGCGTTTGATACAATCGTGTGCTGGGCAGTTAATTTCTTATGGTTTACACCCATTACGAAGGTAGGAGTATCGTCTTTTGCGGGAGCTGACATCACAACTTTTTTCGCGCCCGCGTTGATGTGCTTTTGCGCGTCCGCCATCGTTAAAAATAAACCGGTCGATTCAATCACGATTTCTGCGCCCACTTCATTCCATTTCAGGTTAGAGGGGTCTTTTTCAGCCGTTACGCGGATAGTTTTTCCGTTTACCACAAGGTTGCCGCCCTTGGCCTCAACGGTACCTTCAAACCTGCCATGCGTAGAATCGTACTTAAGCATGTAGGCCATATATTCCGGGTCAACCAGGTCGTTGATCCCGACTACTTCAACATCTTTACGTTCGATGGCAGCCCTGAATGCCAGGCGGCCAATCCGGCCGAAACCGTTAATTCCTACTTTAGTCATTATGATGATTGATTAGGTGAATTTTAACGCGACAAAAATATAATTCGCTGCCTCTAAAACCAATTTATCCGGCCTTCGGTTCAGTATTTTTTGCCGGTCACGTTTGCAAATCAAGTTCAGCCATCTATCTTTGCGACTCGATTTTCAGCCCGCCTTCGCGGAATGGCCTTCGAGCTTAAAATAATGGTCCGTTCGTCTAGGGGTTAGGACACCAGATTTTCATTCTGGTAACACGGGTTC
>CAZIGG010000024.1:0-2646 GCA_964538575.1 uncultured Roseivirgaceae bacterium
GCACGGTCAAAACTACCAGGGAAGCTATTTGTTCAGGAGCAACTATGAGATTGTAACACGTTATTCAATCGTTGTCCCGGATCGTGACATTCAGGTGTTAGAACCTCAGATGGAACAATACACCGTGGGCGCAACAAAGTATCTTCGCGGACATCGTGTAAAGCTCCAGACAGAATTTACCTATGCTAAGGATACCTGGCTGAAAACCCTGGAAGAACGTGACTACTTCATCATCAGGTTCCAGATTGAAGTAGGAATTTAAACGCATTAATTAATAATTTCACCACTTCATGGAATTCAGCCTTACAACCGCGCTCATCGTTATCACTGTCGTGATAAGCTTATATACAATGAATCAGCGCGAGGTTCTCTATAAATTCATGATGAACCCGTACCTGGTGGTGCATCAGGGCCAGTATTTCAGGCTGATTACTTCCGGATTCATTCATAAAGATTACGCGCACCTGATCTTTAATATGTTATCCTTTTATTTTTTCGGGCCGAACCTGGAATACATCTTCTCGGTTATATTCGGCTCGCTGGGACAGGTCTATTTTGTTTTACTGTATGTTCTGGGAGTTGTTGTTTCAGATCTTCCAACCTTATTCAAGCACCGAAACAATCCGGGATATAATTCATTGGGCGCATCCGGGGCGGTGTCGGCAGTAATTTTTGCCTGTATTTTGTTCGATCCGCTTATGAACCTCTACCTGTACTTCGCGATACCGATTAAGGGGTTCATTTTTGCCGCACTCTACATTGTTTATTCGTACATCAGCTCAAAACGTTCCCGTGACGGGATTAACCACGATGCGCACTTGTACGGTGCCTTGTTTGGCGTGCTGTTTTGCATGGTGTTATACCCGGATTCAATCCAACTGTTTATCGAACAAATCTCGAAATGGAGATTGTACTAATACCTTATTATCGGGTATACAAATGGTATAATCATTACAAGAGCGCGTACACGCATTGCGGCTCGGTTATTTTGTAATTGGGTATAATTTTCCCCAGCAAGAAGATCAATCGGCCCAAATCCATCGCTATTTAGCTGGCATAACGATTGACTTACCAAGAGCAGGCTTAAAATCCCTCCTCTTTGAAAACACTTCTACAACGTTCAGTCATCGTCCTGTTCACTGCATTGCTGCTGATCGTAGCAGCGTTTAGCGCCTACCGGGTTTATCACCTCTCCAATGAGCGGGCTGAGATCAAACATGATTACAGCCTGATCAATAATATTTCTTATGGGCTATTATCCGTAAACGCCTGGCGCGACCACATGGTACGCGTTGTTACCCATCGCATCGATGATTTTGAGTTTACACCGGAGCAGGAGGTTGTACTGAAAGCAGAAATTTCTGAGATACTGCATGCGGTGATCAACAAAGCGGATAGCATGCTGAACGCGAAGCAGAAAACCTTTAAGGGAAAGGTCCGGAAAGTTGCGGTTAAGGCGCTTTACAATGAAGATAAGCTGCACAAGAAGGTTCCTGAGTTTGCAGAAACGATCCTGAAAGAAGTTACGAACAAGAAAAACAAGGAAAGGCTGAAATTCCTGGTTCAAAGTAAGCTTGAACAGTTTGGCTCTATCACGTATGACAGTGTGAATGATGTGAACAGGCTACAGGCTATTCTGACCAAGTATAACGCCTCAAGTCTCGAAGAATTCAACCAGCGCAGCGACCATTTTCTAAGCGGTTTACAGGATTCCGCTCACTTTTTCATGTTTGTAATCCTGGGGGTGATGATTTCATTTCTTCTATTATGGTGGATCTTCCGGAATGCTAACGTTTATCACACACCTTTATTCACAATGTCGGTTATCCTGGCGCTGATCGTTCTGTTCGCAGGCCTCACCTCGCCCATGATCGAGATTGATGCCCGGATAAAAGAACTAACCTTTCATTTAATTGGTGAGCCGATTAAATTTAAAGATCAGGTGATATTTTTTCAAAGTAAAAGCATCGTGGATGTTGTTCATATTCTTTTGGAAACCGGAAAATATGATTCCATCCTTGTCGGTATCCTCATTCTGGTGTTCAGTATTCTATTCCCAATTGCTAAAGTTCTTTCCACTAAATTACACCTCCTGGGAAACCCAAAATGGAGAACAAACAAATTGATTCGCTACTTTGCCTTTAAATCGGGCAAATGGAGTATGGCTGATGTATACGTGATTGCGATCTTTATGGCTTACATTGGCTTTAGAGGAATTCTGGATAACCAGGTGAAGGGTCTGACCATGCAAACGGATTCCTTGGTTAGCTTATCGACCAGCGAAACTTCTTTACAACCCGGGTTCGTGCTTTTTGTCGGGTTTGTATTATTTGGCCTCATTCTTTCGGAAGTTCTTACCAGGATTACGGCACACGAGACAAAGAAAAAACACAAACCGGAAGCGGTAGCTAACCCTGTTTTAAGTTAGTAACGACAGGTTAACCGTGAAACGCTAAGTAGCTGTAATTACCCCCGAAAATACGGTATCAGAAAAGCAATCAACTGGCTGATAAAATACACGGCCGAAAATGCAATCAGGATTTTAAGGTAGTGCGGAAAATCAAAATTTCTGCGAACCGGCCAGGTAAGCAAAAGAATAATCACCGCAACAATAACATTGATAACCAGGTACGCTCCAAAAAATAT
>CAZIGG010000024.1:2746-14998 GCA_964538575.1 uncultured Roseivirgaceae bacterium
AAAGAATAATCACCGCAACAATAACATTGATAACCAGGTACGCTCCAAAAAATATAAAAAACCACGCAACCTTTGGCCAGGATGTTTGAGCTGCGGTCAACCCTGCCTGCGCGATGATGAGCAGCAAAAAGCCGCCCCAGTACTCCTTATGATCTTTTAACCAATGTTTCCGGCCCGGATCAGACATCTTCCCTGTTATTCGTTTCACAAAGATACGGCAAATCGTGAGTCGTTAAAAATCTGAGTATTTTAGCACGATAAAAAAAAGCATTTTTCAGGCATGCAAAGAAATTCAAAAAACCATTCCTGCTTCAACCATCCGCTGAACATGCTATGAATATGAACGATCTCGTAATCCTGGTGGATGAAAGTGATAATGAAATCGGTTATCTCGATAAGCTTGAAGCGCATCAAAAAGGCATATTGCACCGCGCGTTTTCTGTTTTAATTTTTAATTCTGCCGGTGAACTGCTTTTACAAAAACGGGCCGACCATAAATACCACAGCTCAGGATTATGGACGAATACATGCTGCAGCCATCCCAAGCCAAACGAACCCATGGTTGATGCCGTGCAGAGACGCTTAAAGGAAGAGATGGGCATTGAATGCGAAACAAACTTTGCGTACAAGTTCTTATATCGTGCAGCGCTCGACCACGGGCTGGTTGAGCATGAGCTCGACTATGTTTTCACCGGAATTTGTGATGATAAACCGGTGATTAACGCACACGAGGTGGCAGACTGGAAATTTGTTTCATTGGCGGAAGTCCGGAAAGACCTCGTTAAAAATCCGGAAGCGTACACCTTTTGGTTTAAAGAAATTATTAACCATCCCGAATTGGAAGGCTTTTAGAATCCCTACATCCGGGAGAGGAACAATTCCCGCAGAAGATGTTTCTACGGGATGTTATTGTTCCCGATGAACGTATCGGCACTCGAATAGCTGCAGCGCAAAAAGATTATGCCTCAACAACCTTTCCGGCTTTCTTTTCTTCCTTAGCCTTCCTGGCAAAGGCTTTATCGAGCGACCTGGCGGCCTTCTTTTTTTTCTTCTCGTCTTTCTTAGCCTTTTTGGCCACTGCCGATGCAATTTTCTTCGATGATTTATTGATCAGCTTCTTTACTTTCTTCGATTCTTTGGCAACAGGGCTGACAGTCTGTTCGATGGAAACCGTAAGCTTTTCCTGCAATTCCTTCTTAAGTGATTTATTCTGAGTCATGGGTAGTGTGTTAAGAAGAGTAAATTAGCGAATCGTTAGCGCAAGATTACCGTGTTAACAATTATTTAATATTGACAAAGTAAAAGCACTCATAATGAGCGCTTTATGAATTTCCGGGCGATTTTTGTTTAAGCTTTACTCCTGCCTGAGCGATTCTACCGGGTTGGCGGCAGCAGCTTTAATGGACTGGTACGAAACCGTAATCCAGGCAACAGAAATAGCCGCAATCCCGCTTACTATAAATACCCATGGGTTAATATCAATATGGTATGCGAACCCGCTCAGCCACGAGTTCATGCACCAGTAGGCCAATGCAGCAGCCGGTACAAAAGCGATTATCACAAGCCATGTGAATTCGCGTGATAATAACATCACTAACCCTGTAGAAGAAGCACCCATTGCTTTGCGGATGCCAATTTCCCTGGCCCGTTGTTCAGTTGTAAACGCTGCCAGCGCAAATAATCCGAGGCTGGCAATAAAAATAGCTAACCCGGAAAACACTTTTGCCAACTGACCGATACGCTGTTCGGACCGGAAAAGCTCGTCAAAATTCTGATCCAGGAAACTATAGTCAAATGGTTCGTTGGGCGCATATTGCTTCCATAGCTTTTCAATTGAGCTTACGGCCCCCTGCGCACCTCCTTCATACCGGACCATAAGCTGCCACGATTTTTTAGTAAGGCGAATGGAGAGCGGGCGAACCTTGGATTTAAGCGATTCGAAATTAAAGTCCTTAAACACACCAATCACACGCAGCCTTTCTTTTTTACTATTATCGTTATAAATTACTTCTTCCTGCAAGGGATTCTCATATCCAAATTCCTTGACAGCAGCTTCATTCAACAGTATGGCACTTGAATCGGATGGGAAGTCCTTAGAAAAATATCGGCCTTCCTTCAGTTCGAATTTCATCACGTTCTGATGATCGTAATCTGCATAGTAAAGACCCATAATATGATCCTGGTCGGAACTAACCGTTTTAAATACCGTAGTATTATTCACACCCGGGAAGCTGTTGTTCGTATAGCTTGCTGCCACGATCCCGGTTTGACTTTCCAGCGCATTTTTAAATGCATCGGTGTTATCACCTAATCGGGTAGCGCTGTGTACAATCATTACATTATGCTTGTCGATGCCCATATTCCGATCCTGCATAAACCGGATCTGCAGGTAAACCATTGCGGTGGAGATGATCAGCACAATAGAGATCATAAACTGCAGCACTACCAATCCTGACCGGATGCCCTTGCTTTTCATTCCCGACCGAACTTTTCCTTTTAAAACCTCTACGGCATTGAATGACGTCATGTAAAAGGCAGGATAGCTTCCGGCTATTACACCTACCAAAACGATAAGCGCTAAAAGCGAGATTAAAAATACAGGACTTATCAGGGCTTGTATGCCAAGCTGCTTGCCGGCCAGCAAATTAAATTGTGGTAACAAGACATAACAAAAACCTACCGCAAGCAATACAGCAATCAGGCTATACACCAGAGACTCCGACATAAACTGACCGATCATCTGACTGCGCAATGAACCAAGTGTTTTCCGAAGACCAACTTCTTTTGCACGTCCGGCTGATCGTGCAGTGCTCAGGTTCATGAAGTTGATACAGGCGATGACAATAATAAATAAGCCGATCACACCAAACACATAAACGTATGTAATGTTACCGCCCGGCTGCATATCATGCTGGGATTTTGATTTTAAATGAATATCGGTCAGCGGTGTTGTGTAGTAACCAAATGATCCGCCCTGCTGCTTCATCTGCTCGATTGTGCCACCCATAAAGCGTTCTATTTCGGGGCCTACGTATTTTTCAACCAGGTCAGGGAACTTTGATTCAACAGCCGGTACAGGTGTGTTCTCATTTATAATCAGGTAGGTATGCAAATAATTATTCAGCCATTCGGTTGATTTTAAATGCTCAGCCGAAGCCGATGATACCAGCATGTTGTATAAAAAGTGAGAGTTGGTCGGACAATCTTCTGTTATACCGGTTACTTTATACGTTTTTTCATGGCCGCCAATCGAAAGCAGTTTGTCCATTCCGGACTCAGTTCCGAAATACTTCACCTCCATGCTTTTAGTAAGCACTACAGAGTTCGGTTCAAGTAATGCTTTCTTAGGGTCGCCTTCGATCAATTTGAAGCTGAAGAAATCAAAGAAGTTAGAGTCAGCATAGAAAAGAAGCTCTTCGGTAAACATAAGATTATTCGGCTCATATTTAACAACGCCAGAGCCCCACATATCGGCAATACGCGTTGATTGTTCAACGCCCGGAATTTCCTTTACAAAAGCATCTGCCATAGGCGGACAGGTAGTAGAGGTGGTAATATCCTGACCGCCAATCTTGGCATGTAAACCAACCTGGTAAATGCGGGCTGCGTGCTCGTGAAAACGATCATAGCTAAGTTCGTCCGATACATACAGCGCGATCAGCAGACAAGCCGTTACGCCAATGGTCATTCCCAGGATATTAATAAAGGAAAAGAATTTGTGCTTTACGATATTACGAAAAGCGACTTTCAGGTAGTTTTTGAACATGGGAAGATTTAATGTTTAAGGAATGACGCGGAAAACACTGTTAAGGTTGCATTAACTGTTTATTCATCTTTTAAATTATCAACCGGAATCATTCGCTTCTTAATACATCTACCGGATTCATACGGGCAGCCTTGTACGTTTTTACCGCAACTGACAATATACAGGCTGTTATTAATAGAACGCAGGACAATAGGGCCGTAATAACGGTCGGTGACCGGTGATGATCCCAAATGCTGCCCATCAACAAATCAGACATAAACATTCCGATGTATGTACCCGCCAGACAAGCAATAACCAAAATGATAATGAATTGGGTATTGATGATGCGGGAGATATTTACGATTGATGCGCCCAGTACTTTACGCACGCCAATTTCTTTCATCCGTTTAATAATGTTCAAGGATACAAGGGTGTATAATCCCGTAATAGAAAGTAACAATGCCACACCGCCTTCAAACAAAAACATGATTAAAATATTCTTGTTAACCTGGTTGGCTTCAATGGCCCCGGCATTCATATATTTCGGTGAATATAATCTGTTTGGAAAAGTGGCTTTCCATTTTTTCTCCATAAATGAATTAACATCATGAACTTTATCTGTTTTAGCATTAACGACTACGAAGTTAATTTTTTCAGGGTTTGCATAGCGGATCATCATCGGCTCAAGCGGCTCCCATAAACTATAAATATCCCTGATAACACCCACTACATAAAGTTTAACCGTATCCATCCAGATAACTTCTTTACCGATCGGCTTATCCCAACCGAATTTCCGGGCAAGTTCTTCGGTAATAATTATGGATTCCTTCCGGTCTGTTTCCGAATCTTTAATGAAATCACGGCCTTCCAGTAAAGTCATCCCCACAGTCTTCAGGTAATCATCACCAACATCCATAATGTTAGTCTCAATCTCCTGACCGTCATGCTTAATCGGGTCGTTGTAAAAGCTGGAATGAACGTGATGCGGAGAGCCGGAAATGGAAAGAATATCCGTATTTCCCGCCAGAGAATTTCGATAAGTCTCAAACTCCGAGCGATTATCTACAAACGTATAAATCACACCGTCTTTATTAAAGCCCATATCAAAATCGCGCTGAAAGCGTGCGTTGTCAACAAACGCTACAGAACAGACAATTCCTGCGAGGGAAAAAACAAGCTGTAAACCCAGGAAGATATACGTAGCAATGCCGTTTCCGCCAAACTGCTGCTTGCCTTTCAGAATTGCTGTTGGCTGAAACTTGCTTACATAAAATGCAGGGTAGCTGCCGGCAACCAATCCGGCAAAGAACAATACCCCGATCATCACCATCAGGAATTCCGGTTTCTCAAAATAATTTGCTTCCAGCTTCATGTACGGCCATAACTGGTTAAATGAAGGAAGCAAGAAACTGTCGGCTAATACAATTCCAAGCAAAAGAGCAATAATGCATATCACCATGGTTTCACCAATAAATTGCAGGATAAGCTGCTTTCGCATGCTGCCCATTACTTTACGGATTCCTATCTCTTTTAACCGCTTGGAAGAAAGTGCAATGGATGTATTGGTAAGGTTAAAGCAGGCAATGAGCAGCATGATCACACCCATAACCGCGCAGCCAATTACAGCCGATAAAGGCGAAGCATTGCGGGTATTGGTTCCGGGACGCCTTTCAACAACATCGCGTACGGCCATACCCCTGAGCTGATCCAGCTTAAACTCCTGAATTAAAAAGTCTTCGCGAACTTTGTTATTATTCTCTGTGTAGGGCTTGATTTGGTCTTCAATCGCTGCAATACGATCAGGATTAGTTACGTACACAAACAGTGTGCTGCGGGTTTTCCAGCTTGTTCCGTTTTCCAGTTCGGCAGAAACATCCCAGTAATTATCGTATAGAGCAAATAAATCCTTATCAAAGCTTGAGTTGGTTTCAGGGAATTTGTAAACGCCCACTATCTCGTATTCTTTTTTAAGATCGCTCCGCACAAGGTGCGTAATGGCTTTACCGATTGGATTTTCGTTTCCATAATAGCGGGTGGCCAACTGATCACTGATAACAATTTTGCTTTTATCCGTCATAGCAACTGCGCTGCCGTAGATAAATTCAAACGTGAACATCTTGAAGAAATCCGCATCTACATAGCTTGAATTTGTTGTAAAGATCTCATCTCCCAACTGCATGTTCATCCAGCTACCGCTTACACGCGATACCATCTCCACGTCTTTAACATTCTGACGGATGGTCTCCCCTAACGGAAGCGGCACCAATCCATAAGCAGTTGATTTGCCCTGGTATTCCCGCACGGAGTTAACCCGGTAGATGAATTCGCTATTCAAATGAACTTCATCAAACGAGTTATTAAAATCAAAATTAAAGTACCCGACCACACAACAGCCAATCGCGATACTAAGGCCCGCGATATTAATCAATACAAAAAGCCTGTTCTTGTTCAGGTTTCTGAAAAGGATAAGAAGATGATTTCTTAGCATAATGTGAGGGGTTAGTATGGCACTTTACGCAGTTCAGGTTATCAAACCGGATGCCATGAGAAGGTATGCAAATTCAGAATAATTTCAAGGGTTTTTAGGAACGGAAATGTTCAATTGCGAACAGTGGTGTCCGGTAAAGAAATTTATCAGGCAATAAAAAAGCCCTGCCCCGAAATTTCGTGGCGGGGCTTTTAAACTCAACAGTAAACTATTGGTTAAATATGGAATTGCTCCTTGATGTTCTCGGTAACAACCTTACCGTCAAACAGGTTAACAATGCGGTGTGCATAGTTCGCATCGTACGGAGAGTGCGTTACCATGATGATGGTTGTTCCTTCCTCATTCAACTGCGAAAGAAGCTTCATCACTTCCTCACCGTTTGCCGAGTCAAGGTTACCGGTAGGTTCATCGGCCAGGATCACTCTGGGCTTGGCAACAATGGCGCGGGAGATCGCCACGCGCTGCTGCTGACCACCGGAAAGCTGCTGCGGGAAGTGATTTCTGCGGTGCATGATGTTCATGCGCTCCAGCACTGCTTCCACACGCTGCTTTCTTTCCGATGCCGGCACTTTCATGTACAGCAGCGGAAGTTCTACGTTTTCGAAAACGGTTAATTCATCGATCAGGTTAAAGCTCTGGAACACAAAGCCGATAGAGCCTTTGCGAAGCTGCGCGCGCTGGCGCTCGGAGTATTTTGCAACTTCATGCTCTCCGAAATGATACTCACCGCCTGAAGGATTGTCCAACAGACCGAGGATATTCAATAGCGTTGATTTACCACAACCTGAAGGGCCCATAATGGCAACAAATTCGCCTTCTTTAATTTCCAGGTTTATATTATTCAGCGCGGTGGTTTCTACTTCTTCAGTAGTGTAAACTTTCTCAAGATTTTTAAGTTTGATCATGGCTGGTTTATTTACAAGTTAGATAGTGGATGCGTTGATGGGCTGTTTTGTCTTAGGTTATCCGAACAATTTATACTTCTTTTTTCAGAAAAGGTTACAGTTACTTCAGAATCAGCACTTCGTTATTGCCAAAATTCTCGTAGGAAGAGGTAATTACCTTGTCGCCCGGCTGTAATCCTTCTAATACTTCAAAATTCTCTGTATTCTTTCTGCCGAGTTTGACGTTACGTTTTACTGCGCGGTTACCGCCTTCTTCAATAACGAACACCCAGTTACCGCCCGTGTCTTTATAAAACCCTCCAACAGCAAGCAATAATTCTTCTGACGACTGACCGAGTTCAATGCGCAGACGAAGCGACTGACCTCTTCTGATTCCCGGAGGTGTTTCACCTACAAAGTTCATATCCACGGCAAACCTTCCGCCTGCTGCAACACCGGGATAGATGTATGCAATGGTTAATACGTAATCCTTGTTATTATAGGTGGTAGTCGCTCTCAAGCCGGTTTGAATTCGGGGCAAATAAATTTCATCAATCTCAACGCGAACCTTAAAGCTGCCCAGGATATCGATCTGGCCTAACCGCTGACCGCCATTCACATTTTGACCCACATCCAACTGCGGTCGCGCAAGCTGACCATCGATCGGGGCACGAATGATCAGGTTATCCAGAATTCTGGAAAGACCAGCTAAGCTGGTCATCATCTTCTGTTCTGATTCCGCTGCAAATTTCTTCTGACGGATACGGTCAACCGAATCGGCCCTGTACACTTCGTACGCAATCTGCATACGCTTTTTATTAAATTCATAGTTAGCTTTAGTTTGCTCAAATTCCTGCTTGGCAATCAGGTTTTTTTCATAAAGTTGTTTCTGGCGTACATATTGAGGTTCCAGAATATCCAACTGATTTTGAATTGTAGCCAGCAATTGACGCTGATCTAAATCGTTTCGCTGAAGCGTAACCATGGTTTCGCGCGCACGGTTAATACTTTCGTTAAAGGAAGCTTCCTGTTGTAATACCGACAACTCACGATTCAGGTTATTAAGTTCCAGAATAATGTCACCCGCTTTTAGCATAGCCCCGCTTTCAGCCACAATCCGCTTGATAGTGCCGCCTTCAACCGCATCTAGGTAAACCGTACGGCTGGGCTCTACGGTACCGGTTTGCGGGATATAATCCTGAAAAACTCCGCGACCCACTGTTGCAATGGTGATCTTATCTTTTTCAATCACTAAAGTCGGACGTCTTTCGCCCCACACGAACTGATAAACTATGAATAATACAAAAACTGCGATACCGCCATACATGCCGATACGCTTTACCGTCCATTTTTTCTTCTTGATCTGCTTATCCATTCTGCTTGTCTGGTATCCTGAATCCTTCAACACAAAGGATTCGCACCGGATGTTGCCAACAAGTGTGCCAAGTGGGTTATCACGGATTAGACTGCCAAATCAGCACTAATTCAGCGTAATTTACGTCCACATCTGAACGTAAATGTTCGCCACCGGACATAGTGGCTCTGATTTTTAAAGCGTTTTCTGCATTTTCCAATCAATTTTTGAGAAACTGTCTTTCGGTATCAGTTTTGCCCACAAGCGGACATACCTGATCGCTCATGGAACAAAAACACGGCAAAATCCTGATTGTTGATGATAATGAAGATCTGCTGAAAGCAGCAAAAATGTTCCTGAAACGGCATTTTGCGCAGGTTGATATCGAAAAGAATCCCGAAGCTATTCCGGCTTTGATGAACAATGAAGATTACGATGTAATCCTGCTCGATATGAATTTCACAAAAGACGTGAGCAGCGGAAGCGAAGGGTATTACTGGCTCGAAAAGATTCTTCAGCTCGATCCTTCTTCCGTGGTTGTATTGATCACGGCTTACGGTGATGTACAGATGGCCGTAAAGGCCATTAAAGCAGGCGCTACCGATTTTGTATTAAAGCCGTGGGAAAACGAAAAGCTCTTAGCAACCTTGTTCTCGGCCATGCGCCTGCGCGAATCGCGCGATGAGATCCAGAATCTCAAAATCAAGAACCACGAGATCAACCAGGCGATGAACGATCGCTTCAGCGAGATCATTGGGTCGAGCAACGCGATGCAGAAGATCTTCCAAACAATCGACCGGGTTGCAAAAACCGATGCGAACGTTTTGATCCTGGGCGAGAACGGAACCGGCAAAGAATTAATCGCCCGTGCGATCCATCGCAATTCATCACGCAAGTCTGAAAACTTTGTAGGTGTTGATTTGGGATCAATCACCGAAACACTTTTTGAGAGCGAGCTCTTTGGTCATAAAAAAGGCGCCTTTACCGATGCCAAGGAAGACCGTGCCGGAAGGTTTGAACTGGCTAACGGAGGCACATTATTTTTGGATGAAATCGGAAACTTATCCATGCCCCTTCAGGCCAAGCTGCTTACGGTTCTTCAGAACAGAAGGGTAAGCCGTGTAGGTGCCAACAAGGATACTTCAGTTGACATTCGTTTGATCTGTGCCACCAACATGCCGCTGTACGACATGGTGAAGGAGAATCGTTTCCGCCAGGATTTATTGTATCGGATCAATACCATTGAAGTTGAAATTCCGGCTTTACGCGACCGGCTTGAAGATATTCCGCTGCTGGCTGCACACTTCCTGAAACATTACGCAGTGAAGTATGATAAATCCGTTAACAAGATTAGCGAGGGCGCGATGACCCGTATGCACAAGCATCCGTGGCCGGGCAACATACGCGAATTGCAGCATGCGATTGAGCGCGCTGTGATCCTGAGCAATACAAGCGTGCTGCAGCCGGAGGATTTCAACTTTGCTGCTGTTACTGCCCGCGAAGACGGACAATTAAACCTTGAACAATACAACCTGGAGGAAGTTGAGAAACTGCTTATCCGCAAGGTTCTTAAAAAATATAACGGCAACATCACCCAGGCCGCGTCAGAGCTTGGCCTCACCCGCTCCTCCCTGTACCGCAGGCTGGAAAAATACGGGCTATAATCTGCGTCTGATTCGGTAACTTGCTGTCTTTAAAACTAACCCGGCACCACAAACATCCTGTTGCGTAACGGGTATTAAACTGAAATGCTGAAGGACTTCCGATCGCGGGTATTGCTGCGCACAATTTTTCTGGCGCTTTTCATATCGCTTGCCATTTTTATGATGGGCAAACCAAACATGCTGTTCGCAGCTATTTTGACCTGTGTTATCATCATTTTCCAGGTTGGTGAGCTTTTCCATTTTGTCAGCCTGACAAACCGAAAACTCACCCGCTTCCTGGAGTCGGTTAAATACTCTGATTTCGTTTCCGGGTTTACGGCCGATAACAAGCTTGGCAGAAGCTTTAAAGACCTGAACATTTCATTCAATGAAGTGCTGGAGGCTTTCCGGAAAGCAAGGTCGGAGAAAGAAGAACACTGGCAGTATTTAAATACCGTGGTTCAACAGGTACGCACCGGAATTATTTCTTTCGATGCGGATGGCGATGTGCAGCTTATTAACATGAATGCCCGAAAATTCCTGAATGTTCAGAATATCAAAAACATCCATGAACTGAAAGAAAGAAACTATAAACTTCACTATATCCTCACCCATACCGAGCCCGGCAAAAGCTCGCTGTACAAAGATGCCAATGAATTTCACCTGACGATCCAGGCAACCGAGCTCCGCATCCGGGGCGCTGACGTTAAGCTTTTAACCTTACAGAACATTCAGCCCGAATTGCAGAAACAGGAACTGGAAGCCTGGCAAAATCTTACCCGTGTGTTGCGTCACGAGATTATGAATTCCATCACCCCTATCTCCTCCCTCACCTCTACGTTAAAAGATATACTTGAATATGATCTTACCCAGAAGGAAGATCATTACGAACTAAAGCAGGAAGGCGCTGAAGATTTAAAAGAAGGACTAAGCACGATTGAAAACCGAAGCAAAGGTCTCATCAAGTTCATTGATGCCTACCGCGAATATACTTCCCTCCCCAATCCCAAGCTTAAAACCATCATGCTTAAAAACCTGATCGAAAAGGTATCGATGCTGATGCGGCAGGAAATGAAAAACCATCATGTGGATTTTCACCATGAATGCCGGTCGGAGTACTTAACGATTCAGGCCGATGAGGAGATGATCGAGCAGGTGTTGATCAATTTATTAAAAAATTCTGCGGAAGCTGTATCCAATAAAGAAAATGCGCGGATTGAGTTGATTGGCAGGTATGACGGCTCTCACATTAAAATTGAAGTAATTGACAACGGCACCGGGATTATACCGGAAGCAATCGAACGGATTTTCGTACCCTTTTATACCACTAAAAAAACAGGATCAGGCATCGGGCTAAGTCTCTCACGCCAGATTATGCAACTGCATAACGGAACGCTTACGGTTGAATCTGAACCGGATGTAAAAACTGTTTTTACGATGAGGTTTTAGAATCAAAATCAGATTTATCCTGTCTGAAGCTGCCCGTATGTTTTATTTTTTTATTCTCCGGAGCGATGATTTGTTCACCCGGAACCGGTTGTGTTCCTTCTGTCTTTTAGTTTGAATACCCTTGCTGTGATGTGCAGATTTGCCTCCCTCCCTGCCACCGAAGTTGTAATAATCGAAGTTGCCTTCCACGGTTCCTGTAAGTTCGCTTTCATCGTCTAATAAAACATCAAATACAAGCCGGTATTCGTATGTTCCGCTCAGCTTGGTAACTACTACCGATCCTCCGACAGCCCAGAAATTAGTGGATGTTCCGTAATCGGAGTATCTGATTGTATTGAAATAGCTTGACCCGGGCGCTGCATAATTAAATGTGCCAGCCTGGAACCCACCGGTTCCCAGTGAAAACGCTTCAAAATAAAGCTCGTAGGTCCCGCTCATGTCGTATATATCAAAGTCATAGTTGTAATGTGTGTTTTCACCCCACACTCCGTAATCTGATATTTCTCCGTAATCAGCATCTCTCACCGCCCCATCCACGCTGATATTTCCTGAAACATTGGGTTCGGACGTCCAGCTTTCGTCAAGTATCTGTATGTCACCAGAGAAACTCCCTTCCAGTTTTTTTCCTTCTGTAGTGGTCATGTCAAATACAAACTTGTAATTATTGCCGGATATGGTTACTTCTACTG
>CAZIGG010000024.1:15098-28679 GCA_964538575.1 uncultured Roseivirgaceae bacterium
GTGGTCATGTCAAATACAAACTTGTAATTATTGCCGGATATGGTTACTTCTACTGTTCCTCCGCTTACTTCAATCGGGTCGATATCTTCATCGTAAAAAAAGAGTTCTGCATATTCAAAGAGGCCTGAGGGCAGGCTTCCCGACCCGTTGTAATAGGAGAAAGTTCCTCCCTGGAAATCTTCGCTTCCAACCGAGTACAACTCGAGGTAAAACGCATGCGAAAAAACAGGATCATCATCTTCTACATCTATTGTCCTGTCCACAAAAATAAAGGCGGTATTATTGACTGTACCCACCTCTGTCTCGAAAAAGCCGAAGTTAATACCGAAAGCAAAAGCCAAGCTATAGTTCTTCCCATCGTACCGTATCGTATTATCCGGAATACCCTTCCCCTCTTCGTCTTTACCGCAGGAAGAAAAGAAAAACAACACGGATACAAACATCCATGTTATGGATTTTAGCTGATTTTTCATGAGCGGGTCTTTTTGTTCTTTGACAGTATACTTGATCGAAGATACTCTAAATTAAAAAAAAGAGCGTAAAAACACTAACATGAGTAAAGGTTTTTGATTCTTATAATCCCAACGTTTTCTACCCCAAAAACTCATCCCACTCATTGCCATGATGGCCTGAAAGCTCTTTTAAAAAAAGTGCATAGGTTGGCTTATGAGGTTTTTTACGAAGCGGCATCGCTGCTTGTTCCGGAGTGTAATCACCTTTTTTTGCATTGCATTTCTTGCAGGCCGTGATCAGGTTCGACCAGGTATGAATGCCGCCCTTTGAGCTTGGGATAATATGATCGAGTGTAAGATCCTTCCGTGTTCCGCAATACTGGCATTCAAAACCATCGCGCTTAAAAACATTTTGCCGGGTTAACGTAACGCCCTTGTAAGGCGCATTCACGTACCGGTTAAGCCGGATAACGGACGGCATGGGGAAGGTCATGGTTACCGAATGGATTTTGTAGCCATTGGCCGGCCTGACTAATTCACTTTTGTTGAGATACACCAGGACGAACGCACGCTCAACCGAACAGACCATGAGTGGGCTGGAATCCTGATTTAGTACCAAAACACGATTGTTCATGAATGAAAGATAAATGCAATCTTTCATACAAGCAAACGCTGAAACGTCTGGCTGTCAATTTCCTACTCGGAAAGAATCCGCCTGAGGTGCGAAAATGTGTGTGTATAAACCTTTAATTCTGAATGAAGAATTCCCTCTTCATTCAAATGATCGATCCGGACTTTACCGGATGCATGGATAATCTTATCATCTCCCAGGAAAATACCGACATGAACAATTTTATCTTCCTTACTCTTGAAAAACACAAGGTCACCCGCCTGAATGTCCTTCATCGTGGCAGCTTTTCCCTGCTTTGCCTGTTGCGCAGCATCCCGAAAAAGTCTATACCCGTTAATCTTGAATACTAACTGAACAAACCCCGAACAATCAATGCCAAACGGGCTCTTGCCGCCCCATTGATAGGGCGCGTTCAGGTATTTTTTAGCCGTAAGCTTTAAAAATTCCGCATCGCGCTTCTGACCAAGACTTTTAGATTCCCCGTTAAAAGCAAATTGCTCCTCCATTTTAAACAATTCCGACCCGGAAATCGGAATGATGCTTCCCATTAAAATCGCGAGCGGAATTTTATTGTAGAGAATACTGGTAGTAATGTCCGTTGTGATTTTAAAGTCTGCACGGTTGATGTAATCAAAATGATCTTTTGTGATGGAGTGATGCTGACGCGCATCCAGCCATCCTTCATACTGATCAAAGTGAATCCGGATCTTCAGCCATTTCTTGTCCTTGCTCACCGCAAGCACTTCGTAATGCTCCCCAAACAAAAGTTGAGTAGCAAGCTCAGCTTGATCATTGCTTTCCGCGCGCACGGGTACCAGGCTGAGGCGGCAAACTCCGAAATCTAAATTTTCTGTGCTCACGTCTAAATCTTCAGTTTATTCAGCTCGCGTTTCGCGTCACGGTCTTTAATCGTGTTGCGCTTATCGTGCAGTTTCTTTCCGCGCCCCAGGGCTATTTCTAACTTTGCGTACCCGCGATCATTGATAAATAATCTCGTAGGTATTAAAGTCAACCCTTTTTCTTCTACCCTTTTTTCAAGCTTAATCAGCTCGGTTCGCTTCAGTAACAATTTACGCTCACGCTGGGCTTCATGGTTATAATGCGTGCCCTGTGCATACTGGTCTATGGTTACACCTTTAGTAAACAACTCACCATTGTTAAAATAACAATAGCCATCCTGCAAATTAACCTTTCCCTCACGGATCGATTTAATCTCCGTTCCCCTTAACACAAGGCCGGCAACGTATTTATCGAGCAGCTCAAATTCAAAGCCAGCCTGCCGGTTGCGGATGTTAATATCATTTGAGAAACGTTTGTTCATGAAGGCTGTGCAAAGATTTTAGCGATCTTTTCCCTGCTTAGGATTTTTTGTCCTGTTTTTCCGGTTGCAATAATACGGCCATTTACGCTCGCTTCAAAAGCACAAATAATCTCATGGTTTTCAAGCGAATCAATTGTTGAAGTAAGCAGAATCTCATCCCCAACAAATGCCGGTGACTTATGATCAATAGTCAATTGTGTGCCAATTCCTTCTTCGTGCGGCTCACGCATCTCCAGCACAAACTGCCGTGTTGCCCATTCAACCTCACGCGCAAGCGTAAACGTTGAGCAAACCGGGTGAACAACTTCACCCTGGAACGCTGCAACATCTGACTGCTTTACCCGATAGGACAGTTGCTTTTTATCGCCTGGCTTAAAAATGTTTTTCACAATAAGCTAAATTAATTCAAATCGGCATCCGTGCCAAGGGAGCAACGTCCAGTTCGGTAAATTCTTTATTGAGGTATTTATAATGTGCTGCCATCGCAATCATCGCGGCATTATCTGTGCAATATTCGAATTTTGGAATATACACGTTCCATCCTTTTTTTACCGCGAGCGCTTTCAACTTACTTCGTAATCCTGAATTTGCAGACACACCTCCCGCAATGGCAATCTCTTTTATACCTGTCTTTACACTTGCCTGCTCCACTCTTTTCAGTAACATTTTTATAAGCTGATGCTGAATACTTGCACAGATATCGTTCAGATTCTTTTCAACAAAATTTTCATCTTTCTTCTTCTCATCACGAATAAAATATAGAAAGCCTGTTTTAATTCCGCTAAAAGAAAAGTCAAGGCCGGGCATGTCAGTATCTGAAAATTTAAAGGCATTCTCATTTCCCTGTTGTGCGTACAAATCAATTAACGGTCCGCCCGGATACGGAAGCCCCAGGATCTTGGCTGCTTTATCAAATGCCTCCCCTACCGCATCGTCTTGCGTTTCACCGATAACTTCCATGGTCAAATAATCCCGCACAAGAATGATTTGTGTATGCCCTCCGCTTACTGTAAGACAAAGGAACGGGAAGACAGGTTTAGGATCATCAATAAAATGCGAGAGCACATGTGCCTGCATGTGATTGATTTCTATAAGCGGTTTACCCAGCCCGATTGCCAGACCTTTAGCGAAGGAAACACCTACCAGTAATGAGCCCATTAACCCGGGACCGCGTGTGAATGCAATGGCATCTAATTCAGATTTTTTTACTCCGCTTTTTTCGAGCGCTTCATCAACCACGGCAACAATATTTCGCTGATGTGCACGGGAGGCCAGTTCGGGTACCACACCGCCATATTTTTGATGGATCGCCTGTGTGGCGATAATATTATTGAGTACCTTGCCGTTTGAAATAACAGCGGCAGACGTTTCATCACAAGATGACTCAATGGCAAGGATTACGGTACTCATGGTAAATGAACCTGCAAGGTATTAAAAAACGCATAGTTAAAATACTCGCCTATACAACGGCCAGCGTTCTCTTTCTGCTGATTTCCTCGCTCCTGATCCTTCAGCTACCCGGTGTGCAGCGCGCGTTGGCCAACCGGTATCTCCGGGGCTTCTCCCAGGTTGTGGGCTTCAAAACCACCATTCAAAATATCAATTTCTCCTGGTTCGACCGGCTTGAACTGGAGGGTGTACTCGTGGAAGATACGGAGCATAATAAAATGTTCGAGATCAGTCACCTGAGCTTTAACTACAAAATCTCGAACCTGATCGAGGGCACAAATGTTAACCTGGACGCGATCTATATCGATAGTGCCCGGGTTTTCTTTACAAAGATCATTGAGTACGACACGGTTCGGAATCTAAACATCAATGTATTCATCAATCAAATCAATAAGCAATATTCTTCCGGCAAAAAAGGCGGTGGCAGTTCAAGGATCAATATTGGCGAAGCAGTTATCGAGAAAAGCCTTTTTATATACGACAATACAGGCCAGGATAGCCTGAGTGGATTTGATTACAACCATTTCTCCGTGAACATTGAGGAGGCACAGCTTCAGAATTTTATGGCGCTTGGTGACACCGTAGAGTTCAATCTAAGGACATTGGTGGCAAAAGATCAAAAAACAAATTTCGGCATTAACAATCTTTCATCATTTTTCAGAATCTCTCAAAAAGCGCTTGAGTTCAGAGGCCTGCATCTTCAGGCCGGCAGAAGTACTGTTTCCGATACACTTGTTTTCAACTTTAACAGCCAGGCTGATTTGGGTGATTTTGTTAATAAAGTCAATGTAGAAGCCCACTTTGATAAAACTGTTATTCATCCGAATGACTTATCACTCTTTGCACCGGCCGCAAGGCGCCTTGGCATGCCCCTGGTGCTAAGCGGAACCATGAAGGGAAGCATCAGTGATTTTCGGCTTTCGGAAATGGAAGTGCAATCCGGTAATACGGTGTTACTTGGTTCCCTTGACATGGAGGGCTTGCCTGATCTGAAAGAGACATTTATACAACTTTCGTTAAAAAACTCCCGCGTTGACTTCAGGGACATCTCATTCCTGTTCAGTGAAGCTACCTTAGAAAGGTTAACCCCGCTGGGCACACTTTCACTTAACGGAGAGTTTCTGGGTTACCCGACAGACTTTGTGGCAAAAGGAAATTTTTCGAATCAGTTGGGGATGATCTCATCGGATATCAACCTGAAAATTGATGAGGATGATTTCGAGAAATCGTCTTATAAAGGACAAATCAGTCTGACCAACTTTGACCTGGGGATATACATGGGAGATACGGTAAACTTTCAGAAAATTACCCTCGATGGGCGGATCAGCGGATCGGGTTTCACCCCCAGAACTGCAAACTTTAACCTGGCCGGTAACGTACATTCAGTGGGCATCAAACACTATACCTATACAAACATCACCACCGATGCGCGGTTTGCATCGCAATTCTTTAGCGGGGCTTTAAAAATTAATGACCCGAATGTTCAGGTGGCCGCGAAAGGTTCGATCGACCTGCGCGATAACAAAAACCTGTTTAATATTCAGGCAAAGATTGATACGCTCGACCTGCATAAGATCAACATCACCCGTCAACGGGTATTCATTCATGCCGATGTTGACATTAACATGAGTGGTTTAACATTAGACAGCCTGGCAGGCACGGCCAATCTGAAAAACCTTACGTTTAATTTAAACGACCAGTGGCTCCGGCAGGACAGCATCTCCATTACCGCAACACGCGATAACAAGCAACGCTCGCTGCACCTTCAATCTGAAGTTATGGACGTTAAAGCAGAAGGCGATTTTTACTTCTCAACTTTATTCCTCGATATACCGGTATTTATAAATGAATTTTTACTGAACATTAAAAACGATAAAATAGAACTTACCGAATACTACGGGCAAAAGATTCCTTCAGACCAGTATTATACAGCAAACTTCACAATCAAGCTAAAAGATATAAAACCCGTAATGAGTTTATTAAAGCTGAACCTTGATGCAGGTAAGAACATTGATATCGAAGGAAAATTCAGACGTGGAAACACAAACATACTGAGCGCCTATACGCATTTTGATTCATTGAAGTACAGCAACATATTCCTGATCGATACGGAGATCGAATTGAATGCATCAAAAATTTCAGACAGCGCGCAGGCACTCGCCATGATTTACATTGCTTCTGAAAGCCAGCAAATCGGTAATCTCTTAACAAAAGATCTGGTTACGGAAGTAATCTGGAATAAGAATCATGTCGATTTTCAGGTTAACCTGGATCAGCAAACACGAAGCAATTACCTCAGGCTTAAGGGACAGGTCGATTTTAGAGACAGTACCACCCTGCAACTGCTCCCCTCTTCAAGGATTCAGCTTCTCGAAAAAATCTGGGGCATTGAAACCGATAATCAACTATCCATGAAAGGAAAAGAATGGCACATCCATAATTTCCGATGGTCGAATGACACTCAGGTTGTCGGACTGAACGGTCATATTTCTTCCGATCCAAAAAAAACGCTTGCGCTTCAGGTTGATGATTTCAGTCTCTCTACACTAAACAGCATTATTCAGCGTAAGCTCAGCGGAAATGTTAACGCTGATGTACGGGTAAGCGGAGTTTACGACAAACCAAGTTTACAAAATGAAATTTACATCCAGGATTTTAAAGTCGATGACTTCCTGGTAGGGAATGTAACCGGAAACAACACCTGGAACCCGGAAGAAAAAAAATTCAGACTCGAATTTCTTGTTGACCGGCTCGCTGAACGAATTGTGGATTGTACGGGATATTACGATCCCTATAATACTGAAAATGCACTGGCCATTACAGCCAATCTTCAAAAAGCAAACCTGAAAGTTATTGAACCTTTCCTGGAAGGAATATTCAGCAATATTGAAGGAACCTTATCGGGAGTGTATACCGTTACCGGGGCGCTTGCCCAACCGGAATTAAAAGGAGAAGGAGAAATTGATGGCGGATACATTACGGTGGACTACCTTAAAACTACCTATCAACTGGAGGGCATTATCGGGCTCAGGGAAAAAGCCATTTATTTTAAGAATATTCAGCTCACCGATATTCTTCGAAACAAAGGAAAGTTAGAGGGGCAGATCAATCACCTCAATTTCGGGCAGATGAGTATTGACATGAACGCCTCTTTTGAAAATTTTCAATTACTCAACACCAGTGCCCGGGATAACAGCCTTTTCTACGGACAAGGGTTTGCAACGGGCGATGTAAGCTTTACCGGGCCGGTAAATAACCTGAAGATCACAGCCAATGCCACTACCCGTAAAAACACCCGGATCTCCATTCCCATTGCCGGCACCACTTCGATTGAACGGAAAGACTTTATAAGCTTTGTCAATTTCTCAGACTCGCTTTATCAGAAAAGAATCAGTCAGTCGATTAATAAAAAAATCACGCTTACCGGTATAACCTTTGATTTAAACCTTGACGTTACACCGGATGCGTATTGCGAAATCATCATTGATCTCAAATCCGGAGATATCATTCACGGTCGCGGCAATGGAAAAATCAAGCTTCAGCTTGATACAAAAGGGGAATTCAACATGTTCGGTCCTGTTGTTTTCACTGAGGGTGGTTATAATTTTACATTGTACGACATTATAAGCAAGGAATTTAAAATCGAACCCGGCAGCAGCATCACCTGGTTTGGCGATCCGTATCAGGGTCAGATGAAAATCAATGCATCCTACAACCAACTGGCCTCGTATGCTCCCATTCTTCCATATTCTGATCCGGCAATATTAAGTAGCCCGCAAATCCGCAGGAAGTATCAGGCCCGTGTGCTACTGAAGCTTGACGGCCCTATGTTGTCGCCACAAATTGAATTTGACATTCTGGCGGGTGACTTGCCTACATCGATCCAGGCAAATCTTACAGGCGGTGGAACCCAATCAATTAATCTGGTGGACGAATTCCAGGCTTTTAAAACCCGGTTGGATGAGCAGGAGCTTAAGCGGCAGGTATTCAGCCTGATGATGCTCCGGAAATTCTCACCTGCAGAGTCATTCAATACCAGCGGCTCGCTTGTAAGCAGTGTAAGCGAATTATTCTCAAACCAATTGAGCTATTGGATGAGCCAGGTGGATAATAATCTTGAAATAGATATTGACCTGTCCAGCATGGACCAGGAATCGTTTAATGCATTCCAGCTGCGGCTATCCTATACATTCCTGAATGGCCGCCTGCGCATTACCCGTGACGGAACTTTTGGAAACCAGGGAACGACCGGCAGCACCCCTGGCAATACAGGAACAAATCAGCAATCAAACCAGGGAAACTTCTCTTCCGTGGTGGGGGATTGGACTGTAGACTATTTATTAACCGCAGACGGCAAATTCAAGGTAAAGATGTACAGCCGCACAAATGTTAACCCGGTCAATACAAACCTGAACTCTCAAAACGCAATTTCTACCGGGGTAAGCCTTTTGTATACACAAAGTTTCAATGAGCTGAAAGATCTTTGGAAACGTAATAAGGCAAAGAGTACACCGGAGGAAGACGAAGAAGAATCTCCGCCACCCAACAACGATGCACTAAAAAAAGATGAAAGTGATGAATAGAGTATCGCTGACACTTTTTATATGCATCCTGATTTTTACCCGGGCTTTCGGCCAGCAACCTGATTCTTTATCCGTTAATAAGAAGCGGTTAACCAATTTCATTGTTATCTCGGCCGCAGCGTACACGGTAACCCTCGTTGGCCTGAGTGAACTCTGGTACAAAGATTCCGGTCAGCAATCGTTTCGTTTCTTTAACGATAACGCAGAATGGAAACAGGTCGATAAACTTGGTCATTTTTATGCCGGGTTTTATTTCAGCTATGGAACTTCACAGGCGTTGAAGTGGGCAAACGTTCCGCAACGCAAAGCCGAACTGATTGGAGCCGCCACCGGTTTTCTTGTGCTGCTTCCAATAGAAATTTTTGACGGATATTCAGATGCGTATGGCGCCTCCTCCGGTGATCTGATTGCGAACGCAGCCGGCTCTGTATTTTTTCTGGGCCAATCGCTGCTTTGGAATGAAATACGGATCTATCCGAAATTTTCGTTTCACCGCACGGATTATGCAGCCTTACGGCCCAATACATTGGGTGATACGTTTGCCAGTGAAGCCTTAAAAGATTACAACGGGCAAACCTACTGGCTTTCTTTCGACATGGATAAATTCATGCGGTTTCCCAAATGGCTAAACCTGGCTGTCGGGTATGGTGCAAACGGAATGGTGTACGCCCGGGATTCACAAAATGCAGCAGCCGGATTTTCAGCCTATCGTCAATATTATTTTGCGCTCGACCTTGATCTTACCGGCATCAAAACAAGATCCAAAGTGCTGAAAACATTCTTCAGCCTGGTGAGCCTGATCAAGCTGCCTGCCCCTACACTGGAATTTTCAAAAAAAGGAACAAAATTTTATCCGGCTTATTTTTAAATTATTCGTCTCCGAACCCGTACATATCAGCAACTTTTTCTAATTTCAATTTCCCAAACCTCCGACAACCATGAATATTTCAGCGTTTGCAAAACAATATGCCAGCCAGATTGACGGGCAGTTCACCGAATACGACCATTCAAAGTCAATTATTGTTGTACCCCTGGCTGACGGCAGATTTCAAACCGTTATTCTTTCTACCGAAAACAGTAAACGTTCCGGCAAGCAACGTGCAGTGCTGTCCTCAAAAGTATGTGAATACAACGCTTCTATCGACTTTAAAATGCTGCTCGAAAAAAGCGCAGCCTTCGATTACAGCAAGTTTGTGCTGGATGAAGGGTTTTTAAAAGTAGAGGCCTCCTGCCCTACCGATGGCGCATCCGAAGAAGAAGTAAAACACATGATCCAGGAGGTTGCCATCCAGGCAGATGCGTACGAGCTTAAGCTCACCGGTAAAGACATTAACTAACCTACTCACTTTAATTCCGTATCTTTGCAGGATGCAAGCCGGCTTATCGTCCCGACATGTCGGGAAGGAAAGTCCGGGCAACATCGGGCATCGTGCCGTGTGAAAGCGCGGGCATCCTTCCGGTAACGGCTGGATGACAGAAAGTACCACAGAAAATATGTAGCCCCGGCTGACTCGTTCAGCCAGGGTGATAGTGAAAAGGCGGAGTAAGAGCCCACCGGCCGGCCAGCAATGAAAGGCGCATGGTAAACCTCACGAGTTGAAAGGTCAAATAGGCCCTGATAAAATGAACGGCCCGTTCTTATCTGTCAAATCAGGTATCAGGGTGGGTAGACCGATTGATCCCGATCCCGATAGCTATCGGGATCGGGGCCAGATAAATGATAAGCCTGCTGAGCAATCAGTTGACAGAACCCGGCTTACAGGCTTGCATAACTTTTAAATCTCTAACCTGTTATCCCGAAGTAATTTTGGATGACAGGTTTTTTTGTAAACTTACAGCATGGCAAAGATTTTAGTTGTTGACGACATGGCCGCGATCCGCACATCGCTGCGCGAAATTCTTACCGAAGAAAATCACGAAGTTGAAGAGGCCAAGGATGGAGAGGAGGCGCTCCGGAAACTGGAAGAAGATCATTACGACATTGTATTCTGCGATGTGAAAATGCCCAGGATCGATGGCATTGAATTGCTGGAGCGCGTGAAGAAAGCAGGCATAACCGCTCCTTTTATTATTATCTCCGCACACGGCACAAAAGAAACCGCATTAGAGTGCATTAAACGCGGGGCTTACTTCTTTATTCAGAAGCCTTTCGAGAGCATTGAAACCATATTAATTCATTTACGCAATGTATTGGAACGGAACACACTCCGCGAAGAAAACCGGGTACTCAAGAGAAAAGTTAGCAAAGGATTTGAACTCGTGGGCGACTCCGCTGCCCTGAAGCAGGTAAAGGAAATGATTGAAAAAGTTGGCGCAACAGACGCACGCGTGCTGATTACCGGCCCGAACGGAAGCGGTAAAGAATTAGTAGCCCGGAACATACATGCAAAAAGTAAACGGTCAGAATCACCGATTGTTGAAGTTAACTGTGCCGCTATACCTTCCGAACTGATTGAAAGTGAATTGTTCGGACATGAAAAAGGATCGTTTACATCTGCGATCAAACAACGCATCGGGAAATTTGAGCAGGCGGAAGGCGGAACGCTTTTCCTCGATGAGATTGGTGACATGAGCCTCTCCGCACAAGCGAAAGTTTTACGTGCGCTGCAGGAAAACAAGATAACGCGCGTGGGTGGCGAAAAAGAGATTGCAGTAAATGTTCGCATTATTGCTGCCACCAATAAGGATCTGAAAAAGGAAATTCAGGAACAGCGGTTCCGGGAAGATCTCTATCACCGCCTGAGTGTGATCGTAGTTAAGGTGCCTTCGCTGGATGAACGCAAGGAGGATATCCCGGTATTGGTCGATAAGTTCCTGGAAGATATTTCAGAGAGCTATGGCTCAAAGCGGAAGAAAATCGATAACAAGGCATTAGCTGCGTTACAAACGCACAACTGGACAGGAAACATCAGGGAATTGAGGAATGTGGTGGAAAGGCTCGTTATCATGTCCGGAGACGAGATCGTTTCCGAAGATGTCAAAAAATACCTGTAAGGATTAAATCCTTTTTTCAGCAGCCTTCTTAACAGGTACAGATTGCTTGCTGTACGTTGGGCAGGTATACTGGCTGCACGCTGAAACGAAACCGGCTAAAATCAGGAAAATAACTACTTTTTTCATCGCTTTTACTGGGTAATGCTTACAACAAAAATAAACGTCTTTCCAAAGAAAACAAATCCTGTCGTCATATAAAGCAATTCGGCTGCCGGATATGTTATTCTGCTATCAGGTTGCAGCCGCGCACATCACTGTTGTCCAAGCGGCCCAGTACTTCAAAAGTGCCATTCGGTTGCATTTTCCCCACATCTTCGGTCTCTATGAAAGAGATGGAATGAAAGTTCGCAAAGTCGATAACATTTAATCCACCGGTTTGTGAAATCAGTCCTTTTTCAAGCGGATCGGCTGTTTCCCGAACTACAATTTTCATCCACGGAGGCGGATAGAACAGGTCACCCCCGTTTGTATACGCCTGGGAAAGCAATTCCGTCATTCCATATTCCGAATGCACTTGAGAAACATTAAAGTGTCCTTTTAATTGCTTGTGCAGATCCTTTCGGGTAATCTCTTTCCGCCTGCCTTTCATGCCTCCGGTCTCAAGAATAATATTGCCTGACAAGTCGATCAAAAACTTTTCCGCGAAGTCGAGCAGCGCAAAGCTCACCCCCCACAATATTATTTTTCTGTTATCCTTTTTAGCCTGAGTCAGATCGTACGCAAGCTTTTCGTAATCGTATAAGTAAAAGCCCGAATAGGGGGAGTCGGTTTTCTTCACAAAGCTTTCGAGCATGGCAATCAGGGAGGAGCCCTGACGCTCTAAATATGAGGGCATGAGTGCAAAAATATGGTACCCACTGAGCGCCCCGAAAAAGTGCGTAAAGCACTTCTCAGCGTGGCTCAGGTAAAAATCCAGATCGGCAACCAGGTGCGAACTGGTTGTTAACCCTGTTGTACCGCTGCTGGTAAACCTTGTTTGTGGCTGCCACATGCCCGTTTGCAACTCCTGGCTTTTAAAAAAAGAAATGGGTAAAAACGGAATGTCCTCTAAATTCTTAACTGACTCCGGATTAACGCCCAGGTGGTTAATAAATTTACCGTAAACCAGGTTACGTTCTGCCTGAAACCGGAATAGCTTTAGCGCAATATCCGGGGCATTTACCTCGTTTATTGTATACAAAAGCGATTTAAAACTTTTAAAGTTATCCAAGCGTTACGTATCTTGTCCGGGTTCAAAAATACAGCATGCGGGTTATTAAGGGCATAGTTTTGTTTTGTTTTTCGATGGTGGCGGTAAGCGGCTGTTTCGAGGCACCGGAGTTCGGTGATGTTCCAAAACTCACTTTTAGAGACATTAAGTTTAAGGAAGTAGGCGAAGCAAGCGACTACGATACACTTATTCTCTACCTGGATTTTAAGGACGGCAATGGTGATGTGGGCCTTAGCGCACTTAATGAGAACGACTTTGAAGTACCGTATAACAGTGAATTTTATTTCCTGGCGAACGGATTCCAGGAGGATGGCAAAGGTGACACAATCCCTATCGTTTCGACCGTAAAACAAAATTACACTATCCTTAACGAAGAAGAACGACCCGGAAAACTTGTGACCAGTAAAACCCGGTTGTTGCCAAACTATGGCTACTTACCCGCCTACGACCCTACCAGTTGTATTAACTATTCCTTCCTGACGGAAGTTTTGGTTCCCTTCTCTTCTATTGACGCTACCTATGATATTCAGGATACAGTAACCATAGGCGGTAAGAATTATGCAAAAATTCAGGAGGCGGTATTATACCGGCCTAATCCTAATCATTACAATATTGAAATTAAGTTCTGGCTATTCAATGGATCGGGTGACTTTGTTGAGTACGACTGGTTTAAGGAATATTGCATTACCTATGACGGACGGTTCCCAACATCACTGGATGCCATCCCCACGTATGCCAACAGGCCAATAGAAGGCACGATACGGTATGCTATGCCCGGCACAAGCTTTCTGGCAATCTTTGGTGTCACTCAAATGAAAATCAGTGCGCGGATCCGCGATCGTGCACTAAATGTCAGCAACACTGTCTATACGCAAGTATTTGACCTGAATAAAATCCGGGATTAGTTCTTACGTGCAAGATCCCAATGCGCCTTAATCATT
>CAZIGG010000024.1:28779-34449 GCA_964538575.1 uncultured Roseivirgaceae bacterium
GAATAAAATCCGGGATTAGTTCTTACGTGCAAGATCCCAATGCGCCTTAATCATTGTCAGAAATGATTCCATTTCTTTTAAGGGTATCATATTAGGTCCGTCACTCAAAGCTTTGTCCGGAGCGGGGTGTGTTTCAATAAAAAACCCGTCCACTCCTACAGCTGCCGCTGCCCGCGCGAGGAATGGAGCAAACTCACGCTGACCGCCCGAAGACCCACCCTTACCGCCCGGCTGCTGAACGGAATGTGTAACATCGAAGATCACGGGCGAATATTGCCGCATGAGCGGGAGTGAGCGCATATCAACCACCAGCGTATGATATCCGAAGCTGGCTCCGCGTTCGGTCAAAAACACATTATTATTGCCTTCGTCCCTGACCTTCTGTAAAGCATATTGCATATCTTCAGGCGCCATAAACTGACCCTTTTTTATTTTAACTGCTTTACCTGTTTTCGCTGCAGCTTTTAAAAGGTCGGTTTGACGACAAAGAAATGCCGGAATCTGAAGTACATCTGCAACCGTAGCTGCCGCTGCGCACTGGTAAGATTCATGCACATCCGTTACAATAGGAACGTTCAATTCTTTCTTTACACGGGATAGAATTTCAAGACCAGCTTCCATCGTGTTGCCCCGGTATGAATTCGAAGAAGTACGGTTGGCTTTATCAAACGATGATTTGAAAATGTAATCGATACCTAAGTCCGAAGACAGTTGCTTTATCTTTGTGCCTACCTCCATGCAAATCTCGTAACTCTCCGCTGCACATGGCCCTGCAAACAGTACCATTTTATCTCCCCCGAGCGTAATACGATCAGCAATTTTAACACTGTCTTTAAATTTTTCCATCCCGTCTGATTAAACACTATCCTTTTAAAATTTTCTCCATTTCGCCTCTTGCCGACAGCACGAGATCAGCAACCTCGCGCAACACACCTTGCCCGCCTTTAGCCTGGGTAACAACATCTACTTTTGTTTTAACATAGCTCATAGCATCCGCAGGACATGCCGAAAGCCCGCAGGCAGCAAGCGTAGTAAGGTCATTCATATCATCGCCAATGTAGGCTACCTGTTTCCTTTTGAGCTTGTGAAACTCCACAAGCTTCTCAAAAACAGAATGTTTGTCAACAATTCCCTGGTGACAAAAATCAAGCTTTAACTCAGCCGCACGATGGCTTACGGTTTTAGAATCGCGGCCGGTGATAATCCCGACAACAATGCCTGCCTTTTTCAGGTGACTGATGATGTAACCATCTTTTACGTTAAAGGCTTTGATCTCGCGGCCGGTATCGTCATAGATAATTTTACCATCGGTAAGCACACCGTCTGTATCGAAAAAAATAGCTTTAATAGCGCTCGCTTTTTTTACCTGTTCTTTGGTATACTGGCTCAATATCTGTTTCAATGCTGCTGGATTAATGTATTTTTAAGTCTTTAAGTCCGGAAATTAGGAAAAGCTTTTTACATTCAGACACTAAACTGACCGCCTGCATGAAAACCGTCAAGTTCTTTGTCAGCCTTATGATATGCCTGGCGCTGATTTATTTTCTCGATAACCGGTGGGTAATAAGTAACAAACCTGTTCCCCCTCTTGGGAAATTTCTTGATCCCCTGAATGGCTTTTGGCAAAATATGGATTCGAGGGATTTCAGAGCTCAGGAGCATGAGGTAACCGGATTAAAAGACAAGGTTGTAATTACCTACGACAGTCTCCTTATTCCACATATTTTCGCTAACAATAATGAAGACCTTTATTTCGCGCAAGGTTATGTTACTGCTGCCCACCGGCTTTGGCAAATGGAGTTTCAAACCCATGCTGCTGCCGGAAGACTTGCTGAAATTTTAGGCACCGGGCCTGAAGGCCGAATATTGGATTATGATCGCGGTCAGCGCAGGCTGGGCATGGTGTACGGTGCGCAGCATGCCCACGATCTGATGATGGAACATTCAACCACCCGCATGATCGTTGAAAAATATACGGCAGGCATTAATCAATACATCGCTTCACTCAGCTACAAAGATCTTCCCGTTGAATACAAGCTTTTGGATTATAAACCTGAGCCCTGGACTACCCTGAAATGTGCCTTGCTTTTGAAGAGCATGGCTCAAACCCTGAACATGGGCGACAAGGATATGGAAATGACAAACGCCTTAAAACTTTTTGGCAAAGAAAATCTTGAACTACTGTATCCCGATCGCGAGCCTGCTACCGATCCTGTTGTTAGCAATGCGGGTAACTGGAAATTTATTCCAATCAATCTTGATTCTGTTCCAATGGCGGTGCCGGATGAATTCATCACTATCAAAAAACTTTCACCCTCCGATCCTACCACAGGAAGCAATAACTGGGCCGTGAGCGGAAGTAAAACTGCAACAGGCTCCCCTATTCTTTGCGGTGATCCTCACCTGAACCTTTCATTGCCTTCGATTTGGTATGCCGTGCAACTGCACTCCCCGGAATTGAACGTAATGGGCGTCTCACTTCCCGGTGCACCGGGCGTAATCATCGGGTTTAATGACTCGATTGCCTGGAGCGTTACCAATGCACAACGTGATTTGGCTGACTGGTTTAAGATCACGTATGAAAACGCTAAGCGGGAAAAGTATTTGCTGGATGGTGAATGGAAGGAAACCAAAAAAGTGATCGAAGAATTTAAAGTCCGCAATGGGGAATCGTTTTATGATACTGTTGTTTATACACATTGGGGACCCGTTACGTATGATGGCTCCTATCATGCCGAAGATCAACTGAGCCAGTATGCCTTCCGGTGGATGTCGCATGACGGATCGGAGGAACTTCTTGCATTCTTTAAACTGAATCGCGCTAAAAATCATGCCGACTACATGGAAGCGCTCAACCATTTTGGTACACCTGCTCAGAATTTTGTGTTTGCTTCGGTATCGGGAGATGTTGCCATGCGCATCCAGGGTAAGTATCCGGTACGGAGAAAGAATGAAGGAAAATTCCTGTTAGACGGAAGCAAAAGCTCGAACGGCTGGAAAGCTTACATCCCCAATGACCAAAATGTTATGTACAGGAATCCGCTGCGCGGCTTTGTAAGCTCAGCCAATCAATACCCGGCTGATTCTACCTACCCATACTTCATCACCGCCACGAATTGGGAAGCATACCGGAACCGGAGAATTAACCAGGTGTTGCGTGCGTCTGATTCGATCACGGTTGAGGATATGATGAGGCTTCAGGGCGATAATTACAACCTGAAGGCCGCTGAAAGCTTACCGGCTTTTCTGAATTATCTTGACACAGCCAACTTCACAGCGGATGAACGCGTAATCTACAATTCACTTAAAGCCTGGGATTACATGAATACGGCCGAATCAGAAGCTGCTTCCTATTATGAAGCCTGGTGGGATAAACTGATGCCGATGGTCTGGGATGAGATGGCAAAGCATGACATTGCACTCAACCGTCCTACAACCTACAACACGATTAAGCTCATTAAGGAAAAACCTGACCTGAGTTTCTTTGATATTCAGGAAACAACCGAGAAAGAAACCGCAAAGGAAATTCTTCAGCTATCCTTTAAGGCGGGTGTTCAGGATATAGCTGACTGGAAGAAAAGTCACCCCACAACTTCAACGGTTGATTGGGGAACGTTTAAGGATAGCTACATCGGTCACTTGCTAAGGTTACAACCCTTCAGCATTCCGGTAAAGCATGGCGGCAATCATGACATTGTAAATGCGCATTCACGAACACATGGACCATCGTGGCGCATGGTGGTGAGCTTGGAGAAGACAGGTATTAAAGCCTGGGGTGTTTATCCTGGCGGACAATCGGGTAATCCGGGAAGCTATTACTACAGCAACCTGCTCGATACCTGGGTGGCCGACAAGCATTTTCCATTATCCTTCCCTCATGCAATTGACGAAGGCAGCTCATTATACACCGTTTCACTTAACCCGGCTTCCAAATGAAATTTCTGTTACAGTTTATCGCAATTGCCCTTCTTGCTTTTGTGCTTGAATTGCTGCTACCGTGGTGGAGCATTGGCCTTGCAGCTTTCGCGGGGGGCCTGGCGTTTAATTCAAGAGCAAATTTCGTAGCTGGCTTTTTAGGAATAGGATTCCTTTGGCTTTTATATGCACTGATGATGGATGCAACCTCGGCCGCACCCTTAACGGAACGGATCAGCAACGTTCTTTTCGTCAATAAGCCTTTGCTGCTGCTCATCACTACCCTTATTGGCGGATTGGTTGGTGGATTTGCAGCCATGGCCGGAAGCGCATTAAGAGGAACCAGCAAGCGATCAAATGATGATCGCTACTACCTGTAGATATTATTATTTAAAGTCTACTTGCCTTTAAAGCTCCACGCGCCCGGGCCGGTCATGAAAAACAAAAATCCAATTACGGCAAACATAAACGGATGCTGATCTCCCGACCAGAATTTTCCGCTTCCGATAAAAAAGCAGATGTAGAGCATATTAATCATGATCAATATGCCAGCCAATCGGGTAAAGATACCCAGGAGCAACAACAGCCCCATTGCGAGTTCCAATCCTTTACCGAGATAAACCATAAATTCCGGAGCAGGTAATCCATTAATTGAGTCCCACGCTGCATACTCAATCATCAGCTCACGATTAAAGATTTCAAGCCCATGATACACCATGAGCAAGCCGGTTATAACCCGTACAATTGCCAATCCTTTTTCCACAGAAACAGGATCACTGGAAAAGATCTTACTTGCCATACATAAAGAAGTTTTAGTTAAACAAGAATTCAACCGCTCTTTACCAAGGGGCACGTTTCATCACATCCATAGAGTGGAGCCGCGGGATGTGGCATCTCCAAGATACTAAATTCCTTTATCGGATGACGGTTAAAATTCGATTATCTGTTACAGGAATCCGGGAAGAGTGCATTAATTTCGGTATAGCCTGACAATCAGCACGCTGGAAATTGACTTATTTCAGAAAGTTTGATTCGGATAAAAAACCGCACAATTTTTCAATGGCATTACGGAAGTTTTGGCACATCCTTTATATTTGCATTCCTTTTCCGGGAGGAAATGGATTTTTAGGCTCAAAAACACTGGAGAGGTGGGTGAGTGGCTTAAACCAATAGTTTGCTAAACTGTCGTACGGGTCATTCTGTACCGGGGGTTCGAATCCCCCCCTCTCCGCGTTATCGCGGGGAAAGTGTTGAAGTGGCGTTGGAAATTGACTTGTTGAAGAGATTGACATAACGAATTTCCGTTCGTCATGAAGTGATTGGTCCGATAGCTCAACTGGATAGAGCATCAGCCTTCTAAGCTGACGGTTCGGGGTTCGAGTCCCTGTCGGATCACTTATAATTGACAGACTGAAGCGACATAATAACGGAGAAGGAATGTTCACCCGTAAAGGGATTCCGTGGAACCTCGTTTTGCAAATTGAGTGCAATTCAAGGTCAGAAGCGGTTCGACTGGAAAGAAAAATAAAGAAAAGAGGAATCAGGAGATTCCTTGAAGATAGTTCGGGGCGTGGCGCAGTCCGGTAGCGCATCCCGCCTTTGGGCGGGAGAGCCGCAGGTAGTAGTTTTGAGTATGTATTATGTATATATACTTCATAGTGAGAGTTTAAAAAAGCATTACGTAGGAAGTACGAATGATTTAATTGACAGACTGAAGCGACATAATAACGGAGAAGGAATGTTCACCCGTAAAGG
>CAZIGG010000024.1:34549-34750 GCA_964538575.1 uncultured Roseivirgaceae bacterium
TTTTGCAAATTGAGTGCAATTCAAGGTCAGAAGCGGTTCGACTGGAAAGAAAAATTAAGAAAAGAGGAATCAGGAGATTCATTGAAGATAGTTCGGGGCGTGGCGCAGTCCGGTAGCGCACCTGGTTTGGGACCAGGGGGCCGCAGGTTCGAATCCTGCCGCCCCGACTTTTTAAAGACACATAAAAGTAAAGGCTCTTAA
>CAZIGG010000025.1:0-29766 GCA_964538575.1 uncultured Roseivirgaceae bacterium
AAGTAGCGCGGCAGCTTTCATCGGAACGGGAATTAAACGGTCCTTATAAAAGCCTGGACAATTTTTTACGCAGAGTTGATTTAGGACTTGAGCAAATCCGGATTCTCATTCGCATTGGTGCGTTCCGGTTTATCAACAAAACCAAGCAGCAATTACTATGGGAGACCATGCTTTATTTCAGCGATGCAAAAAGTAAAACCAAAACCACCGTTGCTCTTTTTGATACCGAACCGAAAGAGTACCCCTTACCTGCTCTATTTCGTAGCGACATTGAAGATGCATTTGATGAAATTGAACTGCTGGGCTTTCCGCTATGCAACCCGTTCAGGTTGATTGAAAATCCGGGTCGCGGAATTTTAGCAGATGAATTGAAACAAAATCTGGGGAAAGAAATTTATATCCTCGGTTATTGCGTAACCACAAAACCAACTTCTACAAAGGCCGGTGTACCCATGGCCTTCGGAACGTTTACTGACCGGGAAGGCCGGGTTTTTGACACCGTTCATTTTCCCGAGATCGAGAAAAAATACCCGCTACGCGGCCGGGGATTTTATGAGATCAGGGGAAAAGTTACGGAGGACTTTGGTGTGTACAGCGTTGAAGTAACCTGGATGGATAAAGTGCCGATGCTTCATAAAAAAACGTTTCCGCCTGATGCACATGTAGAAACGCAAAATCCCGCCTACCGTCAGGCAGGTTTGCGTCTCTAAATATTACCTTATTTTTGTCGCCTCAACACGACACGTGAAGGTGGATTATAAATCTTTAAGCATAAGGTTTCCTTTCTACTACTTTTTTCTGAACTTCATTCTTCAAAACCTTCCTGTATGACACGCCAATCCTTCAGCTTAGTGAACAACAACCTGAAAATCGTTGTCCGGAATTTTTATAAAAACAAGACCTACACTTTCCTCAACCTGCTGGGACTGGCCACAGGCTTCACGGTCTTCATCTTTGCCGCACTCTATGTTTATTTCGAAACACATTACGAACAATTCAACTCCCATGCTGATCGTATCTATCGCGCTACGTATCGTTATGCACCTCCGGGAAGTGAGCCTACACAATGGGCACGCGTGCCGACTGACTATATCAACGAGCTACCCAACGATTTTCCTGCCGTTAAAACACTGATCCGTTTTCAAAACCACGAACGCAAATACGTTCGCATCGGCAACGAAAAATTCAGACCGGCTCATACGTATGTTACCGACAAGGAAGTATTTGATGTATTTGATTTGAAACTGCTTTCAGGCAATGCAAAAGAAGCTTTGTCACAACCACATTCCATCGTACTCTCACAATCGCTGGCTAAAAAATATTTTGGTATACAGAACCCGATTGGTAAAGAAATTTTTGTGAATGGCGATTTCGATAACACTGAAATACTGCATCACATTACCGGTGTTATGGAGGACCTTCCGGCCAATACACATCTGCCGATGGATATGCTTATTTCTTTCCGTAATCCTTCCGAACGCAGTGGCTGGGCATACACGTATGTGTTATTACAGGAAAGTGCAACCATTTCACAAGTGGAATCAGGTGTTCCTGATTTCATCAGGAAGCACGATACGGAAGGAGAAGCAAAGAATACGGGCATTCTCTTTCAACCTTTGCCAGACATTCATCTCACCTCCCATCTCGCCCGTGAGATTGTGCCTCCGGGCGAAATGCTTTATGTACGTGTAGTGGGTTTTGCCGGAATACTCATTCTGATTATGGCAGCCATCAACTTTATGAACCTGAACAGCGCCATGTCGCTGGGAAGAGCCAAAGAGTTTGGAATGAGGAAAGTGATGGGAGCGAGTCGTGCGCAACTGGTTTATTATCTTATTACCGAATCCATCGTATATCACGTTGTGGCGTTGTTCATCGCGGGTGGAGTGGCGTATCTCCTCTTCCCTTATGTGCAACAAGTGGTCACGCTTCAGTTCCTTCCCGACTTCTTCACGTTTGCGTTCATCCTACTGGCAATTGCCACGGTGCTGGGACTGGCTACCGGCATTTATCCCGTTGTGCTGCTTACAGCTTTTCAGCCTATGGCCATTCTCAAAACAACCAAGGCACTCTCCATTGCCGGAAAAGAAAGTGCATTCAGTCTGAAGCGTGTAATGGTTACGTTGCAATTTGGTATTTCTGTTTTGCTGATCGGCAGTGCACTCATTGCTCATCACCAGTTTCAATTTTTGTTGAATAAAAATCTGGGCATGCAGCGTGAGCAAGTCATTGCTATTCCCGGGACACCTGATCCGGTGAAGGCGAAGTTTGAAACCTTCCGCAGCCGACTCGCAGGACAACCCGGCATTGTACGGGTGAGCGCATGCATGGAGGTTCCTTCGCGGGAGATCCGTGATGCAGGTCCTGTATTGGTGGAAGGCATCAACAACGATGCGGGCAAAGCGCCTCGCATAGACATTCAGGTGATTGATCACGACTTCACTCCGTTGCTCGGGCTTCAACTAATCGCAGGAAGAAATATTCAGGCACCTGTTAAACCATTTGTTATTCCTGAATTCACGGATACCTATCCATTTCAAAAGTATTTGCTTGAGCAACCACGCGAATATTTAATCAACGAAACCGCCATGCATCAGCTGGGATGGAATACACCCGAAGAAGCGATTGGTCAGAAAATCAGTTGGTCTATTGGAGAATTGACGTTGGCTTTCGGACCGATCGTGGGTGTGGTGAGAGATTTTCACCAGGAAACACTGAAGAACAAAGTGGATCCCGTGATCATGGTGAATGAACCGATCTGGCTGCGCACTTTCTTAATTAAGATTGAAACACAAGACATGCCCGCTTCGGTAGAGAAAATCAGCCAGGCGTGGAATGAATTGTTTCCTTCTTACCCGATGGAATATTTTTTTCTCGATGATCTGTACAACAACCTGTACAAAGGTGAGCGTGTGCAGGTGCAACTGCTGTTTGTGTTTGGTGTGCTGGCGATTGTAATTGCCTTTATCGGACTGGTGGGATTGATTGCCTATGCCTTGAAGACTCGCACGAAAGAAATAGCGGTACGCAAAGTGCTGGGCGCTACACTCACCGACCTCATCCGGCTAATGAGCTTCGAATACCTGCTGGTGCTTTTCATTGGCGCTCTGCTGGCCGTACCGCTGAGCGTCTATGGACTGAACGAATGGCTTTCCGGCTTTGCCTATCACGTGAACATCTCTCCGCTGAGTTATGCTCTTACGTTAGTAATGATTGTTTTTTTACTCATTGTTACCGTAAGCGTACAGACTTTCAAAGCAGCCGAGACCAATCCGGCAGAGACGTTGCGAAATGAATGAATCGATAATAATACCTTATTTTTGTCGCCTCAAACGCGACACGTGAAGTTTACACTTTCAGCAAACGATTCAAAATCCAACGCCCGGGCGGGCATCGTTCACACCGGTCATGGTGACATTGAAACGCCCATTTTTATGCCCGTAGGAACTGCAGGGACTGTAAAGGCCGTGCATCAGCGCGAGCTTGAACAGGACATTCAGGCACAGATCATCTTGGGAAACACTTATCATTTGTATTTGCGTCCGGGAACCGGGCTGCTGGAAAAAGCAGGCGGTCTCCACAAATTCAATGGCTGGAACAAGCCTATTCTTACCGACAGTGGCGGCTACCAGGTCTACTCGCTTTCCGATAACCGGAAGATCAACGATGAGGGCGTAACGTTCAAATCGCACATCGATGGCTCAAAGCATTTGTTCACACCGGAAAACGTAATGGACATTCAGCGTTCCATTGGCGCGGATATTATTATGGCGCTCGATGAGTGTACACCGTATCCATGCGAATATGAGTATGCAAAAAAATCGTTAGCGATCACCCATCAGTGGCTGCAGCGGTGCATTAACAGAATGGACAGCACCCAGCCTTTGTACGGATATGAGCAAACACTATTTCCGATTGTTCAGGGAAGCGTGTATAAAGATCTTCGTGTACAATCCGCAGAATTTATTGCAGCACAAAATCAACAGGGCAATGCCATTGGTGGCTTATCCGTTGGCGAGCCGCACGAGCTGATGTATGAAATGACGGACGTAGTGTGTAACATCCTGCCGGCTGATAAACCCCGCTACCTGATGGGTGTTGGTACGCCTGAAAATATTCTCGAATGCATCGCGCTGGGTATCGATATGTTTGACTGCGTTATGCCTACGCGCAATGCACGCAACGGAATGCTGTTTACCACGCAAGGCATTGTAAACATCCGGAACGAAAAATGGAAAGATGATCTTTCCCCGATTGATGCGGAACTGGGCGGCTACGCCAGCACCTTTTATTCAAAAGCGTATTTGCGTCATCTCATCATCAATAAAGAGATTTTAGGCGCGCAAATTGCTACAATACACAACCTTACATTCTATCTTTGGCTGGTGAAGGAGGCGCGCAAGCAAATCTTCAACAATACATTTGCCGAATGGAAAAATGTAATGGTTAAAAAAGTGTCAGCCCGACTATGATTAAAATACTGGACCGGTATATTTTAAAGCAGTTCCTCAGCACGTATGTGTTTGTGGTGGCTTTGTTACTGGCCGTTATTACCGTAATCGACCTCACGGAGAAAACAGATAAATACGCGAAGGCCCATCTCGGCTTTATGGAGATCCTGGGCTACTACGGAGACTTCCTTCCCTGGATTGCCGGATTAATCACCCCCATTACCGTTTTCATTGCAACAGTTTATGTTACGGCAAAAATGGCCGGGCATACGGAGGTTATAGCGATCTTAAGCAGCGGTGTAAGCTTTCGCAGGTTACTGTTACCGTATTTTATCGGGGCATCGCTCATCGGGGGCGTAACCTTTTGGCTGAACGGCTGGATCATTCCGAACTCCAATAAATCCAGACTTGCGTTTGAAATGGAATACCTTAAACCCAAGACCAGCGCCAGCCATCGGAATATTCACATGCAGGTTTCAAAAAATACTTTCCTGTATCTGCAAAGTTATAACAGCAATTCCGATAAAGGATACCAATTTACGTTAGAGCGATTTAAGAACCGGAAGCTCATTGAAAAGCTTACGGCCAAACGAATTGAATGGGACACTACAAAAAACAAGTGGACATTGTATGACTGGGAGGTGGTGAATATCAACGAAATTTTTGAGCCCACGTTATTAAAAGCTGATTCAACACAAGCCGATTCGTTAGCCTTGCCGGGCGATTCATTAGCGAACCCTGCCCTGGATATGCAAATCAGCCGGAACGATCTTACTGCTAAAAAAACTCCTACACTGGATACTACGCTGGCTATTCACCCGAATGAATTTGATAACGACTATCGCAAGTATGATGGCCTTACGCTAACCGAACTGAATAAATATATCAAAACGTTAAAGTCACGAGGCTCCGCAGGCATTGATGTCTACGAAGTAGAGAAGTATACCCGTTTTTCATCGCCTTTCTCTATTTTCATTCTCACCTTTATGGGCGTTATCGTTTCTTCCCGTAAAAGCCGGGGCGGAACCGGTTCACAGATTGCGCTGGGGTTTGCACTCTCCTTCATCTTCATCCTCTTCTTTATGATGTTCCGCACCTTTGCGGAAGCCGGAACCCTGCCTCCGGTCATTTCAGTCTGGATACCGGCTATTATCTTTGGGGCGATATCCGCTGTTATGTATAAATACGTTCCGCGTTAATGGCCACCACAACCGATTATTTCAAGCTTCACTTTCTTGTTTTTCTTTGGGGCTTTACGGCCATACTTGGAAAATTGGTAAGCATCCCCGCTGTTGAAATGGTGTTTTACCGAACGCTTCTCGCGGCTATAGGAATGGGCGCTGTAATTCTCATTCTTCGCGGATCGTTTAAAGTATCCAATTCCGATTTAATCAAGCTTTTTCTGACAGGCGCTATTGTTGCTGCGCACTGGCTGACATTTTTTATATCCGGCAGAATTTCAAATCCGTCCACCAGTCTTGTGGGATTTGCGACCTGTTCACTCTGGGCTGCATTCATTGAACCATTAGCCAAAAAAAATAAAATCCAGGGTGTTGAAGTTGGATTAGGCCTGGTAGTGATCATGGGACTTTACCTGATTTTCTCCTTTGATTTTCAGTATCCTATGGGTTTGTTTCTCGGAATTTTATCCGGATTAACGTGCGCCATGTTTGCCGTAATCAATTCCCAACTGGTAACGCGTGTCAACTCTCTTACCATAACCTTTTATGAAATGATCGGGGCATGCGCTGCCGTGGCTGTATTCTTCCCGATCTATACTTCCTACTTTGCAGTTGACGGTCAACTGAATCTTGCCCCTTCGGTTATTGACTGGGCCTGGATTGCTGTTCTCTCGTTGGTGTGTACCGTGTATGCGTATGCTGTTGCCATCAACCTGACCAAAAAACTTTCTGTATTTTTTATCCAGCTAACGCTAAACCTTGAGCCGGTTTACGGAATCATCCTGGCCTTGATCGTTTTTGGCCACCAGGAAGTGATGCGCTGGAATTTTTATTTGGGAACCGTGGTGATTCTCGGGGCGGTGATTGCCTATCCGTTTGTGAAGGATCGCTTCACCAGACCAAAACCTTTCCCGCACACCGGGCCTTAAAGCATCTTACTCCAATAAAACATTTCCGAAAACTGTTCGTTCAGCTCAACAGGCTTTTCAAAAATGCCATACACGGCCGAGCCTGACCCGCTCATGCTTGCATAAAGCGCGCCTTGTTGATAAAGTTCTTGTTTGATGCTGCTGATCACCGGCTGCTTCGCGAAAACAGATTCTTCAAAATCATTCTTTAAGTGATCTTTCCATTGATTGATCGCCTTGTTTTCCAAAATATCTTTAACGCTTGCTGAATGCCGCGTTAGCGTTACGCCTGCATACGCTTCCGCTGTCGACACATGAATGTCAGGTTTAACCAGCACAAAGAATTTCCCGGAAAGGCTTATAGAAATATCCGTCAATACTTCTCCCCGGCCCGATCCCAACATGGGCTTATCTTCAATAAAGAACGGACAATCACTACCCAACTGAAGCGCATACGTCTTAAGCTTCTCATCGCTGAGCTTAAGATCAAAAATCTGATTCAGCAATCGAAGTGTGTGGGCTCCGTCCGATGAACCTCCCCCCAATCCGGCACCGGAAGGAATAACTTTATGCAAAAAAATGCTTACAGGCGGAAGATTAAAATCTTTCTGCAAGAGATAATACGCTTTCAAGCATAAGTTATCCGATGAATTGCCCGGAATGCTATTGCCAGAGATTTCGAATGAAATTGTTTTTGATGGAAGAACTTCAAGTGCATCCGTCAAAGGAGCAGGATAAAAACAGGTTTCAAGATCATGGTACCCATCGTGCCGTTTGCGAATAACCTGTAACCCCAGGTTGATTTTGCAAGGCGGAAAAGTCACCATGATTTTCGAATAACTATTTCGTAAGCTGCTCCTGGCTGACTCCGGTTGAAGAGTAACCGCCATCATGATACAGGTTTTGCATCGTTACCATTCGTGTCAGGTCGCTGAACAGGGTTATACAGTAGTTGGCACAATCTTCTGCACTGGCGTTGCCAAGGGGAGATTGCTGCTGCGCAAAATCAAAGAAATCTGTAAAGCCTTTAATTCCACCGCCTGCTGTCGTTTTTGTAGGAGACTGGGATACAGTGTTAATCCTAACCTGCTTGTGCTTGCCATAATGGTAGCCAAAAGTACGGGCAATGCTCTCGAGCATCGCTTTAATGTCTGCCATATCTGTATAGAAAGGATATACTTTCTGGGCAGCGATATAGGTTAATGCTACTACAGAAGCGTGTTGATTCAATGCATCCAGTTTGTGTGCCACTGCCAGCATCTTGTGCAAGGTTAGCGCAGACACATCGATTCCCTTCTGATAAAAATCGTAATTCAATTCGGTATACGGAATGTTTTTGCGGATATTAACACTCATACCGATAGAATGCAGAACGAAATCAATTTTACCGTCAAGGTGAGCCATTGATTCTGTGTAGAGCTTTGTAAGGTCTTCGACACTGGTCGCATCGGCAGGGATAATTTTAGATCCTGTTTGTTCAGCCAGCTTGTTTATCTCGCCCATGCGCATGGCAATCGGGGCGTTTGTTAATACAAAGACGGCACCTTCCTCGTGCGCCTTTAAAGCAACTTTCCAGGCTATTGAGTTCTCGTCCAATGCCCCGGTAATGATGCCCCGTTTGCCCTTTAATAGATTATAACCCATGTTTTTTCTTGTTTATGGCACAATTATACAAAAATAAGTCTCGGGTTGAGGGAAAACAAGATGGTTTCAGATGTAGTGAAGTTGTCAGGATTTTAATATTTTTGGTGACCAAAACCCTTAAACCGCTATGGAATCATTACAATCCTTTCTTGCCTCGTGGGATTTTTACATGCTCCGCCTCTGTTTTGCCATGATCGGCATCGGTGTGCTCATCTTTATTTATTACGAAATCCGGGCTTCCCAGGTAAAGGATTTCAAAGACAAATACGACTATATCAACCTCCACGAAATCAAGTATTTCTGGTACGCAATCATGTGTTTCATTATTGCCGCTTCTTTTTTCGGCCTTACGATCCGGTCTGAAAAAATCGCTTACAGCGGAATGATCTTTTTCTGGGTAAGGTTATTCATTGTCGTGAGCATTGCCTTCATTGCCTATTTCATTTTCTTCACCTTAGTAAAGATCTATTATCCAAAATACGTTGAAAAACGCCTTGACAAGCTGCGCAACACACCCCGCACTTCGCCTGCCGGCAATAAAATGCGCAAGCTGAGCGAAGAAGAAGAAGATGCGTACATGGATGCTGAAATGATTGCAGAAGAAGCCAACATCCACTCAGTCGATTATGACGTGTGGCTGGATGAAAAAACCGGATTCAAGAAAATTGAAAAATATAATTCCTATCAGCATGCTGACCGTTGCCCGAATTGCGGCTACTATACACTCCGGATGGAACGGGAAGAAATGAAGCAGGAGCCTACTGCCTTTGAACCTGGCTTGCTGATCAAGCATTATAAATGCGGTTATTGCAGCCACCGTGAAGCAAGCGAACTGAAGCTCGCCCCTGCTCCTAAAGCATAGAAAACGTTAACATTTAAACCAGAACCCCATAGATTCCATGGGGTTCTTTGTTTATTTGCCTTTCAACCTTTTTGTTTTGAATACATCAGCAAGCGCACCCATCGGGATTTTTGACAGCGGCATTGGCGGACTTACCGTGGCGCATGCCATCCAGGAACTATTGCCGAATGAAAGCATGGTGTACTTTGGCGACACTGCTCATCTTCCGTATGGCGATAAGTCTGAAGCTGCCATCCAGGCATATTCGATAAAGATTGCCGATGTGCTTTTAATGAAGGGTTGCAAGGTTATTGTGATTGCCTGCAACTCCGCCAGTTCCGCGGCTTACGAACTGTTAAAAGAATATGTTCGGTCGGTTAAAATCATTAATGTGATCGATCCGATGGTAAGCGTGGTACTCGATACGTATGCTGGCCGGCATGTCGGATTAATTGGAACTAAACGTACAGTGCAGTCGGGTGTTTACCAGCGGAAGATTGAAGAGGCCCGTGAGAAAATAACCCTGCATTCACTTGCCACTCCGTTACTCGCACCGATGATTGAAGAGGGTTTTTTTGATAATAAAATCAGTCATGAAATCATTGGACAATACCTTAACGATCCGGAATTACAAAACATTGAGGCATTAATTCTTGCCTGTACACACTATCCCCTGATTAAAAAAGAGATCAACGAATTCTACAAGAATAAAATGACGATCCTGGACTCTTCAGAAATCGTAGCCAGGGCATTAAAGCAGCACCTGGCGGAGAGCAAGCTGCTCAATCCGGGCATCGGGCCGGTCTCGCACCAGTTCCTGGTTTCGGATTACACTTCTTCTTTTGAAGCATCTACACGACTTTTCTTTCATGAGCAAGTAAATCTTGAAAAACATCCGCTTTGGGGCTCATAACCTTCATTTTTTTTACGAATTTGGGGGCATAATCCCGTGAGTTGAGCACACTCCTTTTTATCCTTCCATTCATTCTGTTTTATACATTGCTTGTTATCTATGCAGAGCGGAAGATTTCTGCGTTTATTCAGGACAGGCTTGGGCCGATGGAGACCGGGCCCTACGGTATCGTTCAATCAATTGCTGATTTTATTAAGCTAATTCAAAAAGAAGATATTGTTCCCGCAAAAGCTGACCGGACACTTTTCAAACTTGCACCCTTTATAATTTTTCTTGCCGTTTTTGTTGGGTTCTCCGTAATTCCGCTGGGGCCTTCCTGGCCGGGTTCGGGTATCAATTCAGGCGTTTTCTTTTTATTGGCGATTGTGTCATTGGATGTTGTCGGCATTCTGATTGCCGGCTGGAGCTCCAACAATAAGTACAGTACCATCGGGACATTCCGGGCTGTGGCGCAAATTATTTCCTACGAAATTCCGCTTGGGCTTTCGGTTTTATGCGTATGCATGGTTTGTCAAACACTCGACCTTCAGGAAATTTCATATCAGCAAAGTCATCTTTCATCGGGCGATCAATATTTTCTTGGCGTAAGTGCCTGGGGCGAATCCGTTTCTGCCGCAGGCGGATTTCTTACCTGGAATGTTTTCCGGATGCCGTTGCTGTTCATTACCTGGATTATTTTTTTTATTGCCTCTCTTGCCGAATCAAACCGCGCCCCGTTTGATCTGCCCATTGCCGAGTCGGAACTTGTGAGCGGTTATCATACAGAGTACTCCGGTTTTCGCTGGGCCTCCATTATGCTGTCGGAATATGCCATGATGCTTTTGGTAAGCGTGCTGGGAACGGTATTGTTCTTCGGAAGCTGGTCAACGCCCTTACCGAACATGGGCGCAGTAAAATTAGCTGACTGGACTACCGGAGAAAGCGGAAGCCTTGCAAGTACGGCTTGGGGAATTTTCTGGCTGATGAGCAAATCCCTGTTATTTGTAGCCATGCAAATCTGGATTCGCTGGACTTTTCCGAGGCTTCGGATTGACCAACTGATGAAATTAAGTTGGAAATATTTAACTCCGGTTAGCCTTGCTTTGGTTATTTTGTGCGGATTTTGGAGATTGACAATCGTATCGTGAGAAAAAGAGCCTATACACTAATCCTGACGTTACTGCTCGTAAGCGGCAGCTCAATTCATTTAATCGCTCAGTCAAACCGTAAGATTGACAGTCTTGAGCACGTCCTTTCCCAGGTAATAGCTGATACTATCCGCATTAAAGCCTCTATTGAGCTTGGAGATTTATATGCTTTTAAGGACTTTGAAAAAAGTTTTCAATACTCTACCCGTGCAATTGAGCTCGCTGAAAAAACAAAGAATTATAAACTGAAGCTGCGTGCAGCACAAAAGCTTGCAGTAAACTATTACTACAAAGGAGATTACACCAACGCTTTGAAATATGAATCTGTTGGCTTGCAGGCAGCCATATCCAGCAAAGACAGCGTTTCAATAGCCACCAGCCATAATAACATCGGCAATTTTTATTACGAACTGGGAGAATATGACGAAGCATACTACTTCTTAACACATGCCTATAAGGTTCTAAAGAGGTCTGCTAAAAATGAACATGATTCCATTACCGCAAATATTTCCCTGCACAATCTGGGCCGTGTATTTAAAGAGCTGGGGCAGTATGAAATTGCCTTAAAACATTTAAGAGCTTCACGAAACAACAGCAAACTCCTGAATGACAAGGAAGGTGAGCCTTATTCATTAGATGAGATTGGTGACGTTAAGCTTCGGATGGAACAATACGATTCGGCATTACATTATCTTAATCTTTCTGTTGCAGGAGCCAATAAACTTTTAAAAGAAGGTGCATCCATCACGTTGCGTGAAGATCAATCAAAAACATTCTCAAAAATTGCAAAAGCGTATTTAGGTAAGAAAAGCTATGATAAAGCCCTGGCCTATTATGATTCGACCTTCAATTTACATAACCAGGCCACCAATAAATTCGGAATTGCCGAAGTTGAATTGGGCAGGGCAACCGTGTATGAACAGCAGGGAAAAACAGATGAGGCCATGGCGTACACCACCAAAGCGTTAGCCCTGGCAAAAGAAATTAAAGCACGTGTAATCGAAATTTCATGCTATAAATTGTTAGCAACCTTATGGGAAACTAAAGGAGATAATAAAAAGGCGCTTGGTTATTTTAAACAATTCCATGCGCTGGACGACAGCCTGTACAGCAATGAAATTCAGCAAAAAATCTTACGCGACCAGATCGGGTTTGAAACAGAAATGCTGGACGACAGAATAGCCGCTCTTACCCTGCAGGAAGAAGACCGCCTCTCACGACTCAAGAAAAGCGAGTTCATCAGCAATATTCTTGTTGTGGTTGTCGCGCTCAGTGCAATTTTACTTGTCACTGTGTACCGAAGCGGCCAGCGCAGAAAGCAGATAAACCTGCTGCTGTTGCAGCACCAGGAAGAAATGCAAAAGCGAAGCGAGGAGCTGGAACAACTGAATCAGGTGAAGGATAAATTCTTCTCTATAATCTCTCACGATCTTCGCTCGCCTATCAATGCGCTGGCGGGCCTTATGGATTTGCTGGACAAAGGGGCGATTACTCCGGAAGAGCTGCCGGTTGCCGTTAAAGAACTGAGATCGCGTTTCAATCATACACGTGCGTTAATGAATAACCTGCTTGACTGGACTGTCTTGCAAATGGATAAAATGCACCTTCAGGCCAGCCATGTTCCGTTGAAAAAGCTTGTGGACGAAAATATTGAGCTTCTCGGTTCGATTCAGAACAAACATGTAAACATGATTAACCGGGTTCCGGAAACGGCAGTCGGGTATGCAGACAGCAATACCATTAATCTTGTTATCCGAAACCTGATCACCAACGCCATTAAATTCACGAATGACGGAGGTGAAATTATCGTTGCGGCTGAAGAAAAAAGTAATGAAATTGTAGTATCTGTGGAGGATAACGGCATTGGAATGACCGCAGACATCCAGAAAAAACTATTCGATAAAGTAAATCCATACAGCACCCGGGGTACAGCTAATGAAAAGGGCACCGGCTTAGGCCTCATTCTGTGTAAAGAATTTGTTGAAAAGAATGGAGGCCGCATTTGGGTTGAAAGCAACGTTGACAAGGGAAGCACCTTCTGGTTTACCCTTCCAAAGGCTTAGTTACACTCCTGAGTTTCCCGTCTTTTAATGTATTTTTGTTCCAATCGATGGAGCAGCAAACCGGTTATTGGGGAAATGTAGTTGATGCAACCCGCTCGTTGCTGGCCGGGCTGAGCCTTACGTTTAAGCATATCCTGAAAGCCCGCAAGAATCCGGTTCATCATACAATTAAAAATCCCGGCTATTTCGATCAGCAGGAAGGGATTGCTACCATTCAATATCCGCACATTTCGTTACCGGTACCGGATATCGGGCGGTACAAGCTGCACAACGAAATTGATGATTGCATTGTATGCGATAAGTGCGCAAAGATTTGTCCGGTAAACTGCATCACCATCGAACCGATTAAAGCGACCGAAGAAATTGGCCGGACTTCGGATGGAACACCAAAACGGATCTATGCCGCAAAATTCGATATCGACATGGGCAAATGTTGCTTCTGCGGACTTTGCACAACCGTGTGTCCTACCGAGTGCCTGACGATGACCAAAACATACGACTTCAGCGTGTTTGATATCCGCGAACATAACTATGCCTTTGCAGAGATGAGTGCTGATCAAATTACCGAGAAGAAAAAAATCCTGGAAGAACAGCAGAAAACAAAAGCAGCGCAACCTGCCCCGGCTCCTCCGGTATCCGGAGAAACTTCAAAGCCCGCACGTCCTGTTTTTAAACCTAAAATAAAACCACCCGGAGCATGAACGTTCTCTCCCTAACACTTTATGGATTCGAGGCTTTAGCCGGGCTTTCAGCATTGGGTATCCTTTTTGTGAAAAATGTTTTTCACGCAGCGCTGTTGCTTATTGTTTGCCTGCTGGCGCTTGCAGGGATTTTTGTGCTGTATAATGCCGAGTTCATTGCTGTAACACAAATTTTGATTTACGCAGGCGGAGTGCTTGTGCTTATTATTTTTGGTGTAATGTTAACCTCACGCATGGCGGGCAGGCAAATGATTGTTAAAAATCAATATGTGTTTGCCGCCTCTTTCATTTCCCTGTTTTTGGCTGCACTTTTAATAATGCTCTTTTCTGAACAGAAATTTTACCAGTCAGAAACAACCCAAGTTTCAGCCGGCAATTCTATCAATCAGATCGGAATTTCATTGATGAGCGATTATGCCCTGGCCTTTGAAGTTTCCGGAATACTCTTGTTAGCGGCTTTGTTGGGAGCGGCTGTTACCGCAACATCGTTTAACGTTAAAAAACAATAAACTTCATCATGCAGCATACTTTGTTTTTAAGCGTCATCTTATTCTCGGCAGGATTAATGACGATTATTATCAAACGCAATGCAATCATGGTGCTGATGGGCATCGAACTTATGCTGAATGCTGCCAATCTTAACCTGATCGTCTTTAACCGGAACAACCCCGAAGTTCTTTCCGGACAGTTTTTTTCGTTGTTTGTAATTGTAGTGGCTGTTTGTGAAGCCGCTGTCGGGCTCGCAATTGTATTACGCGTATATAAGTATTACCAGACTTCCGTACCGGATGAAGTTAGCGGACTAAAAGATTAAACGTTGCAGAATCTCTCGACATCAGAAATATTGTTCGGAGTGGTACTCATTCTGCCACTGCTTTCGTTCGTCATATCCTTTTTAATACCTGAACGATATAGCTGGCTTGTCGGGCCCTGTGCCTCTATGCTTTTGCTGGCAAGCTCTACACTAAGTTTCTTATTGTTTTTTTCTTCAGAGATTATTTTACTGGATGCCGTGTGGTTCAAAATCGGCATAAGAGAAGTTCATTTTAGTCTTGGCGTTGACGATAATTCACGACTCATGATTATGATTGTGCCGGTGATTTCATTTCTGATTCACCTTTATTCAATCGGGTACATGGCTGGTGATTCCGGTATCAGAAGATATTTTGCCATGCTTGGTTTTTTTACATTCTCCATGTTGGGAATCGTGGTGGCCGGAGATTTTATTCAGTTGTTTGTTTTCTGGGAACTCGTTGGGTTTTCATCTTACTTATTGATCGGACACTACGTACAAAAGTCTTCAGCCGCAAAAGCGGCTCAAAAAGCATTTTTATACAATCGCATTGGAGACGCAGCCTTTCTCACCGGAATTTTAATAGGAATGACTGTTCATCCACACCACGAACCCTGGGTTACAGCTTCACAACTCTGCATTTTTGGCGGAATCATTGCAAAGTCAGCACAGCTTCCTTTGTCATCCTGGCTGTCAGATGCCATGGAGGGGCCTACTCCTGTTTCTGCATTGCTACATGCAGCTACAATGGTTGTCGCAGGGATATTTTTGCTTGTTAAATTAAGTTACTTTTTGACAGAGACCTCACTATTGGTCATCCTCATTACCGGAAGTATAACAGCGCTTTATGGTGCCTTATGCGCATTAAATCAATTCGACATTAAAAAAATTCTAGCCTACTCCACCATTTCACAACTGGGTTTAATGATTACTGCCATTGGGATGGGCGTTGAAGGAGCTGCTTTGCTGCATTTATTTACTCACGCATTTTTCAAAGCCGGATTATTCCTTGCGGCAGGTTCTGTGATCCATGCGGTAAGGCATCAAAACCTGAATGGAGTTGATCCTCAGGACATCCGAAACCTCGGAGGTCTGCGCAAAAAGCTTCCGGTTACATTTTTAACATTTTGCATTACAGGCGCATCGTTAGCAGGTATTCCGTTCTTTTCAGGATTTATTTCGAAAGAATCGATTTTAACTCAAGCTATGTTTGGTGTGCACGCCTTCAAGTGGCCTGTGCTGATTACACTTTTAATCGTTTCATTTTGTACTGTACTTTACGTTTACCGGATGATTCGGTTTATCTTCTTAGGCGATCCATCGAATCAAAACATACTTGAGTCACCCTGGGTAATGCGCTTCCCGATGATCATTTTAGCAGTTGCTTCCTGCTGGTTTGTGGTGTCTCTTAATCCTTTTACTATAGGGGATTGGTTTACTTATTCATTTATTGTCTACACGAGCAAAGAAGCGGTAATCACATCGGTGGTCATACTTATGCTTGCCCTGCCGACAGCGTGGTTTTTATATCACAAAAAGAAAACTCCAGAAACTATATTCTTTATTCAAAACGGTTTTCAGTTGGATGCATTTTATAAAAAAACATTTGGTATTTCTACGCTCAAGCTTGCCGCTATCACTGATACAATAGACAGAAAGTGGATCGATGGTATAATTCATCTTACTGTGTACGGTCAGGTTGTTTTCGCCCACGGTGTAGCCTGGTTTGATCGGAACATTGTTGACGGATTAGTGAATACCGGAGCATGGCTGGTCAAACGTACAGGTTCGGTAACACGCTCACTCCAGGGCGGAAAGATTCAGCTTTACATTTTCTGGGCAGTGGCGGGACTGATTATTTTTCTATTTTTCGCATTGATTTAACAGCATGACGCAGCACTTGCTTACGTATTTGATTTTCACACCCCTTGCAATGGCGTTGCTCGCGCTTTTCGTTCCGGCTGAAGCAAAAAGAACCTTTCGGCTTTTAACGCTTGCTGTCTCAGCGATTCAACTGCTCATTATTCTCTTCATTGTCAGCCAGGCAAATCCAGAGTTTGGTTCCTTTCAATTAACGGAAAAGCTTAACTGGTTTTCGATAGATCTCGGAAGCTGGGGAATTTTAAAAGCAGAATATTTTCTTGGATTGGATGGATTAAGCTTCAGCATGATTGTGCTGACTGTATTAATCATGCTCATCGCAGGCATCTCTTCCTGGACGATCGAAAAAAATGTAAAAGGTTATTTCATCCTGTTGTGGATTTTAAATGGCTCTATCATCGGTACGTTTACAGCGCTGGATTTCCTGCTCTTCTATTTATTCTTTGAGTTCATGCTGCTGCCGATGTATTTCCTGATCGGGATCTGGGGCGGGCCGAAACGCGAATACGCTTCAATTAAATTTCTCCTTTATACATTGCTGGGCTCTATCCTTATTCTCATTGTTCTGATTGGATTGGTTATTTCCGTTCAAGCTCCGGCATCAGGCGACACGGTTGTACACACCTTTAACCTGCTGCACATGAGTGATCCGGCCAATTACATTTTCGGATCAATTCTCAACCCGGATAAAAGCTGGACAATTGGTCCGCAAACAGCACGCTGGTGGGCGTTCATACTTTTGTTTGTCGGGTTTGCCATCAAGCTTCCCGCTGTTCCGTTACACACCTGGCTGCCGGATGCGCACGTTGAAGCGCCTACACCAATCTCTGTTATTCTTGCAGCTTTACTATTGAAAGTTGGCGCTTATGGTTTATTGCGTATCGCGTACCCCATATTTCCCGATGCAGCAATAGCATTGAGCAGTTCTGTCGCGCTGGTGGGTGTGATTTCGATTATTTACGGAGCGCTGAATGCGTTAGCAAGCAAAGATCTTAAACGGTTGATTGCTTACTCCTCTGTATCACACATGGGATTTGTTTTGCTTGGCCTGGCCTCACTTACTACAGAAGGAGTTTCAGGAGCAGTTTACCAGATGTTCAGCCACGGATTAATATCAGCCATGCTTTTCCTGATTGCGGGCGTTTTATATGATCGCACAAATGACCGCCTCATTGGCAATTATTCTGGTCTCACGTCAAGGATGCCTGTATTCTTTGTGTTTGTACTGATTGCTTTCTTTGCTTCACTCGGACTCCCCGGCTTTTCAGGATTTATTGCAGAAATCATGATCCTGCTGGGTGCGTTTGCCTCAGGCTCTACGAATAACCTCATCAGCGAGGGTTTCGGTGTTGCTGCGGCATTCGGATTAATCCTCGGGGCTGCCTATTACCTTTGGACGCTGCAACGCATGTTCTTCGGGCCGTTTCATGTGAAGTCAGAGATACGACCTGAGTTGTTAACCGATCTTGACAAACGGGAGTTTGGCATGCTGGCTTCCTTAGCCTTACTGATTTTAATCTTTGGCATTTTCCCGCAGGTATTGCTGGACTATATAAATCCTTTTGCGCAGAATTTTTCTGATTCTTTTTTTAATTCATTCCGGTTCATTCAAAACCCGTAAGCTTTGGAAACAAACTTACTTTCAAAGCTTAAATCCATCAGCATAAGCCTGCACTTCGCTATGCCTGAAGTGATATTGACTTGCGGGATACTGCTGGTGATCGCTGCCGGTTTTTTTACCCGGGATAAAAAGACCAGCTTCAACGCGATGCTTGCACTGGCTTTTCTTTTAGCAAGCTTAACGTATACAATTCTCTGCTGGAGTAACTATGCTGCTCCGCTTACGTTGTTCGCTGGGCTGGTGCGGTGCGATCAATATTCGACCTACTTTAAAATCCTGATTGATGTTGGTGGGATTTTAACAGTCCTTATGTCATTGCGGAGTAAAGACATGTCGTCCGAAAAATTCAATTCGGAATTTTATGCGCTGCTTATCTCCGCTACACTGGGTGCTCACCTGTTGGTGATGAGTACAAACCTGATCATGGTTTTTATCTCATTGGAACTGCTGTCGATTAGTAGTTATGTTTTAGCCGGATACAGCTTCACAAAAAAAGGAGCTGAAGGAAGTCTGAAATATTTCCTGTTTGGCTCAACCGCATCGGCCATCATGCTTTACGGTTTCTCAATCCTGTTCGGCATAACCGGAACCCTTGACTTCACTTCACTGGATTTTGCAGGCAGGCTGATAGACAATCAATCTTTACTGGTGGTTACAGCCGGCATCATGGCATTCGCGGGCTTCTTGTATAAGATTGCAGCCGCACCAATGCATATCTGGTCGCCTGATGTGTACGAAGGTTCGCCCATGCCTGTGGTGGCATTTCTGTCAATTGTTCCCAAACTGGCAGGCATTGTTGTCCTCAGCAAGTTTGCGTTAACGCTTAATTTATTCGGGCAAAGCCAGTTCGACTGGCAGTTAACCCTCGGCATTATTGCCATGCTAACCATTGGCATTGGAAACCTGTCAGCGCTTTGGCAAACCAATCCCAAACGATTAATGGCTTATAGCTCCATTGCGCAGTCCGGATTTCTGCTGATCGGGATTGTGTGCTTTACAGAACAGGGTATACAAGCGTTATTATTCTACAGCATGTTGTATGTAATCGCAAATTTTGCCGTCCTCTTTCTCCTGCAAGCGTTTGAAACCAAGGGTATCGAATCAATTCCTTCTTTCCGCGGAGTTGGTAAAACTTTTGTTTTCGCAAGTGTTGTATTATTGGTCGGGTTAATCTCATTATCCGGCATTCCGCCAACAGGCGGCTTTACCTCCAAGCTTTTTATGTTTGCATCGCTCTGGAGCAGTTATGAACAGACGGGAAAGGAAATCCTGCTTTGGCTGCTGATTTTCGGACTGCTCAATACAGTCATTTCCCTGTTCTATTACCTTAAAATCCCGTATTACGCATTTCTCAAAACTCCCGTATCGCAGCCCCAGCGTCAAAACACGCACTTCGAGAATTTTTTAGCGTTCATTTTGGTTGTGGGGGTAGTGTTTTTATTCATCCGGCCCGATTTGTTGATGGGTTGGCTGAATACGATTAACTTTGTGCTTTAATACGGCTTCATGAGCGATGAAATTCTTCACGAGTGCGGTATTGCGCTGATTCGCCTGCGCAAGCCCCTTTCCTACTACATTGAAAAGTACGGTACTTCTTATGCGATGAATAAGATGTACATCCTCATGGAAAAGCAGCACAACCGCGGCCAGGATGGTGCCGGAGTGGCGAATATCAAGATCGATACCGAACCCGGCCAACGGTACATCAGCCGTTACCGGTCTATCAAGGCTCAGCCTGTAGCGAATCTTTTCAAGAAAATCGGCAGGAAATTTAAGAAAGCTCAAAAAGCGGGTAAAGATAAATTCAACAACGAGAAGTGGCTTAAAGAAAACGTTGCCTTTACAGGCGAGCTATGGCTGGGTCACCTCCGCTACGGAACGCATGGCATTAACAGCATTGAAAGTGTTCACCCCTTCCTGCGTCAGAATAACTGGAGAAGCCGGAACCTGGTGATGGCCGGCAACTTTAACATGACCAACGTGGATGAATTGTTTGACATTCTCGTCAATCTCGGGCAGCATCCGAAAGAGAAGGTCGATACCGTAACCGTGATGGAGAAGATCGGTCACTTCCTGGATGAAGAAGTTCAGGGATTATTCGAAAAATATAAAAACAAATACTCCAATAAAGAAGTATCGGAAATTATTGAAGAAGAAGTAGAACTTCAGAATGTTCTACGCAGGGCATGCAAGGATTTTGATGGCGGATATACCATGGCCGGATTAACCGGATCGGGATCTGCCTTTGTAGTGCGCGATCCGAACGGTATTCGCCCTGCGTATTATTATGCGGATGAAGAAGTTGTTGTTGTTGCCTCTGAGAAACCTGCCATCAAAACGGCCTTTAATGTTAACTATAATCAGATTGAAGAAATAAAGCCAGGCCACGCGTTGGTTATCAGTAAAAACAGTGAGTTTGAGATGCACCCGATCGTAGAGCAGGGGGAGAAAAAATCATGCAGTTTCGAACGGATTTATTTTTCACGCGGTAACGATCCCGAAATCTATCGAGAGCGCAAGCAACTGGGCAGATTGCTCGTTCCGCAGGTACTGAAAGCCATTAACTTCGATTTGAAGAATACCGTATTCTCGTACATTCCCAATACTGCCGAAACTGCATTTTATGGTTTAATGGCCGGGGTTGAAGATTACCTCATCAACAAGCAAAAAGAAATTTTTATTGACGGTAAGGCAACCATCGATCCGCTCGAGGAAGTGTTGTCGTTCCGGCCACGGGTAGAAAAAATCGTTATTAAAGATGCCAAGCTTCGTACGTTCATAGCCGATGACAGCCATCGCGATGAAATGGTGGCGCACGTATACGACACCACGTATGAAGTGGTGAATAAGGATAAAGACACATTGGTTGTGATAGACGATTCGATTGTCCGCGGAACAACGCTTGAAAAGAGCATTTTGAAAATGCTTGACCGTCTGAATCCTAAAAAAATTGTTGTTGTTTCATCCGCTCCGCAAATCCGGTTCCCGGATTGTTACGGAATTGACATGAGCCGCATGGGCGACTTTGTCGCATTCCGGGCGATGATCGAATTGCTGAAAGACCAGGGTAAGAATTATTTGCTGGAAGAAGTGTATGAAGCATGCCAGCGTTCGCTGCAGGAAGAACGACCGAAAAATTATGTTCAAAAGCTGTATGATCAGTTTACAGACGAACAGCTCTCGCAGAAAATTTCCGAGATTGTAAGGCCGGCTGATATGAAAGCCGAAGTACAGGTTGTTTTTCAAACGGTTGACAGCCTGCACAAAGCAATTCCACATCACAACGGTGACTGGTATTTCACCGGCAACTACCCCACGGTGGGGGGTACACGCGTTGCCAATCGTTCCTATGTTAATTTTATGGATGGCAAGCTGGTGAGGGCTTACTAAACATCCGAAAATTTATGATCTGCGAGCCGCCATACGCGGCTTTTTTTATTCTATAGTAACTTTCCTTGCTACTATTTATTACTTTGGAATTGCAATCAAATCAAACTATGAACTACTGGCTTGTAAAAACCGAACCCGGAACGTATTCCTGGGAAAATCTCGTGAAGGATAAGAAAACTACCTGGGATGGCGTTAGAAATTTTCAGGCACGTAATAATCTAAAAGCCATGAAAAAAGGCGACCTGGCTTTTATCTATCATAGCGGAGACGACAAAGCTGTTATCGGGATTTCCAAAGTTCTGAAAGAAGCTTATGCTGATCCAAAAGATAAAGACTGGTTTGTTGTTGATCTTGCGGTTGACAAAAAGCTTAAAAATCCGGTTACGCTGGCACAGGTTAAAGCCACTAAAAAACTTGCCGACATGGTGCTGGTAAGGGTTTCGAGATTATCTGTACAGCCTGTTAAACCGGAGGAATTTGATTTAATACTCGCGTTAAGCGAAGGGAAATAATGCACATCCAGAATCGTTTATCGTTCATGATTCGAATAGTTCCTTTTACGCTGTGTATGCTTTTTACTGTTTCTGCACACGCACAGGTACGGCAGGCCGAACGCTATGAAATTGTGCAGCGCTACAGCGATGAAGATTTCACCATCATCCCCCTAAAAGAAGACGGATTAGCACTGTTCCGCAAAAAATTCAAGTTTAACAACCGCAACCGGATTTGGGAACTCATTTTATTAGATAGCACCGTAACGCCAAAAAAAACCCTGGAGCTGGAAGTAGATAATCAGGGCGAACTCATGGGATACGAGCATTCCAATGGGTTCGTTCACTTATTATTTATTAAAAATGAAATAAAAGGCGACATGGAAGTTATCTCGGTTAACCTTTCAACCTATGAGCATGCCCGCCTTAAAATGGTAACTGATCTTAAAATTAATTTAACGCACTTTACTAAATGCGGTGACAATTTTATTTTGGGCGGTGATGTAGGAGATGAGCCGGCTGTCTTCATTTATGTTCCTTCTGCAAAGAACTTTAAAATTATTCCCGGCTTCTTTAACAAACGCACAGAATTAATTGATGTTCGTGTAAATGACAACCAGACCTTCAACACTGTAATCATTAGTCGTGAAAACCGCGAAAACAACAAGATTATTTTTAGAACTTTTGACTCTTTCGGAAAACAATTGATCGAGGATATTATAGCCATCCAGACCCGCAACTTACAGACAGGCCTGAGCACAAATCTCAAACGCGATGACCTGATGATACTGGGAACCTGGGGAAAACCTGGCTCGAACCAGTCTTCAGGTTTCTACGGAGTACCCGTTGATCCATTTTCCGAACAGGAAATTAAATTTACGTTTTTGGGTCAGTTGCAGCATTATCTCGATCACACAAAGCCCAGGCGCGCTGAGAAGATAAGAGCAAAAACGAAAGAAGCGATCGAAAAGGGAGGTGATGTTGATTTTTCAAACTACATCGTACCCCACCGGATTATTGAGCATGAAAAGGGATTCATTCTGCTGGCCGAAACGTACATTCCATCAAAAGACAATTATAATTCGCGTAACAATCCGTATACCTATGGTAGCCCTTACGGAAGCCGGTACGGTTCATATTATCCCGGATCGGGCATGTATAATACAAATGACGGACGCTACGATAATATAAACAATGTACAGGAAATCAGAACGGTTCAATCGCAGGTGATTCTCTTTACACCAACCGGTGAAGTGATCTCCGACTACAGCATCGAACTCGATGATATTAAGATGCCTGCGCTAAACCAGATTACGGAGTTTTATCTCGATAAAGACGATCTCTACTTTTTGTACAAAAAAGAATCGGAACTGATTATTAAAAAAATAAACCTCCGGGACGACCAGATTTCTGAATCAACTCAAAAAGTTAAAATGAAAGGCCCATTAGACGTAATCCGCTCTGAAAGCAAGGATAGCAGAATCCGGTATTGGTACGGCAAAAGCTTTTATATGTATGGATACCAAACCGTGAGGTACGGAGACGGCAACACAAAGGACATCTTTTACATTAACCGCGCAGTCATCGATTAATAGCAGGTCTGATATTTTCTGTATATTTGCGTTCGGCTTATGCAGAAAAAATTAATTCTCGATTCCGACCTGCTCGACATCACCCTTAGCCGACTTTGCCAGCAATTAATTGAAAATCACCAGGATTTCGCAGAAACCGTCATAATTGGCCTTCAGCCGAGAGGCGTTTTGCTGGCGGAAATCATTCACCAGAAGCTGGAAAAAATCTTAAAGAAAACAATTCCGCTGGGCCTGCTGGATACCACGTTTCACCGCGATGACTACAGGCGCAGGGAAATTCCGGTTAAAGCGACTGAAACAAGAATCCCTTTCGTAATTGAGGCAAAAAAAGTTGTACTGGTAGACGATGTTCTTTTTACCGGGCGCACCGTTCGGGCCGCAATGGATGCCATGATTTCTTTTGGGCGCCCCGCGAAAGTTGAGCTGCTGGTGCTGATTGACAGAAAATATAACCGCGATCTTCCTATCGCCCCGGACTACGTAGGAAAAATTGTAAACACGCTCGCTTCACAGAAAGTACTGGTGGAGCTCGAAGAAAACGGAATCAATAATAAAATCTGGCTGACTAATAAGGATTGAATATTATGTCGAAACTGAGTCAAAAGCATCTGTTGGGAATTAAGGACATCACACGCGAAGACATAGAACTTATTTTTGAAACAGCCGATAACTTCAAGCAGGTAATTAACCGTCCGATCAAGAAAGTACCCTCGCTACGGGATGTAACCATTGCCAATGTATTCTTTGAGAATTCTACCCGAACGCGATTATCGTTCGAACTTGCACAAAAAAGATTATCAGCGGATGTGATCAATTTCTCCGCCTCCAACAGTTCGGTAAAAAAAGGCGAAACCCTGCTGGATACGGTTAACAACATCTTAGCCATGAAGGTTGATATGATTGTGATGCGCCATGCCAGCGCGGGCGCCCCGCATTTTCTTTCACGTCACATCAGCGCGAACATTGTAAATGCCGGTGATGGCACGCACGAGCATCCGACACAGGCATTGCTCGATGCCTACTCGATACGTGAGAAATTAGGGACCTTAACAGGAAAAAAGATCGCGATCATCGGGGATATTTTACACTCGCGCGTTGCGTTATCGAACATCTTTGCGCTTCAAAAGCTTGGCGCTAAAATCATGGTGTGCGCACCGCCTACCCTGCTGCCTAAATACTTAAATCAGCTTGGCGTGCAGATTGAGTTTGACGTAAAAAAAGCGCTTGAATGGTGCGATGTTGCCAACGTGTTACGAATTCAATTAGAACGGCAGCAGATAAAATATTTTCCTTCGCTTCGCGAATACTCACTCTACTACGGCATCAACAAAAAAATGCTGGATAATCTTAAAAAAGAAATCGTGCTCATGCACCCCGGCCCTATTAACCGCGGGGTTGAATTAAGCAGCGATGCGGCTGATTCGAATCATTCCATCATTCTTGATCAGGTTGAAAACGGAGTTGCGGTGCGGATGGCGGTACTGTATTTACTCGCGGGCGTTGCCTGATTTCAAAAATTCCTTTGCTGGTTTTTCGTAAGTTTGTGCACTTCCACGTTGTATGAACTATTATAATTCCATTATCGAAACCATTGGCAATACCCCGATGGTGAAGCTGAATAAGATTTTCAAAGGCATCCCGGGAACGGTACTGGCTAAGGTTGAATATTTCAACCCCGGCAACTCCACCAAAGACAGGATGGCCGTAAAAATGATTGAAGACGCTGAGGCTGCGGGAATTTTAAAACCGGGCGGCACAATCATTGAAGGAACTTCGGGCAACACCGGTATGGGCCTTGCCTTAACGGCTATCGCGAAAGGCTACCGCTGCATTTTTACCATGGCCGATAAGCAGTCGCAGGAAAAAATCGATATTCTTCGCGCAGTCGGAGCTGAGGTTATTGTTTGCCCGACCAACGTTGCACCCGATGATCCGCGTTCGTACTATTCCATAGCCCGTAAGCTTAACAAAGAGATTCCCAATTCTATTTATCCGAATCAGTACGATAATCCTTCCAACGCAAAAGCGCATTACCTCGCTACCGGCCCGGAAATCTGGAAACAAACGGACGGAAAGATCACACAATATGTAGCCACGGTTGGAACGGGCGGTTCGATGTGCGGAACCGCGAAATACCTGAAAGAACAAAAATCCTCGCTGGTAACCGTGGGCATTGATACATACGGTTCGGTTTTCAAAAAATATAAGGAGACGGGTATTTTCGATGAGAATGAAATCTACCCTTATCTGACCGAAGGGTTTGGAGAAGACATTCTTCCGAAGAATGTTGATTTCAGTGTCATTGATTCATTCATTAAAGTAACCGATAAAGACGGGGCGTTAATGACACGCAGGTTATCGCGCGAGGAAGGCATGTTTGTGGGCTGGTCAAGCGGTTCAGCCGTACACGGTGCGTTAGAGTACGCAAAAGAAAATCTAACGAAAGATGATGTGATGGTTATCCTTCTTCCGGATCACGGCACACGTTACTTAGCCAAAGTTTACAACGACAACTGGATGAAAGATCACGGCTTCCTGGAAACGAGAATGTTTGCTGCAACCGCACGCGAAATCATCCTAAGCAGGAATGGAAAAGACTCGCTCTGCACTGTCGCGAATAAAGCTAAAGTAAGCGAAGCAATCTTATTGATGAATAAAGAGGGAATCGATCAGATTCCGGTAACGGAAGGTGAGCATTTCGTGGGCAGTGTCAGTTCATCGATGCTGCTGGAAAAAATTATGGAAGACCCGCAATTGAAGAACAAGGTTATCTCGGAAGTAATGGACAAGCCGATGCAGTTTGTCGCGCCCGACAGTACGCTGGACGTTCTTTCCTCTTTCCTGAACAAAGAAAATAAAGCCGTTCTTGTCCGCGATGAAAACCAGAACGTACACATCATCACCCGGCACGATGTGCTGAAGGCAATTTCTTCCTGATGGTAAAAAGTTAACCTAATAAAAAAAAGCCTCCCGAAATTTCAAGAGGCTTTCTTTTTGATAAGAGTTCAGGATCAGTCCTTAATCTTTTTCTCTTCATCCACTTTAGGTCTGTTATCGCGGTTTGCGATTTCCCATGCCGTGAAAAATATAGTCAGGGCGCGTTTCTCCAACAGATCGAACTCGATCTTGTCAACTTCATCGCTCGGCTTGTGGTAATCTTCGTGAATACCGTCAAAGTAGAAAATAATCGGAATGTTTTTCTTCGCAAAGTTCCAGTGATCAGAGCGGTAGTACAACTGATCGGGGTGATTCTGATCGTTGTAGGTGTAGTCAAACGCTATGTTAAGGTTCTCCTTATTGATGCGTTCACTTAGCTCATGCAGATCTGCCGAAAGCTTATCTGAACCAATTATATACACATACGGTGCACTGTCCTTATGCTGAGGGTCTCTGCGGCCAACCATGTCGATGTTCAAATCAACCACGGTGTTTGCCAACGGAAAAATCGGATGCTCTGAATAATACTCGGAACCCAGCAAGCCTTTCTCTTCACCCGTTACCGTCATGAACAAAATGCTTCTGCGCGGGCCTTTACCTTCTTTTTTAGCCTCGGCAAATGCTTTCGCGATAGCCAGAACCGATACAGTTCCTGAACCATCATCATCCGCGCCATTGTTGATCAAATCACCGGTTCCGCTTTTCAGTTTACCTACGTGATCGTAGTGTGCGGTGATTACAACCAGCTCGTCTTTTTTATCAGTGCCTTCCAGGTAGCCCAATACGTTGTCAGAATACGTAGTCTTAACTTCAGAAGTAACTTTATATTGAACGTTAGCGCCCTTAAACTTCTTCAGCGCGTTTTTCTTAGGGTCTTCAGCAGTTGCTTTCTTAAGCTTGTCCATGGTAGTGTTGAAAATTTTTTCAACGGTTACCGGAGACACCAGCATGGTTACAGGTGCATTGCCAGCCTGAGGTTTGGTCAAACTTAATCTGCCTCCGCCCATAAAGCTTTTAAACTGTCCCGTTAAATTGTCAAACTCAGCAAGCGTTTCATTAACATTTACAATGATCATCCTGGCGCCCTTCTCCTGTGCCATTTTAATAGCTGGATTACTGCGTGTGCGCATGTCCTTTGCAAGGAGAACAATTGCTTTGTCCTTCACATCAACCTGGCTGTATTCAGCTTCTGTTCCGTATCCGACAAACACAACGGGCAGGGAAACTTCACCGCCCGAATCGCCCGTACCGAAATAGATAATGCCTGAGAAATTGTCAAGCCTGGTTTGGCCTACTTTTAAATAAGCTTCACCCGTTATGCTTGAGTACAACTCAACCGGCTGGTAATAACTCCCGTTTACCGGGCCTTTTAAACCCAGTTCCTGAAAGTGAGCAGCAATAAAAGCGGCTGCCATTTTCTGACCGCGGGATCCGGTTTCACGGCCCTCAAGCGCGTCTGACGCTATAATGGATAAATCTTCTTTCAATCCTGCTGCGGTAATCTGGCTGCTGTATTTCCTGGCATCTGGATTCTGGGCATTAACCGTGAGGGTTAGCAGCAAGGCCCATCCTAACACTATTTTGAACTTCATGCGTAAAAGTTTTTGTTACAGGCCAAATATCACCAGATTTTTGACATTTCAGCGCTCAAAACATGAAGGGTGAACGCATTTTTACGGGAGTGGTAAGAATATCTGCGGATTTTACCGGCTGCTTGTTAATTGTGTTGTTACTCCTTTACCTTTGTGCCTGATTTTTGATCCACTACGAAAAAACACTGTTCCTGATATGCAAATCGACTCCCAGTACAAAGAAAAGTTCGAATCCCGCCACAATGCCCCCGATGCAAAACAGGTCGCGGAAATGCTAAAAGTTGTAAAGGCCAGCTCGGTTGACGAGCTCATCGGCCAGACCGTTCCAGCCAGCATTCGCCTGAAAAAACCATTGAATCTTCCGGCAGCCAGAACCGAGTTCGAATTCCTGAAAGAGTTTAAAACGCTTGCTTCAAAAAACAAGATCAATAAATCATACATCGGGATGGGATACTATCCAAATAATACTCCCGGTGTTATCCTGAGAAACATTTTAGAGAACCCGGGCTGGTATACAGCTTACACGCCCTACCAGGCAGAGATCGCACAAGGCCGACTGGAAGCATTGATCAATTATCAGACCATGGTGATTGATTTAACCGGAATGCAGATTGCCAATGCATCACTATTGGATGAAGCCACCGCAGCCGCAGAGGCCATGCATCTATTGTATGCATCACGCAAAGCTTCTAAAAAGAATGCACATAAATTTTTTGTAGATAAAAATGTTTTCCCGCAGACCATTGATGTGTTAATCACACGTTCAGCGCCAATTGGTGTTGATTTGGTAGTAGATGATATTTCCAAGCTTGACATTACCGATCCAAACCTGTTCGCAGTATTCATTCAGTACCCCGACAGCAATGGCGCAATTAAAGATCACACAGCATTTATCCAGGCTGCACACGAAAGCGATGTATTTGTTGCGTGTGCTTCTGATTTACTTGCATTGACGTTGTTAAAGTCACCCGGTGAAATGGATGCTGACATTGTTGTCGGCTCAAGCCAGCGTTTTGGTGTACCGATGGGTTTTGGCGGACCGCACTCTGCATTCTTTGCAACAAAAGAAGATTTCAAACGCCAGATGGCCGGAAGAATTATCGGTGCATCCATTGATGCGCAGGGTAATCCGGGTTACCGCATGGCATTGCAAACCCGCGAGCAGCACATTCGCAGGGAGAAAGCAACGTCAAACATTTGTACTGCCCAGGTATTGCTTGCCGTGATGGCTGGAATGTATGGAGTGTACCATGGACCGGAAGGATTAAAGAAAATTGCAGGCCGTGTTCACGGCTTAACAAAGATGCTGGAAGGCGGGTTAACCGCTTTAGGATTAAAGCAGGTTAATAAGAATTACTTTGACACACTAAAAGTTGCGGTTAGCGATACAAATTCAATTCAGAAAGCTGCATTAGCGCAAGGAATCAACTTCCGTTATTTCGATGACAATCATATAGGCATCTCGATTGATGAGACTTCAACACCGGAAGATATCCAAACTATTCTTGGCATCTTCAATCCCTCACCCCGTCCCGTTGGGACACCCCTCTCCCCTGGGAGAGGAGCCGGGGGTGAGGGCATCAACTGGCCTTCATCTTTAATAAGAACTTCTTCCTTCATGACGCACCCGGTGTTCAGCT
>CAZIGG010000025.1:29866-31379 GCA_964538575.1 uncultured Roseivirgaceae bacterium
TGGCCTTCATCTTTAATAAGAACTTCTTCCTTCATGACGCACCCGGTGTTCAGCTCACATCATTCCGAGCATGAAATGCTGCGCTACATCAAAAAATTAGAGAACAAAGATCTTTCGATGGTTCATTCCATGATCTCACTGGGATCATGTACAATGAAACTGAACGCCACTGCCGAAATGATCCCGGTAACGTGGCCTGAACTGGGCAATATCCATCCATTCGCTCCGGCTGATCAGGCACAAGGTTATGCGGAATTAACTAAAAATCTGGAAACATGGTTAGCGGAGATCACTGGCTTTACGGGAGTTTCACTTCAACCAAACAGTGGTGCGCAAGGTGAGTATGCAGGTCTGATGGTTATTCGTGCGTATCATGCGAGCCGTGGCGATCATCACCGCAATGTTTCGCTGATCCCCGCATCCGCGCACGGAACAAACCCCGCCAGCGCAGTGATGGCTGCCATGGACGTAGTGATCGTGAAATCCGATGAAGAAGGAAAGATTGATGTTGCCGACCTGAAAGCAAAAGCGGAACAGTACAAAGACAAACTTGCCTGTTTGATGGTAACCTATCCATCCACACACGGGGTATTTGAAGAATCAATCATCGAGATCTGCGAAACCATTCACAAGCATGGCGGATTAGTGTACATGGATGGCGCTAACATGAACGCGCAGGTTGGATTAACATCTCCGGCAAACATTGGCGCGGATGTGTGCCACTTAAATCTTCACAAAACATTTTGTATCCCGCATGGTGGCGGTGGCCCGGGCATGGGACCGATTTGTGTGAATGATAAATTAAAGCCGTTCCTTCCGGGACATGCGGTGGTTAAAACCGGTGGTGAAAAGGCAATCAACGCTGTTTCTGCCGCTCCATGGGGAAGCGCAAGCATTCTTACCATTTCTTACGCGTACATCGCGATGATGGGCGGAGACGGATTGACCAACGCAACCAAGATGGCCATCCTGAATGCGAACTACATTAAAGAACGCTTAAGCGCGCACTATAAAATCCTGTACACAGGCACACACGGGCGCTGCGCGCACGAAATGATTGTCGACTGCCGCGATTTCAAAAAGTCCGGCATCGAAGTTGAAGATATTGCTAAACGGTTAATGGATTATGGCTTCCACGCGCCTACAGTATCATTCCCGGTTGCCGGAACGCTGATGATCGAACCAACGGAAAGCGAACCGAAGCAGGAGCTTGATCGTTTCTGTGAAGCATTGATCGAGATCAGAAACGAAATCCGTGAAGTGGAAGAGGGAAAAGCCGATAAAGAGAACAATGTATTGAAGCACGCTCCGCATACAGCTGCCGTCATTACAGCCGATGTTTGGGATCGTCCGTACGGAAGACAGAAAGCTGCCTACCCGCTGCCGTTTGTTAAAGAAGCAAAATTCTGGCCATCGGTTAGCCGCATTGATAATGCCTACGGTGACCGTAACTTAGTTTGCAGTTGCTTGCCTGTTGAGGAGTACGCGAAGAACGAAAGTGTAGAAGCATAAT
>CAZIGG010000025.1:31479-34311 GCA_964538575.1 uncultured Roseivirgaceae bacterium
AAATACACCGGCTTCCCTTCACTGATCTGGCCGAAGCTTTACGATGTCAAATTCGAAAACGCGAAGGATGAGCTGGGCGAATACCAGAAGCCGGTGTTCAGCGCGGCTGCAAAAGCTTTGAATGGAAAGGTTGTAACGCTGCCGGGTTACATGATCCCGTTTGAGGCCGGTTCAAAAGGCGCGAAGTTTATGTTCTCGTCCATGCCGATTAATGCCTGTTTCTTTTGCGGTGTAGGCGGTCCTGAATCCGTGATTGAAGTGACCATGAAGCAGCCGCTCTCCTTTCACGACAAGCCGGTTGAAATCAAAGGAATTCTACGGCTCAACGATAAAGACCCCGATAAGATGATCTACATCCTTGAGCAGGCCGAATTTATAGGCGAAGTTGAATTCTAAGTCTATACAAAAAAGTAGCACAACACTCCGATTACGCTAAGCGTAATCACGGCCGTTCCGGCAACAAAATTCCAATATTCTTGAGTATCCATCATGCCGGAGATTCGTCTGATTTTATTGATCACATGGCTCCGTCTCATCACTTTGCTTTCCCCTGTTCCCATAAGATTATTTTTTAGTCAATAATCAGTAGAACGCAGGAAAAGCCGGCTTATTATTTAAACTTCGGCTAATAATCGTCAACCTGTTATTTCCTGAGCCTGGGTACCATATATAAACAGCAAAATATTATAGTCAGAATCTTTTCATTGGAGATCACAGGCAGTAATTTACCGCTTTCAAAATATAATGCTTTCAAATCTGCTGTACGTGCTGGCCGGGATTACAGGCGGCTTCATTGCCGGACTCACCGGGCTGGGTACAGGCATAGTGATGCTGGGTGTGATCCCCATCATGCTTATGCAGTATGGCGTACCCGATTACCAGATCGTGAGCGTGATCATTGCAAACACGATTTTTGCAACGCTTGTTTCTTCGTTTGCAAACGTGATCACTTCCATGCGGCATAAGATGTTCTTCTGGAAAGAAACGCTTTGGGTGGGGGCGTTTGCGGTGATCTTCTCCTTCCTCGTGTTTGAGCTGATCGTTACAAGCGACTTTTACTCGAAACAGGTATTCAATTCAATCATTATTGGATTTATGATGATCATCATTCTGCAAACCTTCCGTAAGCTGAAGCTTTCTAACGTTCAGGATGAACGCATTACTCCCATCAGGTTAACATTAACCGGAGTGTTTGGCGGAACACTGGCCGGCTTTACGGGCCTGGGTGGTGGAACAGTTCTCATTCCGTTATTAAACCTCTGGCAGCGTGTTGATATCAAGAAAGCAAAATCCATTTCGTTTGGGGTGATCTTTTTGATTGCGCTATGGCTAACGACTTATAATATGTTTTTTGGTGATGCATTAGCCGTTGCCGGAAGCCAGGGGTTGATCATTTTCCCATTGGTTCTGCCCCTGGCAATTGGTGTTTTGATCGGTTCACCGTTGGGTGTGATTGTCAGTCAGAAGATGTCATCCAAAGCCGTAACGATTATATTCCTGATCATGGTCAGCATTGTTACCATCCAGAAAATCATCGACTTGATCGGGCTGAACTAAATACTTGTTTCAATCGTTTGAAATAAGGTAATTTTGTACCTGAACGTCTCACCTGACAACAACGCTATGGCCTTCCTTTTCGAATCTTTTGCCGACTGGAAAAAATACAGCACTGATAAAAAAATGTCGCTCGTACAGGTTGTGATTGAGTACGAGTGCACCCAAAAGAACCGCACTGAAAAGGAAATCTGGGATGGATTAAGCCGTGCGTGGGATGTAATGAAAGATGCCGTGCATACCGGACTGACGGAAGACATGACTTCACGCTCCGGCATGATCAACAACGGGGCAAAAAAAGTTTATAACTATCCGACTCCCGTTCTCTCCAAAGAATTTCAAAACCTGATCTCGCGTGCGCTTGCCGCCAAGGAAGTTAACTCATGCATGGGCCGTATTGTGGCTGCGCCAACTGCCGGAGCCAGCGGTATTATGCCCGGTGTGCTCTACACGCTACAAGAAATTCATAAGGTTGATGATAAAAAAATCCTCGAAGCCATGCTGCTCGCTGCCGGCATAGCCCTGATCATGGAACAAAAGGCAAGCATCGCAGGTGCAGTGGGTGGCTGCCAGGCCGAAACCGGAACGGCTGCTGCGATGGGTTCAGGTGCAATTGTATATTGCTTAGGCGGAAACACCGATCAGATATTTAATGCAGTTGCCATTACTGTTCAATGCATGCTGGGCCTGGTGTGCGATCCTGTAGCCGGGTTGGTGGAAGTTCCGTGTGTCGTGCGCAACGCCAGCGCAGCAGCCATTGCGAACAGTTCTGCCCAAATAGGCCTGGCCAATGTAAGCAGTGTTATCCCGGTGGATGAAGTGATTGAAGCTATGGGTGAGATTGGCGCCAGCATGGAAACCCGCTACAAAGAAACCGCGCTTGGCGGATTAGCCGCTACCAAAACCGGGCAGGCCATCTCTAAAAAAGTGCTGATCCGCGACATTGAAGTGTTGCCGGACGAGGAGGTGAAGTGATCTTGTGGGTATCCGAAAGCAGGCATTATTCTATTATAAAATAATTATCTATATCAAACAAAATTATACCGAATGACATAAACTAAAACAGCGACATATTAAGATGCAGCGTTTCGCTTAAAATTTTCCTTATCTCTGAAATCTTGCAATTTTTTCAAATAGCACAAAATCATACAACGAACAATACAAAAAATACGATTGGATTGAAGTTGATTTGGTAAAAAATACAAGAGTTTGGCGTAATAGCGGGGTGTTCAAACACAGAATCGAATACACGGGACAGGTGAAGTTACTATTCGAGAG
>CAZIGG010000026.1:0-28700 GCA_964538575.1 uncultured Roseivirgaceae bacterium
GTCGAAACCAACTGACAATACTAGAACTCATCTCAAAAATATTCTGGGTCATTCCGATCCCGCCAAAGCGGGAGAGGAATCTTCAAATTTCGCATGTTCTGTATGTTCGAAGATCCCTCGTTCCTCGGGATGACCGCATTATGAGTATTTTTGAGATGACTTGTAACAGGTAACCAGACTTGAACTCCGCTCTGAATTTGATAACTTGGTGCGAGATTGAAATCATGAAAACCATTCCAGTAACACAGCCTTTTCTTCCGCCTCTTGAAGAATTCAACGAGTATCTGAAGGATATTTGGGATCGAAAATGGTTAACGAATAACGGTCACTATCATAAAGAACTTGAGCAAGCCCTGTGTGATTATTTAGATGTGAAGTACATCAGCCTGTTTTCCAATGGAACACTTGCCCTTATTACAGCACTGCAAGCACTGCACATCAGGGGTGAAGTAATCACCACACCCTACAGTTTTGTAGCCACTACACACGCTTTGTGGTGGAACAACATAAAACCTGTGTTTGTAGATATTGAGCCGGACTTTTTAAACATCGATCCTGCAAAAATCGAATCGGCTATTACGGCTGAAACCACTGCGATCCTGCCGGTGCACGTCTACGGGAATCCCTGCAATATACACGCAATACAAAAAATAGCGGATACCCATGGCTTGAAAGTAATCTACGATGCTGCCCATGCGTTCGGTACTAAAATTGGAAACGATTCTATATTAAACGTGGGTGATTTGTCGATCCTAAGTTTTCACGCCACGAAGGTTTTTACCACGATTGAAGGCGGTGCCATTGTGTGCCATGATGCCAAGATGAAAGACCGGATTGACAAGCTAAAAAACTTTGGGTTTGCAGGCGAAACCACCGTAGTAGCTCCGGGTATTAACGCTAAAATGAATGAGGTACAGGCTGCGTTTGGGCTCTTACAGTTGAAGTATATTGACGGGGCCATTTCCAGGCGCAAGCAAATAAACGATGCTTACCGGGCAGGCTTGGTCAATGTAAAGGGAGTTTCATTTTTAAAAGAATGCGAAGGTGTAACAACTCCGTATTCTTATTTTCCGATCTTTATCGATACGGCTGAATATGGCAGCAGCCGGGATGATGTATACAACACACTTAAAGAGAACGGTATCCTGACAAGAAGATACTTTTACCCGCTGATCAGTGAATTTCCAACCTATAACGGGTTACGCTCAGCAACAAGGACTAACCTCCCGGTGGCATTCGATGCAGCAGAAAGGGTATTATGCCTGCCGGTTTATCCGGATCTGGCATTGCCGGATGTTGAACGCATCTGCGACTTTATCCGTAATTAAATTGAATATGGAATCTTATTTTTTTATTCCAGGCAGTAAGCTTCAGAAGATAGCAGTCATCAAAGATGCCGGTGCGGATAACATTATTATAGACATGGAGGATTCCCTGGCATTTTCCGAGCGGGGGGGGTTGTTGCAGGAACTCATAGTATCTCCGGTATCGTATTCGCAACACTGGGTACGTGTTCCTCTCCGGAGTCATTTTGGTGAAGCGATCAATACTACGGTGCTGGACACGTTGATCAATGCGGGGTACCGCAATTTTGTATTACCCAAAATACTCGATTATCCCGAGTGGCTGTCTTTTGCACGTACCTATGAGAATAGCGAAATTGCATGCATTCTGCTAGTAGAACATCCCCGGATGCTGATGCAGCTTTACAATATGCTCGAAGACACTGTAACGCTACGCCTGTTGAAAGGAATAGCATTGGGAAGCCATGATTTAGCTTCTTTTTGTAGCTTTGAACATACTTCAAAAAATCTTGGGTATGCACGTGAGCAGGTATACTTTATCGGGAAAGCATTGGGGATTAACGCTATCGATATTGCCTCTATGGACGTAAGTTCTGCTGACAATTTCAAAACAGAAGTAATGGAAGGTTTCCGGGCGGGCTATGATGGAAAATTTATCATTCACCCCAGACAGCTAAGTATATTTCATATAGCTACACAGTATTCTTCCGAAGAGATAGCCTGGGCTACTCGCGTACAGGAAGCTTATAGACAAACTATCGGCAAGGACGAATTTAAACCGGTTATTATACAGAACGAAATTCTGGAGCGGCCGCATCTTGAACGGGCCTTCCGGATCCTTAACAGTTCAAAGAAATATGGAAAGTAGGTTTGGAAATTATTTTGAGGAGTTTAATCCGGGTGAGGTAATTGCACACGCACTTACTAAAACCATTTTTGAGAGCGATAATAATTTATTTAGTTTGCTGACAATGAATCACCATCCGGTTCATATCAATGAGGATTATGCTTCACGGGGCCAGCACGGACAAATACTGGTTGTCGGAACCTTAGTGTTCAGCGTAGTAGTCGGACTAACGGTACCGGATATCAGCGGAAAAGCAATTGCCAACCTGATGTATGAGAACATCGAACATCTCCGCCCTGTTTTTATTCAGGATACCTTGCGTGCCGAAACCAGGATTATAGAAGTCATAGAGTCTGCCTCGAAACCCGACCGTGGAATTGTGTATGTAGAAACAACTGCTTTTAACCAGCACAGTCATCCCGTACTCCGGTTCAGAAGAAAAGTTTTAATCCCTAAACGTCCCTGATATGGATTTTTTGATGCGAAGCCTGATGTTTGTCCCGGCTCATAACGAAAAGCTTCTCGAGAGTGCTTCCCGGACTCAGGCCGATGTATTGTTGATGGATATTGAAGATTCTGTACAACCCCGGGAGAATAAGCAAAAGGCAAGGGATATGATTGTAAAGTCAATCCGGGAAGGAAAATTTAAAAACCGGGTGATTTTCCCGCGTGTAAATGACCGTGAAAGTGGGGAACTGCTCCGTGATATTCATCAACTGACCATTCCTGGCATCACCGGGTTTATGTATCCCAAGTCGAAGCGGGGAGAAGACGTATATTTTTTTGACAAGCTGTTGGAAACGATTGAGTATGAAAAAGGGGTTCCCGTGGGGACTTTTAAGATTATCCCGTTAATTGAAACGGCATCTGCGGTTATAAATGTTCAGGAAATATGCACGGCTTCAAAAAGGGTAGTGGCGGTGGCGTATGGTTCGGAAGATTTTATTACCGATCTTAAAGGTATTCATGACGCGGCACACACAAGTTTGTTTACCCCGCGGGCTATGATTGCTATAGCCGCCAGAGGGGCAGGGATATTACCCATTGATACAGTTCATGTCAGGGTGCACGACCTCGAAGACCTGGAGCACAATCTTAAAGCTTCCCGGAATCTGGGATTTGAAGGGATGTTAGTATTGAACCCCAAGGAGATTCCGTTGGTACATCAGTATTATTCGCCTACCGAGCAGGAAGTGACTGAAGCTGAAGAAATGATCCGATTGTCAAATGAAGCTCGAAAGCAGGGAGAAGGCGTGGCCATCAAGAACGGAAAATTTATCGGCCCACCAATGATTAAGGCAGCTGAGAATATTTTGATTAAGGACAGATTAATTAATGCAGTATGAAGTTAGCTGTCATGCAACCTTATTTCTTCCCCTATATCGGTTATTTTCAATTGATCCATGCTGTCGATAAGTTTGTTTTTTATGATGATGTCAACTATATCAAACGTGGCTGGATCAATCGGAATAGAATTTTAAATCAAGGTAAGGATTTGCTGTTTACTGTTCCGCTAGAAGATGCCAGCCAATTTTTAAAGATCAACGAAACTTATGTACATGAAAAAACATACATTCCTTGGCAAGATAAATTTTTTAAGACGATTGAGTATTCCTATAAGAAAGCACCCTATTACAATGTCACAATGGATTTGATGCGTAAGGTTTTTGTGATTGAGGGTACGGCTACAATTGGCACATTAGCTACGAATAGTGTCCTAACAGTTTGCGCCTATCTGAATTTACAATGTGATTTTGTCAGGTCCTCAACCTATTATGAGAACAGCCATTTATCAGGAGGGAAACGGCTTCTTGATATTTGTCAACAAGAAAAGGCAGCTTCATATATTAATCCTGTAGGCGGTCAATCACTTTATGATCAGCAGTCTTTTATGGCGGCTAACGTATCATTAGTTTTTCTTAAATCGCTTCCCATATCTTATCGTCAATTTGACAAAGATTACGTCCCATGGTTATCTATAATTGATGTTTTAATGTTTAATTCTATCGAGGAGATAAGAGATATGATAAATAAATACGAACTTATATAACTAAAATCATTTAGAAGAGTTTGAAAACGAGAATTATTATAATTGGTGGAAGGGGTAGCGCGGTTGTAGTAGCCGAACAGATATACGATGCTCAGATAAAAGGTGCAAATGTAGAGTTTATGGGTTTTGCTTTTGATGATCCCGCGTATGGCTCGGAAATCAATGGATTTCCTATTCTCGCTAAAACACGGGAAGTCTACTCCAGGTATGAATCTGATCACCGGGTGAAATTCATATTTCAATTATATCGACCAGATTTAATGAATGAAAGGATAGCATTGTTAAATAGTTTTCAAATACCCTTAGATCGTTATTGTACATTTATCCATCCCTCATGTGTGATTGCAAAAAGCGCCAAAGTGGGTTTCGGATGTTCTATTATGGCAAATAGTGTAGTGAATGCAAATTCACATCTTGGAAATCATTGTACAATTCACTCAAATTCTTTAATCGGACACGACACGACTCTACATGATTATAACTTTGTTGCCGCCCACACCGTTATAGGGAGCAGCGTTCGCATAGGAAGTGCTAATTTTTTTGGTCTCAATTCAGTTTGCAATAATTACATAACGATTGGGGATAATTGCTTTATAGGAATGGCTTCGAATGTTGTAAAGGACCTGCTTTCCGATATGAAGGTGTACGGTAATCCTGCTAAGCCCTTTGATCAAAAGATAAAACCCTTGTGACAATGGATAGTCCTAAAGTTAGTGTTATTTGCTTCGTTTTTAATCATGAGAAGTATTTAAGGCAGGCCTTAGAGGGATTTGTGATGCAACAAACAAATTTCCCTTTTGAAGTTATTATTCACGATGATGCCTCAACTGACAGTTCAGTTTCCATAATAGAAGAATACAAAACTAACTATCCGGCAATATTTAAACCGATTTATCAAAAGATTAACCAGCATTCAATTGAAAAAGGAAGAGTAACTAAAATTGCATTTGCCGCGGCACAAGGGCAATATATAGCCCTTTGTGAGGGGGATGATTTTTGGAGTGATGAGCTTAAGTTGCAGAAGCAGTTAAGTTTTTTAGAACAAAATGCTAATTATAGTAGCGTCTTTTCGGAAGTGAATCTTGTAGATGGGGATTCGAATTTTATTAAAGTGTCGAACCGAGTGCTGCATGGTATTACAACCCTTCAATACCAGGATTTAATTATTCAAAACGTTATCCATACATGCAGCTTTGTTTTTAGAAGGGATGCACTGGGCGCTGACTTTAATGAAATAATTAATAAAATGAAGGTAGGGGACGTTCCATTGTTTCTGTATTGCTCCCTTAACGGGCCAATCCATTATTTTAAAGAGGCCATGGCCGCCTATCGCACCAATGTTGGTATTATGAGGGCTAAATTTAATTCCGCAAGTATAATCACCACCAAGATCGAAATCATATGGTATTTTAAAAGAAATGTTACCAAGAATAAGAAGCTGAAGAAATTTGAGTATTATGGATTAATGATGAACTACCATAAACTGCTGCGTCTTCGAGTGAGGAGTAAGGAGTATAGTAAAGCCTTGGTTGTTTACTTACATATCATTTGTGCATACCTTGGATTCCTCTTTAACAAGAATGAGCTTAAAACCTATCACTTGTTTGATGTTAGAAGGCTGGCATTCCCTTTTTTAAAACAGGAAAGAGTGAATAATACGAAATGAGTAGAGAGAGCACCAAATGGCTAAATGCTGACCAATTCAGAAATTGTCCCTTATGTGGCAATGATTCTACATACTTACTTAGCGATAGGATGCAATTTGACTTAAATCTTCATACAGTTATCTGTAGGTCGTGCTCAATGGTATACACAAACCCAATGCCTGCTGAGGATGTTTATAATGAATTTTATACCACAGCGTATGCCGGTTATTATGGAAAAATAAGCACTGCGATAAATACCTCTTCTATTCCGCCTTCCGTTAGAAACCGGCTTGACTTTATTAAACCCTATATTGGTAGCGATGCTTCATTGCTTGAAATAGGTCCGGGTAATGGAGCATTTTTGTATTGGGCTTCAAAGCATTTTACCCAGGTGAAAGGGGTAGAACCATCACTTGATTTTGTTGCTAAAATGAAGGGATATGAGATTGAGGTACTGAATGGAACGGTGGAAAGTTTTGATCCGGGTCCGGAAAAGTACACTGTAATTTGCATGTTTCATGTACTGGAACATTTCTATGATGTAAACCGTGCAATCAGAAAGATTAAGAGTTTATTGGATAAGGATGGCTATATCGTCCTGGAGATTCCAAATATTCTTAAACCATTTAAGGCTTTGGAGAGTTATTTTTTGAGATATGTTCATCCCTCAAATTTTTCACCCTACACGATTTCCAAAATGCTTGAAAGGCATGGATTTGAAATTTGCTTTATCGATGAGGGCGGAGAGGCGTGGCAAGAGCCACAAAATATTTTTTGCATAGCACAGCTAACGAGTATGTCTGAGACAGAACCGAATTTGAGTGACAAAGCATTTAATGAAATACAATTAACATTGCAGAAGTATAGAGCGAATAAACTTAATCAGATCAGGTGGACTTTATTTAGTCTTTATCATCCCGTATTGCGTTTTGTCAGGCGCGTGTTATTGAAATTCCGAAGAATGGTTTATGCTTAAAATTCTATGTTTATTTCGTGATCAGTACGCACACATTAAACCCGTGGAGCAATACCTTGCTTCGCCGGCAACTTTTATTTACGATGCAGACTGGAAGCCGGAAAATATCCTCACGCATCAGCCCGATCTGGTTATCGGCATCAATGAATTCCATTTGGATATAGCAAAATGTTATGAGCAAGCTCAAAAACTCAACATTCCAACACTCACTATTCAGGATGGTATTTTAGAATGGCGGTTTCTCTTTGAGAATCCAATTTACAACGGCAATGAAACCGGGGTGCCCATGCACCACCCGGTACTGGCCGATAAGTATGCCTGTATGGGGCCATTAATGGCTGATTTTATTGGAGCGCTTGGCAATGCTAATAAAGTGGAAGTTGTTGGAATGCCAAAGATGGATCAGATAATATCTTCATCAGAAGCTATTAAGAAAAACAGGAAAAAAAAAGTGCTTATCCTGACCAGTTCCAAGCCTTGGTTTTATGACAATCAACGCGATATTTTGATTAAATCACTCAGAGATTTAAAAAGCTTTTTTAATCAGCATACTGAGATTGAGCCGGTATGGCGCATCACAAAAGGTCTTGATGAAATTCTTCAGGTTGAAAATCAGTATAAGAGTAAAGATTCAGTAGAGTTGACGCAGCAGTTAACTGAAGTTGATGCTGTTATTACTACTATTAGCACTACTATAATAGAATCGTTTCTGATGTGTAAGCCTGTAAGTACATTGGACTATTTCAATACCCCTGTTCTGGTACCAACAGTTTGGCGAATTACTGCACAGAATCAGATTGCTCAGGCGGTTCAGGGTATACTAAATCCAACTTCTCAACAATTGTGGTTGCAGCAGGTTTATCAGGATATGGTTATCCGGAGAGATGTTCCGGCTGCCGAAACAACTGCCAACCTTATTCTTGCAATGGTTAATTTTCGAAAGGAAAATCCTGACAGTGTTTTTCCAGTCAATATGGTTCGGTATCCGGGCAAAACTTTCTCATTTCCAGCTCCAAAAATTGAAGAATTTTATCCGAAAAGGCAAGCTGTTGTAAATCAAGATGTTGAATGGTTAAAGGCACGATTGGTGCGGGCAGAACGTGAAAACGCAGCAATGCGAAAAGACCTGACTAACCGATCTTTTTGGGGTGTAGTTTTGCTTACTTATAATAAATTGCATCGGTGGATAAGAAGAAAGAAGTAACTACGGTTTTAGTAATTGGAATTCGCGGAGCTGTGGGGCAGGCAGTTAAGGAACTGCTATCCTCAAAGGACGTAGCTGTTTGGGGAACTTCATCTGTTCGTGAAATAACTGATGGGAAAGGGCTATTTCACCTCAATTTTCAGGATTCGGCATCGATAGGGAACTTCCAGGTAAGTGCGGTTGATCATGTTGTGATAACATCAGGCTACGAACCAAGGTATAATCTGCACCAAACTACGTCTGAGCATCTGAAGACCATGTTTGATATTCATGTAACAGGCCCCATGTTATTTTTGAAAACCATTCATAAAAAAATAAGTGTAGGGGGATCCATCACATTGCTTTCGTCACCAGCTGCTTACAAAGGTAGTTACGATCCTGCCTACGCGGCTGTCAAAGGTGCCATAAATGCTTTGGTAAAGACACTAGCTAAAGATTTTGCACCGGCAATACGCGTTAATGCGGTATCACCAAGCCTTATCGAAGGATCGCCAGTATATGTACGGATGACTGATGATTTTCGTGCCAGGCATTTAAATAACACACTTACACAACAACATACCTCGGCACTGGATTGTGCAGAGGCGATTGAGTATTTGATCAACGCGCGCCAGGTTACAGGCCAGGTGCTGCACGTAAACGGAGGGATGATTTTTGGAAATTAAAGAGCATATCATCGTAATCGGTGCCGGGTTATTTGGCCTAAGTACAGCCATCGTGTTGGCTGAGCAGGGCTATTCAGTTACCGTGATAGAAAAAGAACTGGATGTATTACGAGGGGCATCGCTGGTAAATCAAAATCGTATTCATTATGGTTATCACTATCCACGTAGTCTGAACACAGGCAGAGAGGCTTTGTTGGGGCTAGATTCGTTTAAAGCATATTATGGTAAATCAATTGTTACCAACTTTGAAAAATATTATGCTATTGCCCGATCAGGATCGCAAACATCAGTCTCTGAATTTGAATTCTTTTGTAAAGAGTTGAATATTTCAATTACCCCGCAATATCCTGATCAGGCCTTTCTTAATCGCGATCTGGTTGATGCGTGTTGGCGGGTGTATGAGCCGGTTTTCGATTACCATGCCCTTCGAACGGAAATTATCACGCGTTTGGTTTCGCTTAGGAGAATTAAGGTTTTACGAAATGCCGTGGTGAAAAAGATTAAAACAGGAACTACTATTACAGTAACATTAGGTAACGGTTATGCCCTTGAAGGTAGCTTTCTGGTAAATGCAACTTATTCCGGACTGAATGAGATTTTGACTCTGGCAGGAGCAGTACCTTTACGAGCTAAATATCAGTTGTTGGTGTTGCCCATACTAAAAGCACTACAACCTGTTATGCCCTGTGGTGTAACTATTATGGATGGTCAGTTTTGTTCACTGGTACCACGTGGATTTACGCAAGATGAATATATCCTTTCGCACGTAGCACGTTCGGTGGTAGATTCGCACATTGGAGACCGGTCACCTGAATGGAATGTAGTTGATCTGGGCTATGAAAACGATATCATAAAAGAAGCAAATCGGTTTTACCCGATTTTAAGTAATATGGTATGGCGCGAATCCTGGATTACCACAAAAATGATACTACCTAATCAGGAGGTTGATGATGCCCGGCCAACGCTGGTAATGAAACATGCCGATAATATTGTTTCAGTTTTTTCAGGAAAAGTTACTACGTGTATATCAGCTGCAAATCAAATTAAAGATCTGTTGTAGGTTATGAAAATTCTTTTTTGGGTAAGCGGCACTTCCGATCCTTCACCAAGATTCCGTTTCCTGCAGTTTGTAGAACCCTTAAGGAAATTGGGGTATACGGTTGATGTTGAAGTTGCGAACCCGCCCCGCAGTTACAGGTTTAAAGGCGGTTGGCTTTCGCGAAAACTGGATTACTTGATCGTTACTCGCAAGCGAATAGGGCAGGCTTTGGTTTTTATAAAAAAAAGCAAGAGTTATGATGTAGTGTTTACCAACAAAGACATTATTCCTAATATGCATATCACGTTTTTAGAAAAATGGCTTTCAAAGGCTAACCCCAATTTGCTATTTGACATTGACGATGCCATTTACCTGGGACCAAGGGGTAAAAAATTGAAACAAATATTGCGATATTATAAAGCAGTTATTGCAGGTAGCCCAGTTTTGCAAAAGTACATAGAGTCAGAGTTCAACTGCAAGGCATTTTACATTCCTATGGCAATTGACATGGAATATTACAAGCCAAAAGTTCAACGCAAACCAGGTAAAATAAGAATCGGTTGGAGTGGCTCCCATCATACCAATATTTATGCGCTGCCCATCTTGCAGAAACCTTTAGAAGAATTAAGTCGCAGAATTGATTTCCAGTTTGTAATTATCTCCAACAAAGACCCTGAAATCTTCTGGCAGGGTGTGGATACAACATATATAGAGTGGAATGCCGATGAAGAAGTAGAACAGTTACAGTATCTCGATATTGGATTGATGCCATTGAATGATGGGGAGTTTGAACGAGGTAAATGTGCCCTAAAAGCTGTTCAATATATGGCCGTGGGGATACCTGCTTTAATATCTCCGGTAGGTGTCAACGAGATTATTCTTCAAGATGGGCAGGATGGCTTTCACTTTAACTCGCAGGATGAACTCTTGAAAAAACTAGAGCGCCTGATAGCTGACGATACAGAGCGAAAACGAGTAGGAGAAGAAGCCTATAAGACGGCTCGTTCTAAATATGCGATTGATGTTTTAGTTCACGAATATATTAAGGTTTTTGAGTGGGCGGCTGAAACCGGTAAAAACTAAACAGAATATGCATGGTAGCTAAACCCAAGCTGGCTTTTTTAATTCAACATGGTCCGGAACTACGGGTATTCCTCTATAGTGGATTAGCGGCTCAATTGTCAATATTTTTCGAGATAGTTATTATAAGCGAAATACAGGATGCCATATTAGTTAACTACTGCAAGGAGCATAAATACAAAATGAGATTTTATGTGCCTTTCGGAAGATTAATTGGCTATCAGAAATTATCCTCAATGTCCAAAATAAGATTGCAATATGTAAATGGGAACGTATACCGGCATATGGGTTTAGCCAGGAATACTTCGCGATTAAAAATACTCATACTCGGAAACCTGTTAACGTATTCTCTATTTGTGTGGTTATTTTGTCTGGTCAATTATGCTCCTCAACGGAATGCACTAACCGGAATGTTGAAACAGGAAAAAATAAAAGGCCTGTTTATGCTTACGGCAACATCTCAGTTTGCTTTGCATACAGTGTTAACCAGTAAGCGGCTGGGCATCCAGACTTACATTATTCAGAATAGCTTTAAAGATTATTATGTTAATCCATTTATTGCCCCGCACGTAGCGGTATTTTTTTGCTGGAGTAAATTTTACCTGAACGCATACAAGCGGGCTAATAAATTCAATTGGTCGACTTTAATATCGGCATCAGGGTTTCCACCTTACCAGCAAATGGAAAATTATAAACCTTCTTATACTTATGCTCATTATGCCGCTAAGTATAACTTTAGCGAAAATGAGAAGATAATCTATTATACGGCAATAAACCCTTCTGTATATAATCAGGAAGGCGGTATCATCCGGAAGATAGCTGAGGTTTTAAGAAAGGTTGAGCCCTCTGCAATATTGCTCGTCAGAAAGAATCCTATGGATGAAATAACATCTGTGGATTGGTTAAGCGATTTGCCCAATGTACGGGTTCAGGAGCGTATGAGTATTTATGTGGCAAATAAAAATCACCTTATTTATCCCGAAACGGACACTGTTGAGTATATGGATATGCTCTTTTATTCACAGTTCGTTATGAATGTGCCCTCAACTGTTACAGTAGAGGCAATGCTGTTGAACAAACACATACTTAATATTTGCTTTGATATATCCGGTAGGTATTTTGACCGATTTGATTGGATATATACAAGTGATTTTTATCAAAAACTACATGGAGAACGTGTGATTCCGGTTAAGGATATTGATCAGCTTGCTGAAATTATGATTAAACTGATGGGGGGAGAAAAAGATGTGTATAAAGATCAGAATAAAAACACTTGGGTAGAAAGAGAGCCGGTCAATAAAATTGTATCTTGTTTAAATAACCGGTTTCAGGTGTACCCGTATAGGTTATGGCATTAAGAATCTTGTTCATTTGCAATGAATTTCCCCCAGTTCCTCACGGCAGGATAGGTGTATTTGTGAAAACCCTTTCCAATGCTCTTTTGGAAAGAGGTTGCTGGGTTTGGGTATTGGGATATAATCCTGCGATTACAAAAGATCAGGTATATGATGAGAATGGAATAAAGGTGCATTGGTTAGCGAAGCGTAAACTTTTTGGACGGAGTAAAATTCTGAATCAGGTGTACGAGCGTTTTCACCTAACGCGAAAAATGCGCCAGTTAGACAGGAATCTGAAATTGGATATAGTAGAGAGTTATGATTGGAGTGGCCCTTTGCTTTGGAGGCCCGTTTCTGCAAAGTATATTGTAAGGATACACGGAGCTCATTCCTTGAATGCATATAAGTTAAAAGCTAACCGTGAAAGATTTATGTTCCCTTTGGAAAAGCTACAACTCAGGTTGGCAGATGCTTTATGTGCGGTATCATATCATGTTGGAAAATCTACAATTGATTTCTTTGGGGTGAGTCGTGGCTATGAAGTGATTTATAATCCGGTGGATAGTAAGCACTTCAGAATAATGCATGAGGTAAGAAAGAATTATAATTCATTACTATACATAGGTCGCATAAATTCAAAAAAAGGAATTACTCCGTTGGTTAAGGTATTCAATCGTATTCATGCATGGAATTCAGAGATAGAGCTAATTTTGGTGGGTAATGGAAGTGATGAATATATAAAGGAATTGATGCTGTACCTGACTCCGTCCTGTCGAAACAAAATTAGTTTTATTGGTGCTGTTAATCATGAAGAACTTCCACGGTTTTATAATCAGGTAATCTTAACTGTTTTGCCATCACAAGTTGAAGCATTTGGATTATCAATCATTGAATCAATGGCGTGTGGAGTAGCTCCTTTAATATCAGAAAAATCTTGTGGTGGAGAGTTGTTGGATGAGAATATTTCGGGCTGGATTACCGATGTCTCAGATGAGAATGAATTTTATGAAAAGCTCAAATATATCCTTGAACACCCTGATGAACAGTTGCTCTTGGGGGCAAATGCGCGTAAACGAGTAGAAGCAATATTTGATATTAGACTAATTGTTGAAAGCAATATGAACTTTTATACTAGAGTTCGATTGATGTAATTTGATTATGAAGGTGGACTTTGATATTGTAATTGCTACATATAATCGTGGGGAAAAGCTGAAGTCGTTGGTTGACCAGATATTAGGATTTTCAGTTACTCCAAAAATGATCATTATAGTTGATAGTTCAGATAGTCCTGTTGACTTTAGTTCCTATCAAGATAAGGTTAACCAGGTAATTACAGGTAGAAAAAATCAACCATGGCAACGCTATCTGGGTTATCTGAATTCAGGTGCACGTTATATCTTATATTTGGATGATGATGTTGAAATAAACGACTCGAACTATCTGTTAAAATTAAATCAAGCATATGGAACAGAGGATTTTGCAGGTGTTACTTGTTATATGGAGAATAAGCATAAACAAACAGCTTTGAATAAAATTCCAATTACTCGATTTAAATCAATTTTTTCCACGTCTTCTTTCATCCGGTTTCTAACGGCTAACCCGATTTTACCTGCAGGAAAATTTTGGTGGTGTGGGGTTCGTGGGCCTTTGCCCGACACAGTTGGATATGTAGAGTATTTTCGTGGATGGGCATTTTCTGCAAAGAGAGAATTATTATATAAGAATTTTAATTATCAACTTTTTGAGTTATTTGATAATCATGCTGGTATGGGTGAAGATGCAATACTTGGGTATACGTTATCAAAACATGGAAAGATAGGTTATATTACAGATTTTTTATTTATACATAACGATCAGCAGAATAGCGTTTATACAAATAATCATTATGCTTATGCAAGACGAGTTTCTTACTCTAGATTTTACCTTGCTGCTGAGTATGGGCGATTAAACAACCAATTGCCGCTAAAGGCAAGATTGATTTATTACTGGTATTCCGTTTGCCGATTGATAGGATTATCAGCAAACCTAATAATCTCCCCTTCGGCCGACAGGTGGGCGATATGGAGAGGTGCAGTAGCTGGTATCATTGCAACTTTTAAGTTTCGCCATATCGAAATTTTAAAATGACAGATCACGTTAGTACAAATAGAATTCTGTTTATAAAAAAGCTAACCTTTTGGTTCAGTTTCTTCATAGTCTGCCCGGTAGTCGTAATCTTTCAGAATATTTCATTTTATATTTTTTTGCTGCTGATGGTATCATTGTACCGATTGAGCAGAAGTTTTTTTTCGTTAAACAGGCCACATCAATGGTGGGCAGCTTTATTTTTTATTGGGGCTGTGCTATCAATTATGTACATGCCTTACGAGGTTGAAAATAGAGGTGGGCTTGAACGATCATTCCAGGTAATATTTAATTATGCGTATTGGACATACTTAGTTATTTTTCTTATTATCAACCGAAATTATATAGACGTTAATGAGCTGGCTAATGTTGTAGCAAGTGAATTTGGTGTAAAACCCAACATAAATTATCTGGAAGCACGAAAAGAAGTTTTACATGCTCATTCTGAACATTCAAAAATAGGACGGTTTTTTAAGGTAAATCCTTCCATCTCACTTGCAGAAGGTCTTCATAAAATGACTGCATGGGCAAAGAAAACAGGCGTTCGAAAGAGCAATGACTTTAGTAATATTGAGGTGAGCAGAAATCTGCCCGAGGGTTGGAGGTGATGGTGAAGAAGAAAATACTTTTGCTTCCTGGAGCGTACCATTCACCGGCTGCCAGATTTCGCATTTGGCAGTTTGTAGAACCCTTTAAAAAAGCCGGATATGCTGTTGAAGTAAAAGTTCCTTTTCCGGATAGAGAGGATAAGACGCAGTCCGGCAAGAGCGTTAAATTGCCAGCACGCCTTCGTAGTGTATTGCGTGTGATTAGTGCCTGGTGGTTAACTCGTAATGCCAACCAGTACGATGCTATCATCATGAACCGCGATATCATACCTGAGTTGAGTGTTCATTTTTTAGAGAAACGAATAATTAATAACGGGGGCAAGCTGATTTTTGATTTTGATGACGCAATTCATCTTGGTGACAGAAATAAAAAATTACAGACCTTCTTGTCTCAATGTAATGTATTGGTGGCTGGTAATCCAATGCTGTTGACGTATGCCAAAGCGCAGAATGAAAAATCATTCCTGATACCAACCGTAGTAGACACCGATTTTTATCTCCCCAGGCAAGAACGTACTCCTGGCTCGATAAGGATAGGGTGGTCCGGATCAGCATCTACAAATGTACATTGCCTGCCCTTGTTAAAAGAACCGATAACAGCACTTGCTAAGGAACTCGATTTTGAATTTATAGTGATCTCAGATGAAGATCCAAAGATTGAATGGGATGGTGTACGCTATACGTATATTAAATGGAATGCTAAGGATGAAGTTAAACAACTTCAATATTTCGATATTGGACTAATGCCTTTAAAGGATAGTCCTTTTGAACAGGGTAAATGTGGGTTAAAAGCCATTCAATATATGGCGTTAGGTATCCCGGCATTAGTTTCACCGGTGGGTGTTAACGCACAAATTGTTCAGCCTGAAAACAATGGGTATCATTGTGTTACTGCGGATGACTGGAAGAATTACATGCTAATGCTGTCAAATAATTCGCACCTACGATCGGAATTAGGAGCTAAAGCCAGAACTTGGGTGGTTGAAAATTACTCCGTGGATAGTGCAATGGTACAATGGAACGAGATTCTTATGTCCCTTTAAGATAAGGTTCTGAAGGAAAAGGGTCGGGTGATTTTTTAAAATGAGGACTATAAATATCAATCATTGAAGTTTGACATCGTCATAACTACCTACAATAGAGCTGAGAAAGTTAGTAGTCTGGTAAAATCATTATTAACCTTTTCGGGCGATCCTGCAATGGGTAAGATAATTGTTGTGGATAGCTCAGATAAGACACTCGGTAATGATGAGATAAAGAACAATTCTTCGGTAGTGATTATTCGTTCGTCCCATAAGAATCAACCGTATCAGCGACTGGTAGGATCAGTCGCTTCCCGGGCGGATTATATATTATTTCTGGATGACGACATGGAGATAATTGATGCTTCCTTTGTACCTGAGTTTCAAGAATTGATGAAGAAAGGGTATGCAGGAGTGAATCTGTTGTTTAAGAAATGAAAATGTGTTCTTAAAGAGCATCAGCTCGAGCATCCTGTCTAAAAACAGATGGATAAAAAGATTAAGATTCTTGTCAGGCTATAGCGCAGTAGCTGATAACAAAATTGGCTTAGCGGGGATAGTAGGACGCAGAGTAGAAAACCACCCAATTGAATATGTAGCAGGTGGTGCATTCTTTGCAAAACGGGAGTTTTTGTTTAAAGGTTTGAGTACAACGCTGTTTGATTTGTTTGAGCGCAAAATGGGCGGAGGGGAGGATCGCCTTATAGGATTAGCGCTATCCAGACAAGGAATCGTTTGGGCGCATCCGAAAATATACTTTTACCATAATGATCAGGGCGACAGCGTTTATACAGTTAACCATTATCGGTTTAACAAACGCGTTGCGTATTCGCGACTTTTTTTGTCTTGTGAATATGCCAGGTTAAAACAACAGTCGATTCTGGTTGCGTTTATGCATTACCAATGGTATTCTCTATGGAGACTGGCAGGATTTATCACGAATTATGTTCATAAGCCTCGTCAGGCAAAATTTATGCAAATTAAAGGTTATATTGCAGGTGTTTTTCTGGCAACTTTTAAACTGGCTCCAAGATATTTTCTGAAACGTGAGAACAACACTCGTGACTACTGGAACAGGATGGCGACATCCGATCTTCAGGCCTCAAAGCAGTACACTCTTTCCTAAAGAAATTCAGCAATGGCTGGCCGTGTATGTTTTTATGCTTGCCTGGCCAACCCTGGCAATCGGCACTTCGGTAAGTTTTTATATTTTTTTATATATCGCCTACCGGGTGCATTCGTTAACGGGATACCTGTTTAAGCTTACCTCGTGGTACGACTGGCTGTTTATCCTGTTCCCGGTAATCGCCTTGTTGTCTTTGATTTTTGCGCCTTATTCGGAAAGGTCTCCAGGGTTTCTGGCGGATGCTCAAATATGGCTGCAATATTCTTACTGGATGATTTTAGTGCTTTTTATTAAGACCCATGGCAATAGGTTTGACTGGAAATTAATGCTTGCAACTATTTTCTGGGCGGTCAACTTTCTGATTATATCGTTCTACTTTATTCATATTAGATTTTCATTTTCGTTTGTATATTTTTCCCTTGTTATTCCCCGCAATGCTTACGTGTTTCAACTGCTTTGCTTAGTGCCGCTTTGTTTGTTTTATGTGAAATACCGGTTCAGCAACGTAATTTTTCTTTTCTTCCTGCTATTTTACCCTCTCGTAATTCTCCTTTCGGAAGGGAGAGCAGGAAGTATTATTATTATTATTGAAGTTCTGTTGGTTATCTATCTCTTCAGCGAGCGCCTCCAGAAAGCTCTTCGCTTCCTGCTTTTGCCGGTGGTAGTGGCCGGGGCTTTTTTATATACGAACTATGTACCGTCTGACGACTCAATTGAATCTGTTGCCGGGTTTGTGGATGACTATAACCCCCGCCTTGCATCCTTGATTAAAGGGGAGGGCGAAGGCGATTTGAGTTTTGATAAATCCTGGCTGTTGCGGGAACTGATGATTGGAAAGGCTATTGGTTTTGCAGCCGAATGGCCCGTATTAGGTGTTGGCTTGCATCATTTTAACGACTACGATTTTGAGTTTGGTAACAGGCTTAACAACGATCCTCGTTTCAAACGTCTGGCGTATAAGTCCAATGATTTTTACAATACACGATCCGCACACAATTCGTATTTCCAGTTATTGGCTGAAACAGGTTATACGGGAATTGCAGTTATCTTATTAATAATTTTTACTCCCGTTTTTAAGTTAATTGTCAAACTCGTGAAAAGCCCTCATGTTTCACTAGCCCTGGTTTTTGGATTGCTTGGGATCTGTATTCATTATTATGTAATATCTTCGATATCGGGGGCCATAGGTTGGTTTACCCTTGGAGTGGCTTATTTCTTTTTAAATCATGGTGATTGGATTTCATTACCATCTGCCGGTCAAAATAACCGAGCAAGGTAAACTTTACACGCAGAGTTTTTATGGATTGTTCCTTGATTCTTTATGTGCCCAATGCGAGCGGTTGATTGTATTCTCATACACACCTACAAATTCGGAAGAGGCATCGATCAATTACGAACTTAGATCGGCTAATATAAAAGTTGTAAATCTTGGTGTTCATGACTCTTTACCAAAGCGTCTATTGCGGTTTGGGCAAACAAGAAACCTCATCGCGAATAATTTAAAGGAGGTTGATATTCTTTTAATTAGAAGCCCAACGCCATTAGTTATCGTTTTCAAATGGATAAAAAAGACTAAGCCTGTCATCCTTTATCTGGTTGGGGATTTTCTGGGTACCGCCCGTGGTCTTCCGTTTTGGAGAATTAAGACCTTCCTGATAAAAATAGTCGGACATGGTATTCAATGGGCCCAACGATCAATTGCGCAAAATAATACGGTTATTTCAAATAGCCAATCTTTACTTGATCAATATAGCGATATCGCTAAAAAGACGGTATTGGTTAGATCAACTACCTTGACGTCAACTGATTTTGTTAACCGTGCTGATACATGTAATGAAGCGGTTATTCGTGTATTATACACTGGGAGAATTGATCCGTTAAAAGGCTTGAATGAATCAATTTCGGCATGCAGTCGCCTGGCTGAGAAAGCTTATAAAATCGAGTTTCATTTTGCCGGTCCATTGGTAAAAGGCCTTGAGTCTTTACCATTAGAAATTATAAAAAAATTCGAAAACAGTATCTTAAAAGATAAAATTTTCTACCATGGCTTAAAAAAAGTTGGACAAGAACTTAATTCCCTGTACCGCTCATCAGATGTTTATGTTATTGCTTCTACAGGAATGGAGGGATTCCCAAGAACTATTTGGGAAGCAATGGCAAATGGCTTGCCTGTAATTGCTAGTAGTATTGGTTCTATTCCTCTTTTTCTAAAACACAAGGAAAGCGCATATTTGGTTCCGCCTGGTAATGTGGATGGCATAGAGAGGGCGCTTCTGGAAATTATAACCAATAAGGATCTTAGAACCATAATAAGGACCAATGGCCAATCAATCGCTAAGAGTAATACGTTAGAGGTGCAGAGTAGAAAAATGATTGATGTATTACGTACTCACCTCTTTGAAATATGATAATTTACCTAGGTAACATGTTGTCAAAACATGGTCTTGCACCAACAAGTGTGGAGATCGTTGGAGAGTGGCTCTCGGGTTTATATAGTGTTAAACGTGCTTCTGCCCTTAGAAATCAATTTCTCAGGTTACTTCATATGTGTTTTATAGTATGCCGCCATAAAAATAGATGCAGTTTAATTCTTATTGATACTTATAGCGGAATGGCATTTATATATGCAGTAGTCGTAGCTCAGTTAGCTCGATTATTTAATATTAAGTATGTACCGATTTTGCGTGGCGGAGAATTACCAAGACGTTTTGAACAAAGCCCAATGCTCTCTGAGTCGTTCATAAGAAAATCTGCAGCAGTCGTTGTTCCGAGTAATTACCTGGGGAATGAATTAAGAAAAAAAGACTGGAGTTCTCCTGTGTTAATACCTAACTCCATTGATTTGAGCTTGTATGAATTTAAGCCGAGGATTAGGATGAGACCTCATTTGTTATGGGTTCGAAGTTTTCAAAAAATGTACAATCCCATAATGGCTCTCAAAGTATTGAAGAATCTAAAAGATTCTGGAATAGAAAATGTAAAGCTATGTATGGTGGGACAAGACAAGGATGGAACACTGGAGTCTTTCATGAATCTTGCTCACGAGCTAGGGCTGGAGAAAATGATTGAAATCACAGGAAAACTTACAAAGAAGGACTGGATAAAGAGATCTCGAGAGTATGATATTTTTCTGAACACAACAAATGTTGATAATACCCCGGTAAGTGTCATTGAAGCGATGGCGCTTGGATTGGCAGTGGTTTCAACAAACGCTGGAGGTATTCCATTCCTGTTGGAGGATAATGTAGATGCCATTATAGTTGAAGCAGGGGACGCGGAGGCCATGTCAAATGCAGTTATCAGGATTATTAACGACCATAGTTATGCACTCACGCTGGTTCATAATGCAAGAAGGAAAGCTGAGGCATTTTCATGGGAAGTTGTAAAAACTAAATGGATAACATTAATTGAAGACCTGCAAAGATAAGTTTTAAGATTTTACTATTGTCTTTAAGACCGTCAAGGCTGCTTATATATTAAGTAATGAATTTTAAAAATAAAAATAAAAAAATATTTAATCGATACTTCGTAGGTGTGGTGGTGGTATCACTTCTATTATATGTAGTAATATTATTACTGCCCGTGAAAGCCAAGCCATTTGGGGATGGTGATTTTCACGAGGAGACAAAAGTTCTGGCTGCGTTAGCCCGCGGTGCCGCAACCTATGATATGCTTGCTATCACCAAAGCCCCGGGCCCGGTTCTATACTACTTTATACCCTACGTATTGTGCAGCCCTAATTCTCTGGATGCTACCTTTTGGAGAGCAGCGACTGCCTGGACTGCAATCATTTCCACCTTAACTGTTTTAACTCTTTTCGGAGCAATCGTAAAAAAATTCAACCTGCGAACAGGACTCATTTTTGCCTTCCTGGTATTTGCTTTGCCGTTACACATCTATTATTCCATGGGTGTGCTGGCCGAAAGCCTTGCCTTCCTGGGAGTATGCTGGATGATCATCGGGTACCTGAACGAAACCCCAAACGGTTTTATCTGTGGTTTACATTCGGCATCGTGGCGCTTGTGTTGGCCAGGCCGAATGCGTTACTGTACTCCATCATGGTCGAGGAAAAGAACACTTTAGTGTAAAGAAGAAGATTGCAAACAGGAGTTTCAATTTTACTGCATTGGATAAAGTAAGTCTGGATTAGCATTTTTAATATCAGCTGATTAAATAAAAATAACATTGGTTAAAATTTTTAGTCAATAGAAATGATGTATAGTTTCTTTTTGGGAAAAATGTTAGTTCCATTAACAGGATTGCTAAAAGGGAATTCATTTTATAAACAATTGCAACTTCTTAGAAAAGAATCTGGTTTAAATGAGCGTGATCTTCATGCACTGCAATTGAGTAAGTTATCGAGTATTTTGGAGTACGCTGTACGTAAGAGTAGGTATTATCAGGGTATTCCGATTGACAGACCGAATGATGTGGTTCAATGGCTTAAGAAGTTCCCGGTATTAACAAAGGAGTTGCTTTTGGAAAATCGCGAAGTATTGCTTACAGAACCCGTTGAGAAATTGGTTAAGCAAAGTTCGAGTGGATCAACGGGTATGCAATCAACTGTTTACTGGTCAGATGAAGAGCAAAATAGGCATAGAGCGTCTCAGATTGTATGGTGGGAGTGGGCAGGTTATAAGATGGGTACACCCATTTTGCAGACCGGCATTACGCCAAATCGGGGTTTGTTCAAATCAGTAAAGGACTTTTTCTTCAGAACTTACTACCTGAGTGCGTTTGCGCACACTGATCTTGAATCAGCAAAAGCATTTGAGTGGGCGAAGCGTCAAATAAATCCGGTGCTGGGTGGATACGCATCTTCATTGTTTGTGCTGGCAAAGCAAGCTGAACAGGAGGGTACTAAACTTAAATTTTCCGCTGCGATTACATGGGGCGACAAACTGTTCGATCACTATCGGAAACAAATAGAGCGTACATTTGACACGCGGGTTTATGAAACCTATGGGTCAGCTGAAGGTTTAATGATGGCGGCTCAAAAGGATTTATCGTACATGTACATCATGACCAATAATGTATACCTTGAACTGTTGGATGATGAAGGAAATGAAGTAAAAGATGGTGACATTGGACACGTAGTGGTGACAAGCTTGAGCGCTTATGCTATGCCACTTATCCGGTACCGGATTGGTGACCTGGCAATCAAATTGCCAAGGGATAAATATCCTCAAAACAGAGATCTTAGTTTCCCCTTGCTTCAGCGTGTAATCGGACGGGATACTGATTTGGTAAAAACAAAAAGTGGAAAATATATGGTAGTTCATTCTTTTACTGGCATTTTTGAACATGTGCCTGAAATCAGCCAGTTCTGCGTAATCCAGCGTGAATTAGAGGGTATAGAAATAGAGTACATTCCGGCATCAAATTTTAAATTGCCCATATTAGATTCTATTCGCTTACGAATTATTTCAGCATTGGGGGAAGAATTTTCAATTAGTTTTAAAGCCGTAGATGAGATTAAACCTACTAAATCGGGGAAACCTCAGATCATTCAATCATTTCTACCGCGTGAGAATTTTTAGATTGAGAGGATTAGGATTTGTCATTTTTCAGTATTTGGTTCCGTAGCCGTCAACCGGCAGTCAGCATCTTGTAACTAACTCAACCTGGAACTTGAACCCGTGACCGGTAACCAATAAAGTAACTACTTCTTCTTCGATAGCGGGTCGCGTAAAAAAGCTATCTCCCGGTCTTTATCTTCGATCATGAAGGCGCATGGGGCACACGAACACGGAAATGAACCTTTTGCATTAGTAATAAGTTTATTACTTTTGGGTTGTGAAATCCAGCGAGTTACTCAGGCTTCTTAAACAAGATGGCTGGTATGAGGTAAGACAAAAGGGCAGTCATATCATTATGCAACACCCCACTAAGCCTGGCATTATTCCGGTTCCGTTTCATGCTTCCAAGGAGATGAAAAAGGGAACGCTCAGGAGTATATTAAAACTGGCGAAAATAGAAACCCGTAAACGGTAAGCATTATGAAAACCAAGGAGCGTAAACCAAAAATTAAACTGAAAATCCTGAAAGAGGATATCGGCTATACGGCTGTGGGGCAGTGGAAAAACAGAGGCCTTGTTACGTGTGGCGATAATTGGGAGGAACTTCAAAACATGATTATAGAAATGCTTGATCTTGTATTTGAAGACCTGGGTTATACCTACACCATAGACGAAATTGAGTTTGAATATGACCTTGAAAGTTTCTTCGACTTTTACAGGGTTATCAATGCCAAAGCACTTTCTGAACGAATAGGAATGAACCAAAGTCTTTTGGCTCAATATATTAAAGGTATTAAGAAACCCTCTGCCACTCAAACCAGGCGTATCCTGCAAGGCGTTCAGCAAATAGGCAGGGAACTGAGTGAAGTGCAGTTTACGCTTTAATGTTTTTTCAGCCTCCTGAGCGTTATGCCATGCCCATCGTAAAAGGTAATTCAGCAAAACAGGTAAGAAATAGTAATAAGGATGAAGGCATACGGTCACTCATTAACGTAAGGTTGTCCTGAATGAAAATTCTCTACTTCTACCAATACTTCTCCACATCCGAAGGCGCCTGGGGAACGCGGGTGTACGAGTTTGCTAAAGAATGGGTAAAACAAGGTCATGAAGTGACGGTTGTTACATCGGTTTATGCAAAGTCCGATCTGAAAGCGAACAGGTTAGTTTCCGATCAGCTCGTTGAAGGCATCCGGGTGAAAGTCATTAATGTACTGATCGATAACCGGCAGTCGCCCGTCAAACGCATTTGGACGTTCTTTCAATATGCCATACTCTCTTCCTGGTTTGCGCTGACGCTAAAGGCTGATGTTGTTATTGCATCTTCAGGCCCAATTACGGTGGGCATCCCGGGATTGATGGCCCGCTGGTTCCGCGGAAGGAAGCTTGTATTTGAGGCGCGTGACCTGTGGCCGGAAGGGGCTGTTAAGATGGGAGTGCTCAACAATAAAGCGCTCATCAGGCTTGCGTACTGGTTTGAAAAGATTTGTTATAAAAACGCTTCGGCCATCATAGGATTATCGCCCGGTATTCAGCAGGATATTAAAACACGGTTTCCCAAAACTAACGTGTTCAGTGTAACCAATGCCGCAAACATCAGCCTGTTTTCAACACCGCAGAAATACACCGGAGTATTGCAGCCCCGTTCGTATGCTTTATATTTCGGTAACATCGGTCAGGTAAACCATTCGGAATACCTGTTAGATGCGGCTAAAATTTTATTGGAAAACAAACGGGATGATATCAGCATCCTGTTCATCGGGGAGGGGCAGCTTAAGGCGCAGTTGAAGAAACGCGTGGTGGATGAAAAAATTGATAACGTTACGTTTCTTGACCTGATGCCGAAATCATCCTTAGTAGGATATATTCAAAACGCGCTCGCATCCGTTATCCCCTTAAAGCCGATCCCGGTATTCGACACATCTTCCCCGAATAAATTATTTGAGTCTATGGCCGCAGGTGTGCCTGTGATCCAGACGACACAAGGATGGATTAAAGAATTTATAGAGGAGCATCAAGCTGGCTTCACCGTAAACGGTCACAACCCGGAACAACTTGCCAACATCCTCCTTGATTTGAAAGATAATCCTTCACGTGCCCGCGAAACAGGAGCCCGGGGCGCAGCGGTGGCTGCAAAGTTTTTTGATAAAGATTATCTTGCCGCGAACATGCTGGAAATTTTAAAGTCTGTACATGAAGCAGACTGATTACTTGCTTACCGGTGCCCCGGGATATCTTGGAAAGGTTCTTCTCGAAACGTTATCTTCAACGTATTCGGTAGTTAGTCTGTCCAGATCATCCGGCAATACATATCCTGTTGACCTTGCATCCGAAGTTCCGCAGTTCAACGAGTCCTTTAAAACAATTATTCACGCTGCCGGTAAGGCGCATGTCATTCCGCGTACCGAAAAGGAAGCTGCTGAATTCTTCCGGGTTAATTATACGGGTACACTTAACCTCATCAAAGGACTTGAAGGTCTGGCTACGCTGCCCGAATGCTTCGTGTTTATATCTACTGTTGCCGTTTATGGTAAAGATTCAGGAGAGCTGATTGACGAAGAGACCCCTTTGCAGGGAACAACACCCTATGCAAAAAGTAAAATCCAGGCCGAGCAACTGCTTCAGGCGTGGTGCGCTGAAAAGAACATTACGCTTACCATTTTACGGTTGCCGTTAATCGTTGCGCCAGACCCTCCGGGTAATCTGGGAGCGCTGATCCGCATGATGAAGAAAGGAATTTATGTGGGGATCGGTTCGGGCAGCGCGCGCAAGAGCATGGTACTGGCGGAAGACGTTGCGCGGTTTATTCCGGTTATCCGGCAAACGGGCGGTGTTTACAATTTAACCGATGGATACAATCCTTCCATGGCTGAGCTTGAGCATTCACTCGCGGAGATATTGAAGAAAAAGAAACCCGTGCGTTTACCGGATGGACTATTGAAATTTTTTGCCAGGGCGGGAGATGTAATTCGTATTATTCCCATAGACACCGTAAAATTTAACAAGCTCACCGCCACGCTTACCTTTTCCGATGCCCGCGCCAGGGCAGCAGGCTGGAATCCCCGGAGTGTAATCCGTAATTTACCGTTCGGATGAATGTAATTTTTCTTTACAGCATAATTGGTTTACTCCTGCTGGGAGCAGAGCTGCTCTACTTCAGGGTGGCGGAACGTTACGCGATTGTTGACAAACCCAACAACCGGAGTTCGCATACAGGACTGATCATCCGCGGGGGCGGAGTCATTTTCATGCTGGCGGTGCTGAGCTGGTTTGTAATTTCAGATTTTACCTGGCCGTATTTCACGCTGGGCGCCATACTGCTGGCCATCGTCAGTTTCCTGGATGATGTTAAACCTCAGCGCCAGCTTGTCCGGTTTAGCATTCACCTGACCGTTGTGTTCCTTCTTTTTTATGATGCGCAGCTTTTGACCTGGCCGGTGTGGCTGATCGTGCTGGCGGTGATTGTATGCATCGGCACAATCAATGCATTCAATTTTATGGATGGCATTAACGGGATGACGGGCATTTACGCAGTGGTCAACCTGGGAACGTTCCTGTATATCCAGGAATTTATATATCCGTTCTCTAATCCCGGCCTGATCATCATCGTCATGCTTTCAGTAGTCATTTTTCTATTCTTCAATTTCAGGAAACAGGCAAAATGTTTTGCGGGAGATGTCGGCAGCACAACGCTGGCCTTCATTCAGATTTTCCTGCTGCTTCAGTTGATTGTTTACACGCATAATTTTTTCTGGGTCATCATGTTCCTGGTTTTCGGAATTGATGCTGTTGTAACCATCGTGTATCGCCTGCGTAAAAAGGAAAATATTTTCAGGGCTCACCGCACACATCTATACCAGTATCTCAGCAACGAGACCGGACTACCCCATACAACCGTATCGGTGATGTATGGTTTCATACAGCTTTTGCTTAATGTGTGTTTGGTTATTTCCCTCCCCGGATCAACGTTTCTATGGCCCTTACTTTTTTCATCCGGTTTCATCCTCCTGTACTTAGCCGTGCGCAATAAAGTTGTCAATAAAGCCCTGTGAGCGACAGCGGACCTGTCTGCCGTAGGCAGAGGGGGCAGAGTCGAAATCATTATACTTCCCACGGGTTAATCAATTTCAAATCGTTTATCCCTTTAAAATCTGCAGTATTCCTCGTCAGCAGTGTATGATTATGAACAAGGGCCGTAGCCGCTATTATTGCATCAGGTAATTTAATTCTATGGGCTTTGCGTATTTCGGCCGTCTTTAATTTAACAGGCTGGAGCAATTCAAAAACAGCCGAATCATCAATAAAATTTTGCACTACAGCCATGTCATCCGTTGTTGCATCTTTCCAGCACAAAAGCTCAATTTCAGTAATTACGGAAAAGACAGCCTTCGCATCCCGCAGAACACCGTCCATGAATTTCCCGGCATTTGGCGGAAACTGGTCCTGGAGGTAATGAATAGCTGTGTTGGTATCCCAAAGGTATTTCATTCCCATCCGTTGCGAAGTTCGCGTAATTGTCGCTCAACCTCGCTCAAGGGCTGCTTCGACATGGCGCCCTTGTACTTCTCAATTAAATTGATCGAAGCAGGACCTGGCTCATGTTTCTCCTTTCGTAAGCGAATGACTTTTAACAGTTCAAGGTCGCGCAATAAGCTAATCGCTTTGTCATTAAGAATATCTATCGTTATGGTCTTCATAAAAGAGTTTCAGTTTCAATACAACCTCATGCATGCCCCCCAAATTCCCAAATGCTTAAGATAAGCAGATCTTGCAGTACGGTATTAAACCCAACCTCATGCCGTTAAGTTCTGCCTGTACCCAAAGTTACACAAAATCTGTTTTGGCCTCAACCCCTAATCCCTACAGGCAACCAAACCTGAAAACTGTCTGCCGGAAGGCAGAGGGCACTCCGCATCACCAAACTATATTCGGGTGAGGGCGCCAACCAGCAACCAAAAATAATCCTACTTTTACCCAAAACACTTCCCTTTGAAAAAAATACTACTCGTAGCCGGTGCCCGACCGAACTTCATGAAAATTGCGCCTGTCATTGACGCCATCCGGGATGCCCGAAAGAATGGAGCCGAAATCGAATACGCGCTGATCCATACCGGGCAGCATTACGATGCGAAGATGAGCCACGATTTTTTCCTTCAATTAAATATTCCAGAACCCGATCATAACCTTGAATCGGGTGGCGGTACCCAGGCTGAGCAGACAGCCTCCATCATGGTCCGCTTTGAGAAATACCTTTCCGAAAATCCGGCAGACCTGGTAATGGTTGTCGGGGATGTTACCTCCACGCTGGCCTGCTCCATCGTGGCTAAAAAATCAGGTGTACCCGTGGCCCATGTTGAAGGCGGCATCCGTTCGGGTGACATGACCATGCCCGAAGAAATTAACCGCATCGTGACAGATTCAATTGCTGATTACTTTTTTACAACAAGTATTTCAGCCAATGAGAACTTAACACGTGAAGGCAAACGTCCCGGTCAGCTTTTCTTTGTGGGCAATACCATGATTGATACGCTGAACAAAAATCTCAGCCGGCTGAAAAAACCTTCCTTCTGGGATACAGATAACTTAAAAGAAAAAGCATACGTAGTCCTTACCCTGCACCGCCCTTCGAATGTTGACAGCCGGGAACAGCTTGATGCAATATTGCAGGCAATACAACAAGGCGCTGAAGGAATAAAAATAGTTTTCCCGGTTCATCCCCGTACCCGGAAGAACATGGAACAGTTTGGATTGCAGATCAGCGCAGGCAATGTTCTGCCGGTTGATCCGCAAGGCTATCTTGAATTTAATTTCTTGGTCAAGAATTCCATAGGTGTAATAACAGATTCCGGAGGAATTACCGAAGAGACCACGGTAATGGGAATTCCCTGCATAACATTACGCGCCAGCACCGAGCGCCCGGAGACGTGCACAATAGGAACGAACGAGCTTATCGGAACCGACCCCCGGTCAATTCCCCCGTATGTCCGGAAGATGATCTCCGGCAACTGGAAAAAAGGCCGCATCCCCGAATTGTGGGACGGCCAAACCGCAGCCCGCATCGTGCGCATCCTCGTTTCAGATATTTTAAAGTAACATGAGTAATCTCTACACACACTTCGGAAAGCGCGTCCTCGATATCGTGTTAGTCTTGTGTTT
>CAZIGG010000026.1:28800-34240 GCA_964538575.1 uncultured Roseivirgaceae bacterium
GTTGGCGCGGGCGGCCTGGGCAAGGAGATTGCCGTGCTCATCGGCCAGATCAACCAGGTGCGGAAGAAGTGGAACTTAGTGGGATTTTTTGACGATGGAATTGAAGCCGGAAGCACCGTTTTATCCATTCCTGTATCAGGCGGTATTGATGAACTGAATACCGCCAAGAAACCGCTGAACATTGTAATCGCTATCGGCAACCCTGCGGTAAAAGCGGCCATCGTTAAAAGACTTACAAACCCGGAGTTGAAATTCCCGGTGCTCGTGCATCCTTCCGTCAGCCTCGGGCAGGAAATAACAATAGGAGAAGGGAGTGTGATCGGTGCAGGTTCGGTATTGACCGTACACATTACCATGGGCAGCCACGTCCTGGTAAACCTGAACTCAACCATCGGCCATGATGTTACCGTGGACGATTATTCTTCCATTATGCCGGGCGCGCATATTTCAGGATTTGTAACGATTGATAAATCAGTATTCATCGGAACAGGCGCAGCCGTGTTGCAGCACGTTACCATCGGGGAGGGCGCTGTTATCGGGGCAGGGGCCGTGGTACTCAAATCCGTCCCGGGAAACACAACGGTAGTAGGCGTCCCCGCGCGGGCAATCAAAGGGCCGGCTGCATACGAATGATTGTTTCATTTATAAATTGCACCCCTAATGCATAGTACCTAAAAAATGAAAGACCTCAAACCCGCCATTCGTTTTGTAACCGTCTTTGTTGTACTCTATTTAGCGCTGAACATACTTTATGGCTTCTGGATACGGTCTTACGAAAATTACCCTGATCCCGCAACAGAAACAGTAACCCGTCAGACATCCGCCATCCTGAACCTGCTGGGCGAGGAAACAACTACTTTGCCTACACCCGGCAGGGCCTCCGTTTCAATTTTAACCGGCATGCGCAGCGCATTAAGTGTGTTTGAAGGCTGTAACAGTATCAATGTGATGATTGTTTTTGTTGCTTTCATCTTTGCTTTTGGCGGGAAGGTAAAAAGCATGGCGTGGTTCATTCCATTAGGCATTGTATTGATCTATGCGGCTAACCTGGCACGCGTTACCGGATTATATTTCATTGCAGAATACTGGAAAGAATATTTCTACTACGTACACAAGTACGCATTCACGGCCTTCATCTACCTGATTGTTTTTATTTTATGGTGGTGGTGGATTGAAAAGATAAGCGGCCTTTCGCTTCGCGGCTTGCTGAAACCTGACCAGAAGTGAAGAAAAAATTATTGATCACCGGGGCGCTGATAATCCTTACGGCAGTATACCTGCAGCAGCGGGTGAGCTATGCTGAGCTGATCAATTATATGCTGCCGCAGGCATGGGAGATCAGCCACGCAAACACCGTGTTTGTTGTAAATAAAACCATCCGGCTGATACTCAACGACCTGGCATGTCTCCTGCTGATCACCGCACTTTTCCCAGGAAAGGTTTATCTGAAAGCCGCCCTGTATCTTTTCCTGATCGAGCTGTTGGTACTGCTTCCCGTATATTTCATACTCAAGCTGACCCTCGAAGGCCCGTCCGAGATGTCTTCCCCTTTATTATCCCATATTCACCGGCTTATCATAAACCCGCTCCTCATGTTCCTGCTGATGATCGGCTTCCTCTATCAAAAGATAACCCGTCAGACAGGCGATAGCGAATAGGGCACCCAATAGCGAACAGCGACACGAGTCCCTATTTTCAAATTTTCATATCTTCCCGCTGAAATTTGCACGGTTCATGCGAAAACACAAAAATGGTAGCTCAAGGCTCTGAATACAGGAAAGCCGGATCCTCCAAACTGATTAAAATCAGGCAGGCAGGTGTTTACCTGATCTTTCTCCTGATCCTTCCATTATTGGGTTTCGCACAGCCTGGTAATCCCGGAGGTGATCCTGATACCCAGGTTGAGCCTACTGTCAACACCTCAGGTAACCCGGCTATCGTAACTGACGGGGGAGGCGGGCAGATTTCTCAGGGCTGGATAAATCCAAACTTTGCAAGAACACAAGATGACACCTATGCCACCCTGACCACAACCGCATCGAATCAAACAACAAATTACCTGCTGGCGCAAAACTTTGGGTTTAGTATTCCGGCAGGATCCATCATTAAAGGAATTATTGTCCAGGTGGACCGCTATGCTACAGGTGGAACAGTGAGGGACAACAAAATAAGCCTCATCGATGCCACCGGTACTATTGGTGCGCACAATGAAGCAAGTCCGTTGGGCTGGTTATCCATTGACCTGGATATACCTCAATTATATGGTGGAATTATCAATACCTGGGGTGTATCAGACTGGACGGCTGATAAAATCAACAGCCCCAATTTCGGAGTGGCCATCATGGCGCAAACGTCAAGCCAAAACACCACCTTCAACCTGTTTGTCGATGAAATCCGTGTCACCGTTATTTTCCTTGAAGGAGGTGCCCGGTATGCCGTTGCTTCCGGAAACTGGAACAGTTCAGGTTCCTGGTCGACCGCACCGGGCGGTGCAGCCGGTGCTTCTATACCCACTTCCGCTACGGATGTTTTTATCGGAGGCGGATTTACCATCACGCAAAATGTGAATGGGGCAAATTGTCATTCACTCAACATCGGAACCTCCGAAGCTACGCCTGCCGGCCGATTAACCTTCGATGCAAATTCCAGAAACATGTTGATCGGATCAGGAGGACTTCATATCACTTCTGCCGGTGATGTGCTAAGTTCTTTTACACCTACGCTTACCCTATCAGGCGATGTGGCAGTAGATGCAACCCTTACCAATCGCAATTTTTTGATAACCGTTAACGGGAACAACGCGGGTATACTAAGCGGTTCAGGTACGATCGGGAGACTGAACGTTCAAACATTTATTACCCACACGGGATCCGTTACCATAACCCGGCAGCTTACCGGGTCGGCCCTCCGGTTGATCAATGGAGCATCAGCCCATCTTACCTATTCCGGAACTACCAACAACTTAAATAGCGATGTATTGAGTTTGATCACCGAGGGAAATACGATGGAGTTTTCGCAAACCATAGCCGATGCACCTGATTTCGACATTCATCAAGCAAGTGGTACGTTCCATCATCTTGTTATATCAGGAAATGCGCCAAAATATTATAGTGCGGACATTACTATTAACGGAGACCTGAGCATTACCGCAACCGGTATTCTGAATAATCAAAACCAAAACGGAATTACACTGTCAGGAAACTGGACTAATAATAATGGCGCAGCCGGTTTTGTACCCAATAGTTGTAATGCCTGCACAGTCATCTTCAGAGGAGGGCTTGAACAAACCATTATCAATTCATCAGGTGAAGACTTTTACAGGATTCAGGTCGCCAAGGATGCCAATACCACTGTAAGGGCTGCCAACAATATTGTTATTAACAACCAGCTATTGATAATCACAGGTCAGTTTGATGTGGGGAGCAACTCACTAACAGGTACAGCCAATACGGTAATGAACGGTGGCAACCTGATTATCGGAACAACCGGCACAACCGTTCCTGAACTGACAGGAACCTATTCGCTTGTTAGTGGAGTAATTACCTTTAACGGGGCAGGACCTCAAAGTATTCGCAGTACAACAAGTGCACCTGCGGTTGCAGCGTATAAGACTGTTGAGTTTACCGGATCAGGAACAAAATCGCTTTCCGGTCCGATAGTCGTGGACACCGATCTGAACATTAGCGGAAGCGCCACATTAGACGTTACCACGTTTGATTTTGGCATCACCATCAGTGGCGACTGGACAAATACAAGCACATTTAATCCAAGAAACGGAACCGTTACATTCGGTGGTACCGCCACCTTGATGATAACCAATCCAAACGGTGCGGTCTATCATAACCTGACGATCAATAATTCTGCCATATCCTCGGCAGTCATTTTGAACAACCCGGTTACGGTGGGTGGCCTGCTGACGTTCACCGATGGGCACATCATCTCATCCGACACCAGTCTGCTTACCCTGGGGGTCAATGCATCGGTTGCTTCGGTTTCTGACGGAAGCCATGTTAAAGGACCCGTAGCCAAGACTGTCAATTCCACCGCGGTCTTTGCTTTTCCGATCGGCACCGGGGCCAACTACATGCCCGCCAGCATCACGCCCACATCAACAGCCGCTACCACTTTTACAGCGCAATATTATTCACTTGAGCAATCGATAGGAACAAAAGAATCAGGTATCGATCATGTTTCATCCCAGGATTATTGGACCATAGAAAGAACCAGCGGAACAGCCGAAGCTGCTGTAACACTTGTATGGAAGTATTCATCTTTGCCGGATGCTGAGATCGATAATTTAGCAGACCTGTTAGTAGCCCAGTGGGATGGAACCAATTGGGTCAGCCGGGGAAATGCCGGAACCACCGGAAACTTCGTTGCCGGAAGTGTGCAATCCAATACAATAAGTTCGTTTACACCTCCCTATTTTGTTATCGGTTCATCCACGGAGAATAATCCGTTAAGCAACTACCGCTACTTTGCTCAGCCTGCCGGAAACTGGAACACACCCGGAGTATGGTCCTACAGGCCGGGAGGTCCTACAGACGCTCCTGAGCCAACGGCTAACAAATTAGTTGTCATTGAATCCGGCACGGTAACTATCCTGGATTTCCCATTCGGACAATCAGTCAAGTCCATGCGATCACTCACAATTCTTGGAACGCTTAATTTTGCCAATTCAATCGGTCAGGATATTACCGTAAACATTGGTGATCGGGGTCTGATGCTGGGAACGAACGGAAATATCACGGGCTCCGATAATGGCGATGAGATTCGAGTGAGCGGAAACATTACGCTGAACAATACATCTGACATTAGTCATGCTGCATTGGAGACAAACTTTGTTACCATGGGAAACACCATTACAGGGACGGGAGGAAATCTGCCCATCCTCAATGTCACCCAGGGTAATCAGACTTTTACCGGCAGTACTTCTTTCACCACACTGACGGTGGCAAGCAGTGCCACAAACAATGGTACCATCACCATTACAGGAAGTTTTTCGGGAAATGGTACGCTCACCAACGGCACAACCGGAACCGTAATCTGGCAAGGCACCAGTGCTTCGAATAACGGAATTATAGCCACCGCTCCCGGGAATACCATTCAACTCGTGAACAATACCGGTGGGAACCTCGACATCAATCAGTTTGTAACATCCGGTACGTATAGTAACCTGATTCTGGGAGGTGTAGATGATTTTATTCAGGGTGATGATGTTGATATAACCGGGGATATTACCATCCTGCCGGACGCAGTATTTAATATTTCAAGCAACAATGATTTGAATATTTTCGGGAACTGGACTAACGATGGAACCTTTAACGCCACTAACGGTACGGTTGTATTTAATGGTACTACCGCCATCAGCGGATCTTCAGCAAATAATTTTAACCATGTACAGATTTCCGGCTCGGTCATACCTGGCGCAACATTTAAC
>CAZIGG010000027.1:0-32676 GCA_964538575.1 uncultured Roseivirgaceae bacterium
GTTATTTGTTATACGATATTTACTGCCATAAAGAATTGGAAGCAAACCTCAATGAATTTAAAGTTGATTCAAAATGGGTAGAACTGGATGCCAGCACAATAACCTTGTTTAGCAGTTCCCAACAGTTTATTCAGGAGTTGATCGAGAAGCACGCGGCCCGTAACGACTGATCAAATAGCGCACAAGCTGTCTTAATTCTGCGACTTAATCACTTGTTAAAAAACACCTCAATTAAACCCAATGTAAGCGGGATCAGCAAAGCCGTTACTAATTGCCACAACGTGTTAACATTAAACGGCCACTCATTCATGTTTTTCAGATGTGTTTGAAGTTCGAATAGCTCTTTAAGATGCAGCAGGTTTTCAGGTGTTGGTTCTTTCAGCGAACGCTCAAGGGAAACTTCAAGATGGTTCGCAAAAGACAACAGCCGTTGCTGCTTTTCATGCACCATAATGTTATGTATGCCAATCTGCGGGAGCAGAAAGAAACAAAAGATGGATACCGTTCCCATACACAGCCAGATGAGAATAGAAAGATCGGTTATAAGCGGTGAAATAATGGCCGCCACAACTAATGGAACAAACGTGAACGTAATGGCCAGCGACATTTTGAAATACGCAGCGCCCAGCGCCTGCAGCCCTCTTCCGGAAATCTGGTTTACGCTTACGCGGATTTTATATTTCGTTAACCCGATCGGAATAAAAATCACGTTCACAAGCGCCCAGATTCCAAGCCCCAGGAAGAAAAACCCTGCATACTCATAAACCATTCGCAGGTAATAAATCCCCGTTCCTTCGGGTGTGAATTGACGGATAGCGTTTCCAACCGTTACATTAACGGCCACCGTAAAGAGCACAGCAAAAATGAGCGGAATAAATCCCTGGTAACTGAGTGTTAACCTTTTCTGATACCATCCGTGCAGTGCTGCTGTATCGTCTTCAATAAACAACCGGATGTCATCAAACAGCCTGACCAGCACCTTCGAGCAATACACAAGGGTAACGGAGACCATGGCAAAAAAGAAAACCAGGCAGCCGTATTCAACAAGATGATCGTGCGCTCCCGGAACGGACATACCCAATAAGTAATCTGCTAAGAAAATCCCCTCCCATAGCAGAACGAGACTCAGCCAGTACGGCAACGGTATCCATCGGACTAATTTCTCCGGGTAGGATTTGATTGATAAAGCCAGCATTCAGGCAAGTTAAAAACTTTCGGGTATCGGTGAACTTAAATCGCGGATTTAGAACTCTGCTTCCCGCTTTGAACATTCGCTATAGTTTAGCCCTAATGGATAACCTTGTTAGCTACGGTTTGCTTAACCCCATTTGTTCCGCTGTTTTCAGCGCCCATTCCACGGTCGATGGCTTTGTAAAGTTTTTAAAGAAGAATTCGTTCAGCCAATAAATCATCAGGTTTGGTTTTTCATCACTTATAAAGTGTGTAGTAGCAGGCAGGACACACAGGTTTGAGTTAGGGATCGCCCTGAAAATTTTAATACTATGTTCCAGCAAAACCGCGTCACGATCACCGGAAACAATCATGACGGGGGCTTTGATCTTGCCGAGCTGTGTGTGATCAATGTGAGGATGTTCCACCATGAGTTTAAGATGCTTTTGTGTAAGCGTATCTGGTATAAGTTTATAATGCTGCATCAGTCTGACCAATACAGGCTCAAGCGCTGTCGTATCAGGTGTAACATTCGCACCGCTGATCACCAGTCTTTTTACTTTAACAGGGTATTGATAAGCCATAATCAGTCCTGTGATACCCCCATCGCTGTGACCCCAAACAAATGCCGAGTCAATTTTTAGTACGTTCAGCAAACCGTTCACATCGGAAGCCATCATTTCATAGTTCAGTTCACTTGAACAGCCACTCTTGCCGTGACACCGGCTGTCAATGGCAATGACTCTATATTTCTCACTTAGTTTGGGAATCATATTAGCCCTTCCCTCAATCGAACCTCCATTGCCGTGTAATAACAAGAGGCTTGGTCCGCTTCCGTAAATTTCATAGTACAAGCGAATACCGTTTATGCTGGCATATTTGCCGGCCTTGGGATTATTGCCATACGGAATATTTTGACCTACAGTAATTCCATACCATAACAAACCTATGCTAAGGATAATCAATCGTTTCATTTTCAATGAGGTTAAACCTTAAAAGTAAAATGCACGTACAGTAAAATAATTGTACATTTTGGACAGATGAATATCCAACGTTTCAAACCTGCCGATTCTGCATTAAAAAGTATCATCGAGTCCTATTTTTATGTGGAATCTTTTCAGGATATGGATGCGATGACGGTGCCCAACGGACGTGTAGATGCTTCTATTGTTCTGCACGGTGAATTGCATTGGTTCTTTCCTGACAGACAAAAGTTTGAGATGTTGCCGGCCTGCACATTCTACCCGCTCACCCGGACTATGGGAAAAATTCGTTCGAGAAACCCGTTGCGTTGTTTCGGTATTAAGCTTTATCCCCACGTGCTGGCGCTATCAATTTTCGAAAGCCGGAAACTGGTACAGCCTGTTGGTTTTGATACGTTTTTTAATACCCCGGCCAGGGATTACAACCTGATTCGCGAATTGAAAAAGACCGGCACCACGGAAAAGCAAATACGTTTGCTGGATTCTTATTTTAAGGCAAATCTTTTTTCTGAACAGGTATCCGCAAGCTGGATACAACACGTAATACATGCGATTGAATCCGGAAGTTCCGCTTCTCTAAAGATAGAGGAGGTTGCAAGAGCAATGGATGTGAGCATTAAAACCCTCGAGCGCAGGTTCACGAATATAATCGGACTGACACCTAAAATATTTTCCATGCTCGTTCAGCTTCAGCAAACGGTGAATACCGTGCGAAAAACAAATGAAGTATTTTCGCATGGCGACCTGACCGAAGCCCTGGGTAACGGGTATTACGATCAGTCACATTTTATCAAATCATGCCAGCGCATCACAGGCCTCACACCGAAAAAACTTTTTACGCGCCTGCCTGACCCTATGACTGATCTTGTTATTTTGAATGGATGAACAACCATATTGCATTACTGGAAATCTTATTGAAGCTAAGAATTAAGAAAACAATTGAAACTTCATCTAAAGGAATTACTTTTGCAGTCTTTGTGCACCTGAATTTATTACATGAAAAATACAATGCTGAACATTCTATTAATAGGGCTGCTTTTCTCCGTTGCCGGTTGTGGCAGTGAAGATGAGCCGTCCGGAAATACAAACAGTACTTCATTAGCGGTAACTGTAAAAGGCACAACCGGGGAAATTGAGGCTCACATTAAGGTTTACATTTTCAGTCAGCCTGCCAGTGACCCTGCCGGTAGAAATCCTGCTGCAGCCTTAAAATCGGCTGTAACCGATAACACCGGCAACACTTCTTTAGACGTAAAGAACTTTGCAACAGGCATCTACTACCTCACCATTTTAGAAGAGGTTTTTACCTCCGGCCTCTCTACGGAACAGGTTGTGCTCGGCACAAAAGAGATCACCCTTGAAAAAGGAATGACACTGAGTGAAGAACTTACATTAACAACAGGCAGGTCACTAAAATACAGTAACGGATTCATACCCACTGCCATTACTTCCAACCTCGCCATGAATGAATACAAAAGATGGAAAGCAGAAGAAGTTGTTGCCTGTGCAGGCGGACTTCGGGTTATAGCCGACCCTGCTGCCGAAACCAAAGTTGAAGCTATGGGCTTTGGAATGTTACTGGCCGCGTATGCAAAAGACAAGGACACATTTGACGGCCTGTTTACATTCTATAAAAGCAAGCGGACAACAGAAGCAAAAAATATGATGGCCTGGTCTGTAACCTGCGATGGCTTTAAGGATAAGGGAAGCGCTACCGATGGCGATATTGATGTTGCCCTTTCCTTAATTGTTGCCAGCAAACAATGGTCGGATGAAACTTACCTGAATGAGGCTAAGGAAATCCTGGCCATAATCAGGAACAATTTATTTAAGACCTGCATCGTAAACAGTGAAAGTATTTATATAATCGGCCCTGGTTATAACAATATAGCATGGGGTGGCTGCAACGAGATGGACATTATGTACCATACGCCCGCCTACTTCAGGGTTTTTGCTTCGGTTACAGGAGATGATGCCTGGGAAAAACTTGCCAATGATACTTACGTTACCTTAAATACCGGGGCACATCCCTCAACCGGCCTCGTGCCCGACTGGCAAAAAGCTACGGGCGGAGCCAGTTCAACACCCGGCAGAGTTCATCACTTCGGTTACGATGCCTGCCGCGCGCCCTGGAAATTAACGCTTGATCATTTATGGAATGGCAATACGCAATCACAGCAATGGGCCAGCAAGGTGGCGACCTGGGCCAACGGGGTTGGCGCTGCCAATATTGTTGACGGCTATGAACTTGACGGAACCAAAAGAGGCACAAATAAAAACAGTTCATTTCTTGGCGGGTTTGCTGTTGCCTCTATGGCAAAAGATCAAACCACGGTTGATAATTTTTCGACCGAGTTAAGCAAACTAAATGATACATACTGGTTTAATGTTAACACACGTGTTCTTTATCTCTTCACACTAACGGGCAATTTCTGGAACCCGCTGGATAAATAAACAGGCCCGATATTAGTAACGATCGTTGACAACAATTTGCACAGAGATTTTTGAACCGTGAAAATCCAAAATGGCATTATGGATTTTCACGGTTGGTAAATCATTGTATTTTCAGGACTGGCTCCATAGGTTATCAAAATACCCGAAAAAGCTTATTCACTGACAAATTTGAACTGATATCAATCAACCCGCGCTCGAAATATGCTTCACAAATAATCTTTTAGCGACCGGCATCAGCGTTTCCGTAAACGGAAATTTCATCTTCGATAAGATCAGGTATGTAGCCGGGTTCGGCATTTCGCGGTAGCGTTTTACTAATTCAAGCTTGATGTTTTCGTAGGTGTTGGTGAGTGTTGTGGGGATGCGCTCAATGAATTCCGTATTCAGGCTTCTCAACTGCTCATGGCTTTGCTCAAAGATACTCACCTGGTAGCGATACACATTGGTTTCTTTCTCCGGTGGCTGGGTTACGAACAAATATCCTTCTTTCGCGTACAAAGGTGTTACCCCTACGGGAGCGATCTCACATTGTGATTCGACCAGTTCATAAATTTCCGAGCCTTCCTGCAGGGAATTTTTCAGTCGCGGGATCGCAAACTCGATAATGCTCTCTAACTCTTTCATCATGGCGTCATCTTCCACCATTTTGGTGTACGAAAGCTCAAGGCGTTTAAATTCTTCCAGTGAAATCTCTTTGGGAAATGAATCGCGGATAAGGGTTTTGTTTTCTTTTACGGCTGCCAGGTTACGGTAGTGAGAAACCAGGTCGCTCAGGAAGGGATAGAGTTCTACCCGGTCGAATGAATTTTTAACCGTGCTCAGATACGCGAGCAGCACATACTTTTTGTACTCAAAGTCAATAAGCCCCCGGGTGAGCCAGTCTTTTGCCAAAGGCATCCCTTTGGATTGCAGATTTTCCATACCCCCTCTTCTTAGACGTTAATACGGAAAAGTAGACATTGGAAGCCATTCTGACAAGATGGCCATTGTTCATTCAGCGACCTGACAGCCATCTTCAGGAAATCCCGCAAAAACAATGAAATTCTGGCAAAAATGTCCGTAATTCGCCCTCCGTTCAGGTCATGGCATGATAAGTGACAGTAGGCCTGACACAGAGTTTAACTATAAAATCCATTTGCATTATGGCAAAAATTAATTTCAAACCAAACGAAGACAGAGTGTTGGTGCAGGCTGCACCCGCTGAAGAGAAGACTTCTTCAGGCATTATCATCCCGGACACTGCGAAAGAGAAACCACAAAAGGGAAAAGTAATCGCTGTTGGCGATGGCCTTGAAGACAAGCCCGTAACGGTAAAAGTTGGCGACAACGTGCTGTACGGAAAATATTCCGGAACCGAGATCACGATCGATGGCAAAGACTATCTGATCATGCGCAATTCAGACATCTTCGGAACAATCTAATTTTTACTCAACTGATAAAAATCAAATACAATGGCTAAAGAAATAACATTTGATACCTCTGCCCGCGACAGACTGAAAAAAGGCGTTGATAAACTGGCAGATGCCGTTAAAGTAACGCTTGGTCCAAAAGGCCGGAACGTTATCCTCGATAAAAAATTCGGAGCTCCTTCCATCACGAAAGACGGTGTTTCCGTAGCAAAAGAAATAGAGCTGAAAGACGCCATCGAAAACATGGGCGCACAGCTTGTGAAAGAAGTTGCTTCTAAAACTGCAGATGCAGCCGGTGACGGTACAACAACGGCAACGGTATTAACACAATCAATCTTCGCACACGGTATTAAGAACGTGGCAGCAGGCGCTAACCCGATGGATCTGAAACGCGGTATCGACAAGGCAGTTGTTGCCGTTGTTGAGAATCTTAAATCACAGTCCAAGCCAATCAAAGGAACCCAGGAAGTTGAGCAGATCGCTACCATCTCCGCGAACAGCGATAACGAGATTGGTAAGATGATTGCGAAAGCGATGGAGAAAGTTGGTAAGGATGGCGTGATTACCGTGGAAGAAGCAAAAGGAACAGAAACCGAAGTAAAAACTGTAGAAGGTATGCAGTTCGACCGCGGTTACCTCTCCCCTTACTTCGTGACCAACACAGAGAAAATGGAAGCTGATCTTGACAGCCCGTACATCCTGATCTACGATAAGAAAGTTTCTTCCATGAAGGAATTACTTCCTATCCTCGAAGCAACTGCACAAACCGGCAAGCCGCTTGTGATCATTGCTGAAGAAGTGGAAGGCGAAGCATTGGCTACGCTTGTGGTAAACAAGATCCGTGGCGCACTCAGAGTAGCAGCTGTTAAAGCTCCTGGCTTTGGCGACCGCAGAAAGGCTATGCTGGAAGACATCGCTATCCTGACTGGCGGAAAAGTTATCTCTGAAGAAACCGGCATGAAGCTGGAAGATGCGAAACTTGAGTACCTCGGCCGTGCTGAGAAAGTAAACATCGATAAGGATAACACTACGATCGTTAACGGTGCCGGCAAAAAAGCTGAGATCACCGGTCGTATCAGCCAAATCAAGGCACAAATTGAAACAACAACTTCTGATTACGATAAGGAAAAATTGCAAGAACGTCTTGCTAAGCTTTCCGGTGGTGTAGCGATTCTTTATATCGGTGCAGCAACTGAAGTTGAAATGAAAGAAAAGAAAGACCGTGTGGATGATGCATTGCATGCAACCCGCGCAGCTGTTCAGGAAGGTATTATCCCTGGCGGTGGCGTAGCGTACATCCGTGCGATCGAAGCCCTTAAAAATCTTAAGACCGACAACGAAGATCAGGCAACCGGTGTGAACATTGTTCGCCTGGCGCTTGAGTCACCGTTGAGAACAATAGTTGAAAATGCAGGTCAGGAAGGTTCTGTAATCGTGAACAAAGTCCGCGATGGCAAGAAAGACTTCGGATACAATGCAGCGGAGAACAAGTTTGAGAACTTCTTCGCAGCCGGTATCATCGATCCTACGAAAGTAGCCCGTCTTGCGCTTGAAAACGCAGCGTCTATCGCAGGCTTGTTGTTAACGACAGAGGCTGTAGTAAGCGATATTCCTGAAGACAAGCCGGAGCCTGCAATGCCGCACGGTGGCGGCATGGGCGGAATGATGTAATTCCAAGTAATAATTAATAAAGTTGAGAGATCCTGGCGGCAACGTCAGGATTTTCTTTTTTAGGACGGTTTGTCATATAAAATATTACATTTTCACTACTTTAGCATAACTGAATACAACCCTATGGTAATCCACGACACCTTTGCAGACTTTGTTCTTTTTCTCTACGTACACATGGCGCATGCCGATGGTGAGGTTCACGTAACCGAGGTTAAGGTGATTAAAGAGAAAATGGCGAAGTTGTTTCCAAACGAAAATGCGGATGCAAAATTCACCGAAGCGCTGGAGCAATACGACAAGTTCGACAAGAAGCAGCTCAACAAACTCTTTCACGCGTCATTCGCGCATTTCAACACGATCAAGTTTTCGCAGAAATACCATGTGTATGGCGACATGTACGATATTATCTATGCCGATGGAAAAGTGCTCGAATCCGAAACCAAAGCGCTGGAGGAGTTAAAAGAAATTATTGATATCAACTCGGAGGTTACGCATTCGAAGCTGTAACCTCTCGACATATTTCAAAAACAAAAAGGCTGCAATTGAGCAGCCTTTGTTTTCACTTTCGCGGACCTGTTCCGCGATCCCCTAATAAGTACTTCAACAAGGGAATGCCGGGACAAGCCCGGCAATTAAATCTAATTCTTCTTAATCGCCTGACGGTAGAGCATAAATGCCATCGCTGCGAAGAAGAGTACTCCCAGGATCTGGTAGCCGCCCGCTCCCAGCGCTTCTGAAATACCATGTTCCGCGCTGATCTTCTCAAGCCCTTTGTATACATTATCATTTACCGACAACAGCGCCACAGCAACACCTGCTAAGGCTCCGCCCGCAATCAAGCCGGTTGCAAACAAGCTGCCTTTTCCAAGGTCGTCATCCAGAACTTGTTCGTTTCTCTTTTTAACTCTCCAGTCAATGAAACCTTTAATCGCACCGCCAATAAAAATTGGCAGTGTTGTAGATAATGGGAGATAAAGTCCAATGGCAAAAGCCAGCGCCTTGATTCCGCAAAGCTCAATCATAACTGCAATGAATACGCCCACCATTACAAATTGCCAGTCGAGGTTATGAGATAGGATACCCTTATCCAGCGTTGCCATCAGTGTAGCTTGCGGTGCGGGGAAACGTTCAGAACCAATGGCGTGAGTCAATCCCTGTGCTACCTCATCTTTATTAGGTGTATCCAGCATAATCACTACAAATCCTATGGCAATTGACGATATAATTGCTCCTATAAATAAAGACAACTGCTGATTGCGAGGTGTTGCTCCGATTAAGTATCCCGTTTTCAAATCCTGCGAAGTGGCGCCTGCATTGGCAGCCGCTATACAAATCATACCCCCTACTACGAGCGCAAGTGGCTCAAAGAACTCACCACTCCAGCCTACTGAAGTAAAGATGAGGCAGGTTCCCATTAACGTAGCGATAGTCATCCCTGAAATAGGGCTATTGCTTGATCCGACCAACCCAACAATCCGGCTTGCTACCGTAACGAAGAAGAATCCGAAAATGATAATCAATATCGCTATTAGTAATTTCTGCCAGACGCTGTCGCCTGGTATTACCGGTACAAACGTAAGAACAGCAACAAGGATAATGCTCCCTACGATTACCACTTTGAATGATAAATCGCGTTCGGTCCTGGAAATACTTGCTTCAGATTTTTCTTTAAGCGACCCAACGCTCTCACGGAACGAACTGATAATTGTGGGAATTGTTTTAACAAGCGTAATCAAACCGCCTGCAGCAACCGCTCCCGCTCCAATCAACCGGATGTAAGAGAAATAAAGTGCCGTGGCCATGTTGCCAAAAGTTTTGGTTGCAGGATCCCAGTTTCCTTTTCCACCACCGACATCCATATCCTTTAAATACCCAAGCACATGTAGCTGACTGGCAACCGCTTCCGGTGATATTAATGTGGCAAGCAATGGAATGATTGCATACCACGCGAGTATAGAGCCTGCCACGAGAACTCCACCAATCTTGGGTCCGATAATATAGCCGACACCCAAATACTCCGGTGTTATTTCACCACTGGTTTGAGCCGAAGGCCAGAACTTACTGGTTTGCTTCGTAACATAAGCAGGCATCTCCGCAATAACATGGAATACCTTTTGAAGAGTTGCGTAGAGCAAAGCAATCCCCATTCCTAAGAAAGCCGTGCGGGCAAAGTCTCCGCCCTTCTCGCCTGCCTGTAATACCGATGCACAAGCTGTTCCTTCCGGGTATGGAAGAGTTTCATGTTCCTTAACGATCAGCGATCGTCTCAACGGGATCATCATAAGTGTACCCAGCATCCCGCCAAAGGCTGCAAGAATAAGTATCGTCAGGTAATTGAAATATTGTTCACCATTGGCTCCCGGAGAAAGAAACAGAAATCCTGGCAACGTAAAGGCAACACCGGCCGCGATCGATTCACCCGCTGAGCCCGTTGTTTGAATAATGTTGTTCTCCAGGATAGTTGTCCTCAGAAACTTGCGACCTAATGTAATGGCGATTACCGCAATCGGGATGGATGCCGACACGGTAAGTCCGGCTTTCAAGGCAAGGTATACGGTTGAACATCCAAATAATACGCCAAACAAGCAACCGAATATTACCGACTTGACGGTGAACTCAGCAATGCTTTGCTCGGGTGCGATATAAGGTTTAAAAATTTTAGGTACTTCCATGAATCGTTATTTAAGAACCAGTTTATTGTATAAAATCATTAAGATCGTTGACGTAACACCTACTCCGGAAACGATGTACCACATCATGGCCGGATCGGTTTGCATATAATTCAGTCGAAGCCAGTCTGCCAAAAAGCCTGCTGTATAGGCACCAATGGCTACCGGGAGAAAAGCAAAGCCCATAAATGTTCCGGTCTGATCTTTTGGTGCAAGCATGCTTACGTATTCATAAAACCTCGGGGATTGTGTTGATTCACCTATCGCGAACATGGCCATGGCAACTATCGCAGCGGTAACCGTTCCTGCTGCTCCCATGATAATCCAGGATAAGGTTGCAAACACAAACCCGACAATCATGGCAGTGAAGGGTTTCCATTTCATCACCAGGGCCGTGATCGGGATGGTAACCAGGATAATTGTCCAGGCATCAACGGTTTCAAGGATTTCAAACTTATCGTAATGAAGCACATCCGTGGCATAAAAAGGCAGCAGGAAATATATCTGCCAGAACATGATCCAGAAACCTGAAAAGATCACGAGAAAACTGATGAACTTGAAGTTTTTAAAGACCAAAAACATATCTTTAAAAACCTTCCCAAATGTTTTTTGCACTGAAACTTCTCCGCTTACATCAACAGGCTCCTTATAAAATATCAACGTTCCGATCAAAAGCAGGAACGATGTTATTGATGACATGACAAGAACGTACTCAATGCCAAAATCCTGACGAACCGTTAAAGCTATGACAGGCCCAATCGCTCCGCCAATGTTTACAAGTGTATAATAAATTGAAAAGCCCAGCGCTTTTATGTCCGGTCGTGAAGTTTTAGCAACTGTTCCAACGATGCATGGCTTGATCAATGAACCGCCAATTGCGGTCAGTACAAGGACGGAAATAACGTACGGTTTTTTGCCAATTACTTCAACAATTCCCTGTCCGAACTCCATTCCTGCCAGACCGATCAGGAAGTATCCAACGCAAAAAATCAGGAAGCAGGCAGATAACGTTTTTTTGAAACCGTATTTGTCGACAAAAACACCGGCAAGCGCAGGCAGGAAAAAAATTAAGCCGGTAAAAAGCCCCGCCAGTGAACCAGCTTCTTCTGTAAGCCCGACCTTATCCGCAAGAAATTTAACAAGTACGGCTTTCGAGCCGTAAAAAGCGAAACGCTCAAATAATTCTAATGTGTTGGCAACCCAAAATGTTGACGAAAAGCCTGATCTGATCTGATGTACACGTTCGCTCAACGTCATCCGGAGATTGTTTTAGGTTAATTTAGGTCGGGTCAAAGTAGGGCTATTAATCGATTTTATCAATACCGACAATCCTAAAATTAAAAGTGTATTGCGAAGGAATAAAAATGACGAATGTGTAATGACGAATTTACGAATGCATAATCATCATTCCACATTCGTCATTCGTTATTAAATATGTTCCGGCTCCAGCTTCCACTTCTCAGGCGAACGCCAGAGGCTGGAGAGCAGCAGCTCGCGCATGAAAATGAATTCTTTCGGGAGGCGATCGTACATGCGTTCAAATAATTGTGCGTGCGACAGAAGCTCTTCTTTCCACTGCTCGCGGTCAATGTGCATGATCTGATCGAATTGCTCTTTTGTAAAATCCGATCCCGTCCAGTCAATGTCATCGTAATGCGGCATCCAGCCGATCGGGCTTTCCACGGCATTTGATTTGCCATGGATTTTTTCAACGATCCATTTCAGCACGCGCATATTATCGCCAAATCCCGGCCACACAAAATTCCCTTTATCATCCTTGCGGAACCAGTTCACGCCAAAAATGCGGGGCGGGTTAGGGATGTCTCTTCCAAATTGCAGCCAGTGATTAAAATAATCACCCATGTGATAGCCGCAGAACGGCAGCATCGCGAACGGATCGCGTCTTACCTTACCAACTTCACCAAAGGCTGCAGCCGTTGTTTCTGAGCCCATGGTAGCTGCGAGGTAAACTCCGCTGTTCCAGTTGTGTGCCTGGTAGATCAACGGCACTGTAGTGCTTCTTCTTCCTCCAAAAATAAACGCACCGACCGGTACACCATTCGGATCTTCCCAATTCTCATCAATGCTCGGGCATTGCGATGCCGGTGCTGTAAACCGTGCATTGGGGTGTGCAGCAGGTTTACCGGAATTTTTATCCCACTTCTGTCCTTTCCAATCGGTTAAGCCTTCGGGCGCTTCCTTCGTCATACCCTCCCACCATACATCGCCATCGGGTGTGATGGCTACGTTTGTGAAGATTGTATTTTTTGCGATGGTCTTCATCGCGTTCGGATTGCTCTTTATGTTTGTTCCGGGAGCAACACCAAAATACCCGGCTTCAGGGTTGATCGCGTAAAGCTTACCGTCTTTACCGGGTTTGATCCATGCTATATCATCGCCTATGGTTGTTACTTTCCAGTCATTCAGCGGATCGGGCGGAATGAGCATGGCAAAATTTGTCTTGCCACAAGCGCTTGGAAACGCAGCAGCCACATACGTCTTCTCCTTCTCCGGACTTTCAACACCCAGGATAAGCATGTGCTCGGCCAGCCAGCCTTCTTCCTGCGCCATCACCGATGCAATGCGTAACGCAAAGCACTTTTTACCGAGCAGGGCGTTACCTCCATAACCCGATCCGTAAGAAACGATCGAACGTTCTTCAGGATAATGAACAATATATTTCGTATCCGGATTGCAGGGCCAACGCGCATCTTTCTGACCGTGCTGCAAAGGAGCGCCTGCGGTATGAATGCATTTTACAAACTCTTTGTCCGAACCCAGCACGTCTATTACGCGCTTGCCTACGCGGGTCATGATATGCATGTTTGCTACTACATATTCTGAGTCGGTTATTTCAATACCAACGTGTGAAATATCTGAACCAATCGGACCCATGCTGAACGGAATCACGTACATGGTTCTTCCTTTCATGCAGCCGGCCATCAGCTTGCTGAGGGTTTGCTTCATTTCACGCGGGTCAACCCAGTTGTTCATCGGACCGGCATCGTCTTTTTTACGGCTGCAGATGTATGTTCTGTCTTCTATCCGGGCAACATCGCTGGGATCTGAAAAGCAGGCATAGCTGTTAGGTCTCTTTTCCGGATTTAATTTGATAAATGTACCCTTGTCAACCAGCATGGAGCACATCTCAGAATACTCTTCTGCTGATCCATCGCACCACCGGATGGTATCCGGCTTGCAGAGCGCGGCTACTTCATTTACCCACTTTTTCAGATTGGTGTGCTTCACCTGATAGCTGGTGCTCACGGCCAGGGTTTCTTCAGTCATATATCAGAGGATTTATGAGGCAAATTTAGTAAAAAATCATTGATTCAATACATTTCAATCGATTGCATAATTATTTTGAATTCCCCGCGTTTTACTTATTTACTTATGGTGAAGAGGCTGCATTTATGTGTCCTTAGTCAGAAAAGCTTACTTTTAACCGCAGAATATTTGGTACGTGTATGAAATTGAAAATTATTTTTTTTGGAGTACTTCTTACAGCAGTTGCCTTTACAACAAAAGCACAAAAGGCTGACAGTGTCACCCGGGAAGAGATGACAAAGTACGTTGTCATGATGGATTCAGTAGAATCCTGGAAGAAAATTATGGCTGAAACGAGTATTAAGCTTGCCCGTGGAAATGAAAAGATCACGGCAGCCCGGTACACTAAATTACTTCCCTTGCTTGACGACCAAAAGAAGCTGAATGAGGCTAACGCAACAGCGGATGAGATTGGCTATTTGAAAAAGGCGATGGAAATCAGAAATGAAAACGCAAGAGATTTTCAGGACGCATTCACCTCCCTGATGGCCAATGTGGGTGAGGCTACCTATAAAAAAGTTAGCAAAGCGGTAGCATCCGATCCAAAGGTAAAGGAGCGGTATATCCATGAAATAAATAAGCTGAATGGGAACACAGGCACTGATCAATAACCGCTTGACAGTCAACTCATAAACTCTTAACTTTGCAGGGATTTTTTATTGAACTAATGCGCTATTACTTCAGAACGGCACTTTTTGCATCCTTTTTACTGCTGACAATAACCAGTTTTGGCCAGGGCCGGATGCACGTTATACCTTTTCGCTATCAGTCTATACTTGAGTACCCAACTTTGGATGGCAGACTGATTTTTGAAAAGGCAGCCTTACTTGATTCCGTAAAAGCTGCAAAAGCAGCCTGGTTTACCATCGATACAGTAAGCGGCTGGAAAAACTGGGCGTTAGTTGAAAATAATACGTTCGGTAAGAACCGGGGTGATTTAAAGATGATCACGGATGTAAATGCGCTGCATCCTTATTTCCGCGACAAGGTTCTTGATCTGATCGAAAAATGCAAGGCAAAAGGAATTGAGCTTGCCTTTGTTGAAACCTACCGCACCCATGCCAAGCAAAACGAATACAAAGGCATGGGCAAAAAATACACGCGCTCTGGCGGAGGCAAATCCAAACATCAATATGGTCTGGCGGTAGATGTTGTGCCGATCGTAAACGGTGAAGCACAGTGGGATAACCTGGCGCTCTGGAGAAAAATCGGGGTGATTGGCGAGAACCTCGGCTTGCGCTGGGGCGGACGCTGGCGACATCCTTTTGATCCCGGCCATTTTGAATGGACCGGAGGACTAAATACCGGTGCGCTTTCAGCCGGATACAAACCGTATATCGCAAAAGAAAAAGACCTCTACCCTTGCCTGGAAGAAGACCTTAAACTCCTTCGCAAATACTGGAAGGAATGGGAAACAACCCAGGCCGCTGAACGTGCTTCTGCACGCAAGTAAACGTTATGAAATGGCTGTCTCTCAAAATGCATACGGAGGATAATCCACTAGCCATTCCATGTGCCTTAAACAAAAAAATTGTTAGCACATGAAAATAACGTTTCCCGAAGATTTCATTTTTGGAACCAGCACCGCAGCCGCACAAATTGAAACTGCATTCGATCACGACTGGCAGCATTTCAAGGCCCGCGATGGCGAAGTATTTAACCGCACAACCGATCATGAGCAGCGCCTGAAAGAAGATGCCGAGATCATTGCATCCTTAGCGCCATCCTACCGGATGAGCCTGATGTGGAGCAAACTGCAACGCAAACCATTCGATGAACTTAATGCCGGAGCGGTTCAGGAATATCACGGCTTTTTACAGGATCTTCAAAACAGGAACATCAGCATCATGATGGTGCTGCACCACTTCACCAATCCTACCTGGTTTTCAAACGCAGGCAACTGGGAAAAAGAAGATAACCTTCTGATGTGGGTCGACTTCGCGAAGAAAGTTGTTGACGAGTTCGGTCAGTACGTATCGTACTGGAATACATTCAACGAACCAAATGTGTATGCAAGCTACGGCTGGTTGACCGGATTCTTCCCGCCTTTTAAAAACAATCCGATGCTGGCAGGAAAGGTTGTTAAAAATATGGGCAACGCGCACGATAAGGTTTACGATTACATCAAATCAAAATACCCCGATCAGCCAGTGGGCATTTCGCACAACTGCACCATTTTCGCAGCGGAAAACTTCCTCGGCTGGTTTCCGGCACGCCTGGCTGACTGGTGGTTTATGGAGTATGTACCCAGTCATTTCGAGAAAGTTGATTTCTTTGGAATGAGTTATTACACCCGCATTGCGAGCGATCCGTTTCCCATTACATTCATTGACACCCCGCACAAAATGAAAGCGCTCAACAAGCGCCACGATGACATTTGGGAATACCATCCGGAAGGTTTGCGAACATGCCTGGAGCGCTACTGGAATAAGTACAGGAAGCCGATCATCATCACCGAAAATGGTGTGTGCGATGAAAGTGATTTTTTAAGATTACAGGCCATCCACGATTATGCGCAAATTGTTCACCAGGCAATTCAGGACGGCATGGATATTAAAGGATACTACTTCTGGAGTACCTGGGATAATTTTGAATGGCACCTCGGCCCTTCCATGCGGTTTGGATTATATGAATGTGACCCGGTAACGAAAAACAGATTGCGCAGACCGAGCGCGGATTTGTATGCGGATCTGGCGTATTCGAAAAAATTACGGGTATTCACCGAAACAGAAAATGAAATGGAAAATGCGGGGACGCAAAATTTTGCGTCCCTACACAAATAATTATTACGGTTCAATCCACCCCATCGTCCGCTCAACCGCTTTCTTCCAGCCTTTATAAAGCTTTTCACGCATTGAGCTTTCCATGGTTGATTTGAATTTTCTTTCGATCACCCGGTTGTTAACGATGTCTTCCTTCTTCCAAAGTCCGGCCTGAATGCCGGCTAAGTACGCAGCACCCATCGCGGTTGATTCAATTACTTTTGGACGTTCAACTTCTGCGCCTAAAATATCCGCCTGGAATTGCATGAGCATATTATTTGCGCTTGCACCACCATCTACTTTCAAGATTGCAAGCTTCACACCCGCATCTTCCTGCATGGCATTGAGTATATCTTTGGTCTGATACGCCAGCGACTCTAACGTTGCCTTAATGATGTGTTCTTTTTCTGAATCGCGGGTGAGTCCGAAGATTGCACCGCGGGCGTACATGTCCCAATACGGTGCCCCTAATCCTGCGAAGGCGGGTACAACATACACATCATTTGAGCCTAACGCTTTTGACGCAAAGTATTCCGAGTCTTTCGATTCATCAATCATGTGCAGACTGTCGCGCAGCCATTGAATGGCAGCACCGGCAATGAATACGCTGCCTTCCAGCGCATATTCAACTTTATTATCGAGCGACCAGGCAATGGTTGTGATCAATCCATTTTTCGAGAACTGCATTTTTGTTCCCGTATTCATCAGCATGAAGCAGCCTGTACCATACGTGTTCTTGGCCATGCCCGGTTCAAAACACGCCTGTCCGAACAACGCTGCCTGCTGATCTCCGGCCACTCCGTTGATCGGAATTTTTAACCCGTTTACTTCTGCATCGCCAAAGTGGTAGGCAGAAGGTTTTACTTCGGGCAGCATGCTTTTCGGAATATCAAGTTCTTTTAAAAGCTTTTCATCCCATGTTAAGTCTTTGATATTATAAACCATCGTGCGGGATGCATTGGTAACATCGGTTGCGTGCACCTTGCCGCCTGTTAAATTCCAGATCAGCCAGGTGTCAACCGTGCCAAACGCAAGTTCTCCCTTATCTGCTTTTGCTCTTACGCCTTCAACGTTATCCAGGATCCATTTGATCTTTGTTCCGGAAAAGTATGAGTCGATTACAAGCCCGGTATTTTCCCGAACGTAATCGGAAAGTCCGCGCGACTTAAGTTCTTCACAGATGGATGCGGTGCGTTTATCCTGCCACACGATTGCATTGTACACCGGTTTACCGGTTTTACGATCCCACACAACGGTAGTTTCGCGTTGATTGGTAATCCCCAGTGCAATGATTTCAGTCTGAAGCTTATTCGTTTCGATGAGTTCGTTCAATACGCCCAACTGAGTTTTCAGAATCTCGTTGGGGTCGTGTTCAACCCAGCCCGGCTGCGGAAAGATCTGCGTAAATTCCTTCTGCACAATTCCCTTGATCTCAGCTCTCTCATTCACTAAAACTGCGCGTGAGCTGGTGGTTCCCTGGTCGAGTGCGATGATGTATTTCATTGTTCGAGGTTAGAAGTTCGATGTTGATGTTCGAAAAACCGGAAGTCAAATATCCTTTAGGGTTGCCTGAGCGATGGCCTTGTTCATGGCTTCTCTTTCGAATCTTGCTTTGTCTTCATTCCAGTTAAACGTGTTTTTGAATTCTTCCAGTATGGGATCAAGTATTGCTTTTAACCGATGGATATCAAAGAATAACATGCCGGTTCTCCGGACAAAAAAATCCAACGGGGTCATGACCATTTCATGATTCACCCCATACCACAACTCGGCTTTGGCAAGTGCCAGGTCATTCTTTGCACTAAGCTGCTTTGCCAGATTATCCGCGATCAGGTTTGTTTGCCGGCCGTAGTTCGAAACAAGGTAATTCGCACGATGTTCTAATCCGTAAGGCTTTAATTGTGTTTCAATGCGTTTGATATATTCCTTCACGTCCTTTGCATTTGTAAACTCAGCGCCCGAAAGCTGAACTTTATCGGTATTACATTTTTTCAATGGCTTATCCTCAAAATACTTTTTGATTACCAGATCGATCACCCGCTCTGCCATCTTCCGGTAACCCGTAAGTTTGCCTCCTGCTATAGAGATTAATCCTGAAGGTGAAATAAAAATCTCATCCTTCCGGGAAAGCTCGGAAGCGGATTTACCTTCTTCATGGATCAGCGGCCGTAACCCTGCCCAGCTTGATTCAATATCGGCCAGGCCAAGCTTTACCGATGGAAATGTTTCGTTCACTGCGTTGAGTAAATATTCAGCATCCGCTTTCGTTGTGGCAACACTTTCGATATCGCCTTTATAATCCGTATCGGTTGTTCCGATGTAAGTAGTTCTTCCGCGCGGAATCGCAAAAATCATCCGGCCATCCGGAACATCGAAATACAACGCCTGTTTTATCGGCAGTTTCTCTTTCGGCACAACAATGTGAACGCCTTTTGTAAGATGCAACTGCCTGCCTTTTCTGGAATTATCAAGCTCCCGCAACGTATCAACCCACGGGCCGGTGGCATTCACAATCGCGGCTCCGCGCACGTTGATTTTTTTATCAAGCACAAGATCGTGCAGGGCAATACTCTTGATATGTTCGTTCTCGTAAACAAATCCGGTTACGTGTGCATAGTTAAGGATGTCTGCGCCATAGTGGGCTGCCGATTTAATTATCTCAGTCGTTAACCGGGCATCATCCGTCCGGTATTCAGCATACAGGCCGCTGCCTTTGATATCATCCGGTTTTAATAACGGCTCTGCTTTTAAGGTTTGCCTGCGCGTAAGCATTCTGCGCTGGTCTTCCGGCTTTACCGCTGCAAGCCAGTCGTACAGCTTTAGTCCGAAGGATGTTAAGATGCTCCCCATCCCCCTGCCTTCATTCAATGGCAGCAGCATTTTCTCGGCAACCGTTAAATGCGGGGCAAGGTTGTGAACAATGGCCCGTTCGCTTCCAACCTCTTTCACTAATCCAAATTCAAGCTGCTTGAGATATCGTAATCCGCCATGAATGAGCTTGGTTGACCGGCTGCTTGTGCCGAACGCAAAGTCGTGCTTCTCCACCAACGCAACCCGCAATCCGCGCAGGCCTGCATCCAGCGCAATGCCTGCCCCGGTAATGCCGCCTCCGATCACGATCAAATCGTAATGACGGGTGCTCATCCGCTGAAGTGTGGGCTGACGTAAATAAAAAGAGAAGCTCAAGAAAATCCGGGGATAAATTGAAAGTTCCCTGAAGGTAATAAATACTTCACAAATCAAAGAGGGCCAGCCTCCGGTACAAATTCCTGCCGGTAAGCTTTACTTAACTGCAACCTTTAACCAATCGGTTATTGTACGCAATGTTTCTTCCGACATGGTTTCTGTTAACCCGCCATACTCGGCAACCGTACACGAATTACATTTCTGAAACAGGTGGTTTACGCCTTTAATTTCCACTACACTAAAATCAGACGGCTTCCGGCTTTTGGCGAGGGCGCGTTTCATCGGCTCAAGATTTTGTTTTGGAAGAACCTGGATGTCCTTTTCTCCAAAGATGGCCAGTACCGGAATTTTCGTTTTTGCCAAAACAGGAACCGGATCGAACTGAAGGAAATACCTAACCCAGGGAACATACATCTGGCTGACAGTCTGTGCGGCATACGTTTTAGCCTGATCATCGGATGCTATATTCAATACTGCCTTTGCGTCACTGCTCGCAGACGATGCCCATTGCATAGTCTCTTCTTCCGCTTTCGATAAGGCTTCTTCTTTCGTTTTAGAGTCAATTATTATCCCGGTGATTTTCCGGGAGATAATATCAATCTCATGTACAACGGTGGCATCGATACCGCTTGCTTTCATAATGGCTACGCGCTGTTCGTTTAAAACTTCATCACCTCTCACGGCAGGACCGGCAAGCAGCACCATAAACGCAACGTCTTTTGTTTTGGCTGCAGCTATGGGTGCGATCATACCGCCTTCACTGTGCCCTAAGAGTCCGATCTTCTTAAGATCAATGTCGGGTCTCGTTTTTAAATAGTTGAGTGAAGTCGTCACATCGTTCGCAAAATCTACCGATGTAGCGTTCTCAACTTCGCCTTTTGATTTACCCATGCCCCGGTCGTCTACGCGCAATACTGCAAAACCATTTTTAGTAAGATGATCGGCTATCACCCAAAAAGGTTTATGACTAAACAGCGTTTCATCCCGGTCCTGCTGGCCGCTGCCCGTGATGAGGATTACTGCCGGGTATTTACCGGTGCCGTTGGGGCGGGTAATCGTTCCGCCCAGCGTAACCGATTTATCTGCATTGGTATAGACTACATCTTCAACAACATAATCAAATGGCGGTTTAGGAGTTTGCGGTCTTGGCGGAGCAGGCGCTTCGCCTCTTTCCATATTCAATGGAAACTGTATGCCGCCCTGGTACCAGGTTCCGTTGAGCTGCTGCCGCTCATTCTCGGTTCGCAGCAATGCCCGGTACTTGCCGCGAACCCGGTTGAACGAAATGGTAATGCTGTCGCCATGAATGACGGCATTGTCGGCCTTAAAGCCAAAGGCATTTTGATCGGGACTGTCCATGGTAACATGAATGCCGGTACTGTCTTTAATGTGAAATACCAGCCGCATCGACACCCCTGCATCCAGTTTGCCCGACCAGTTTCCGGCAAAAGGACTTTGTGCGTTAGCTGTAATGAATGACAGGACAACGAGTAACGTAAAAACTATTCTCATGGCAATTAATTTATTAACATTAAACAATACTTAAACAAACAAGCTGTGATAAATGAGTACACCTAACCCGCTTCCGATCAATGGCCCCGCAACCGGAATCCATGCATAGCTCCAGTCGGATGAGCCTTTACCGGCAATGGGTAAAATAGCATGCGCAATGCGCGGACCAAGATCGCGTGCCGGATTAATCGCAAAGCCTGTTGTTCCGCCTAAGCTTAAGCCGATAGAAATAATCAACAAGCCTACGATTAAAGGGTTCAATCCATCCGCAAAGCGATTGGCTCCGATGAATAATAATCCAAGAATTAATACGGCCGTTGCAATGATTTCACTGAGCAAATTATTCAGCGTTGACCGAACCGCAGGCGCAGTCGCGAATACAGCAAGTTTGAGTTCTGCGGAAGCCGTATTCTTCCAGTGCGGTAAATAATGAAGCCATACAAGAACCGCCCCGGCAAATGCACCGAGTAATTGCGCGGCACAATATCCCGCAACCTGATCCCACGCAAAGCTGCCCGACAAGGCAAGACCAACGGTAACGGCAGGATTAAGATGCGCCCCGCTGAATTGCCCGACCGCATAAATTGCAAGCGTGACAGCTAATCCCCATGCTACAACAATCGTAAGCCAGCCGGCATTTTCAGCCTTTGAGCCTTTCAGCAACACACCGGCCACCACACCCTCGCCTAACAGGATCAGGAGCATGGTACCGAAAAACTCTGCGAGGTAGGGAGACATAAGAATTTTAAATCTTTCGAATTTGATGTGGCGATCGGAAACAAGATAAGCATTGTTATGGAATATGTTTTGGCTTTAGCTTTTTAGCGGCACGTGCTGCAACTTCATTAATCCGCTTTTGCCGGGTTTCTTGGCGCTTTGCAAAGGTTACCCATTGCAAAATCATTTTTTGAACCGACTTGCTCAGGCTCAGAAAAAATTGCTTCGAACCTTTATTGGCTTTGAATGCTTTCTCAAGGTCTTGGGGGATTGTTAGTTTCTCTACTTCATCCAGGATTGTCCACGACCCATTTCTCTTTGCTGTCTCAATGCTTGCAAGGCCGGCCGGTGTCATAAGCTCTTCATCAATCAGGCGCTTGATCTTATCCTTATTGATCTTCGACCAGGCGCTGGTTGGCTTGCGTTTGCTGAAAAACTGAACAAACGTTTCATCGTCAATAGATTTTCGGATGCTGTCGATCCAGCCGAAGCAAAGCGCTTCATCCACGGCATCGTTCCAGGTAATGGATGGCTTGCCTGATTTTATTTTGTAGCAAACGAGCCAAACTGATTGCTTCTTTTCATGGTTCTTTTGAAGCCATTTGCGCCATTGCTGGCGACTGGATGGGCAGAAGGCTTCGGACTCTTTATCTTTCATTTAACAGCATAATAATAAATAAAAGTTGTGCAATCGTGGCTGAGGAGTAACAGGTCGGCCAGATGGAATTAATTGAACATATTTCAGAAGTTGCCCCGCTGCCCGGTCGCGTGTCCACACGTCTATACTTTTTTTGCCCGGTGGTTCCGTGAAAAAGGAACCGATACGCCTTGTAAAAAGGTAAAATACATTACAATATTGCCTTGTAAAAATGTAAAAATAACCTGTTTATTGCCTTTCCAAAATGTACATTTCAAGGAATATAGACCGGGAACTGCTGGAAAAAGCGGAAAAGCCACTGCTCATTCGCGGGGCGCGGCAGGTCTTCCCGCTGTATGCCGTCAGTGATTTTTTTAAAGGTGAGTAAGCCGTTGCGCAGATCAGACAAGTATCCGTCAGGCGCGGCAGGGCTTGCATCGTTGCGGGAGCCGCCCGGTTAAGTTTCCCGCAGGAATTAATTGTACTCAGATGCACAAAACCCCAACCCTTCCCCTATTTTTGCACGCTGTTTTTAGTTTTTATGAAAGAGAATATCGCGCGCTGGACGGATCAGATTTCAAAAGAATTTTCGCAACCGCTTAAGTATGTAAATGCCGTAGCAGAACTGTTGGCCGAAGGCGCCACGCTGCCCTTCATTGCCCGCTACCGGAAAGAAATGACCGGCAGCATGGACGAGGTGATGATCGCCAGCATCCGCGACCGCATGGAGCAACTGCGCGAGCTTGACAAACGCAGGGAAGCCATCATCAGCTCGGTTGAAAAGCAGGGCAAGCTTACGCCTGAGCTTATGGGCACTATTGTAGCCGCCACAACGCTGGCTGAACTGGAAGATATTTATCTCCCGTATAAACCAAAACGTAAAACGCGCGCCAGCGTGGCAAAGGAACGCGGCCTTGAGCCGCTCGCACAAAAGTTATTCGAGCAGGATAAATTTGATATTGATGCCTTTGCTGCATCGTTCATAGATGCCGGTAAAGATGTTGCCGATGTTCAGGCTGCACTCGATGGCGCACGCGATATTATTGCGGAGTGGGTAAGTGAAAATCCGGATACGCGTAAGAATGTGCGCGAGCTGTTCTGGCAGGAAGGTGTTGTCGCTGCCAAAGTAATGAAAGGAAAAGAAGCCGATGGCCAGAAGTTTAAAGACTACTTTGAGTGGAGCGAACCAATCGCAAAAGCTCCTTCCCATAGATTGTTAGCCATGCGCAGGGGTGAAAAGGAAAGCATTCTCGCACTCGATATTTTTCCGCCTGAAGAAATGGCGATTGATAAAATGGAGCGTCAGTACATCAAACACGAGAATGCTGCCGCGGAACAGGTGAAGCTTGCCATTAAAGATAGTTACAAAAGATTGCTGCGCCCCTCGCTGGAGACAGAAGTTCGCATGGAGTCGAAGATGAAAGCGGATGAAGAAGCAATTAAGGTTTTCGCCTCTAACCTGAAAGAGTTATTGTTAGCGGCCCCGCTCGGACAAAAGAATGTACTCGCGTTAGATCCCGGCTTCAGAAGCGGAGTAAAAGTTGTTTGTCTTGATAAGCAAGGTAAATTATTACATAACGATGTGATCTACCCGCACGAACCGCAGCGTGAAGCTGTTAAGGCCGGTGTGCTGATCAAATCGCTTTGTGAAAAATATGACATCGAAGCGATTGCCATCGGAAACGGAACCGCAAGCCGCGAAACCGAAACGTTTGTAAAAGCGCTCGGACTTTCCAATAAAATCATCATCGTGATGGTGAATGAAGCCGGAGCTTCGGTGTATTCTGCATCGGATGTGGCGCGGGAGGAATTTCCGGATAAAGATGTTACGGTGCGCGGGGCAGTTTCCATTGGAAGGCGCCTGGTTGATCCGTTAGCGGAACTCGTGAAGATCGATGCCAAATCCATTGGCGTTGGCCAGTACCAGCACGATGTGGAACAGACAAAATTAAAGCAGGGTCTGGATGACGTTGTGGTAAGCTGCGTGAACTCCGTAGGTGTTGAAGTGAACACGGCAAGCAAGGAACTTCTCTCCTACGTTTCTGGATTGAGCCCGGCATTGGCCAAGAACATTGTTGAATACAGAAACCAGAACGGGCCGTTCAAGGATCGCGAAGCGCTGAAGAAAGTATCGCGCCTCGGAGAAAAAGTATTTGAGCAGGCTGCAGGATTTTTAAGAATTCATGAGGCAAAGAATCCGTTAGACGCAAGTGCCGTCCACCCTGAAAGTTATCCTATTGTCCAAAAGATGGCGAAGGATCTTAACTGTTCCGTAAAAGACTTAATGACAAGCGCTGAGTTGCGCAAGCAGCTTGACCTCAGGCAATACGTTTCCGATAAAGTCGGCTTACCAACCTTAACCGACATTGTAGCCGAACTTGAAAAACCAGGCCGCGATCCGCGCAAGGTGTTTGAAATTTTCAGCTTTACGGAGGGCGTCAATACCATTGCTGACTTAAAGATCGGCATGCAACTGCCCGGCATCGTAACCAATGTAACGAACTTCGGTGCGTTTATCGACATTGGCGTTCACCAGGATGGATTAGTGCACATCAGCCACCTGAGCGATAAATTTGTTAAAGACCCGAAAGAAGTAGTTGCGGTAGCGCAGAAAGTAAAAGCAACGGTTGTTGAGGTTGATGTTGCGCGCAAGCGCATTGGCTTGTCGATGAAGAGCAACCCGTTTGCCGATCAGCCACAACAACAAAAGTCATCTGTTCAGAAAGGTAAACCGAACACAAAATCAGGTTCAGCTCCAAAACGTGATTTCAAACCTGCCAAACCAAAAGAAAAAGAGATGAGCATGGAAGAGAAGCTGGCCATGCTGAGGGATAAGTTTAAGCGGTAAGCGGATGATGCATCTTAGCGTCTATGGGTAAATCTGTATATTTACAGCATGGAGATCAAGGCGAAACCTGTTTTTCACAAGCGTATTTTTTGGGATGTCGATTTCGACAAGCTCGATTACGATGCCAAGGCGCGCTTTGTTATTGAGCGCATATTTGAACGGGGCGATGTGGAAGACATCCGGCAATGCAGGCGGTATTATGGGGATACTCTTATTAAAGAAACATTGATCACCGCCAAATGGATGCCCGATATGCGACTGCATCTTGTTTCAGCTATGTTTGCTATTCCAATAGAAAATTTTCGATGCTACACCTTACAGCAGTTGAATCCGGGACTTTCTCCTTATTAAATCAATTGATGAGAATGCCGCAACTTAACAACTTCTCGTTAGTTGGAGGCACCGCGTTAGCATTACGGTATGGTCACCGAATATCCGTTGACCTTGATCTGTTTTCGCACGAATCTTTTGATGCTGCCATCCTCGTAAAAACATTAGAAAAAGAGTTCAAAGTAAACTTTTCATTTGACGGAAATCTTAAAATGTTTGGTGTGTTCTGTTACATCAACGATATAAAAGTAGATTTCGTCCGTTACCCGCACAATCTGATCAAGCCTGTTTTGTTAACAGAAGGAATCCGGATGTATGGCGATGAAGATATTGCCGCCATGAAAGTTAATGCCGTTTTGGGGCGTGGTAAAAAGAAAGATTTTTGGGACTTGTACGAACTTCTTAAAAAATATCCGCTACACGAAATCATACAATGGCATGGCGCAAAATACCCAAGTCAGCAGTTGCTCATTTCTATTCCGCAGGCTATTACCTACTTCACCGATGCCGATGAAAGTGAAGAGCCCGTTAGTCTGAAAGGCCAAACATGGGAAAGCGTGAAGCAGTCGATTGGCCGGCACGTAAACAAATATCTGAAATAATTTCCTTACTACTTCAATTTATAAACCTGCACTCCGTACGGAGCCAGCGCAAGCGACAAATCCTTGTTCTTTCCTCCTTTCAGTGTTTCGCCATTCAATAAGCTGTTGGCGGTTTTGAATTTCTCTTTTACAATAATTTGTGCCGGTATATTCGAAAGATTTACCATAACTAATACATTTTCCGTATTGGTGTAACGCAAAAATGAAAAAACATTATTGTGATTGTTTTCAACAACCTGATATTTGCCATACGCTAAAGCAGGAGATGATTTCCGGATCTTAATCATCTTTTTATAATGGTTATATAGCGATTCAGGATCACCTTTTTGTTCTTCCAGTGAAATTCTGTCGTTGGGTTTAACATTCGTACTATCCCACCAGGGGCCGGTGTTATTATACCAGAAGGCCATACCCGGACCTTTAGCACTCGCATACCATTCAAACGCTTCGCGGATAGGAATATCGTTGCCATCGGTTACACCTTTCATTTGTTTACCTTTCATGCCAAGCTCCTGGCCATAGTAGATCAGGGGAACGCCACCAAGCAACAGGTTTAAGGTGGCTGTTACTTTCAGTTTTTCACGATCCATACCGTCTACAGAGGCTATCCTGCGTGTATCGTGGTTTTCAATAAACACAATTTGTTCTTTGCCTGCCGGGTTTTTCGTAAGTGTACTGTCAGCAGCTTTTATAAGCTCTTTCTTGTTCAATTGCTCGATTGCCCAGCTTAAATAAAAAGCAAACACGCGATCAACTTCCGCGTTTTTAAAATACTCTCGCCCCAGCGAAAACCAGTTGGCCTGCTCGGCAATGATGCTGATTTCAGGGTTTGTTTTCTTTAAGTCTTGAACAACAGGAGTCCAGAAATCTTTGAATAAGTTTGAAACGAGCTTGAAATTATCGAGGTCGTCCATCATGTGATCGAACCGAAAGCCGTCCACGCCATCATCGAACTTCCCGTCTTTGTTGGGGTCGAGCCAGAAGTTCAGCACATCGGATGTGTACTTTCTAACTTCGGGATTACTCATGTTTACAACAGCAATTTTTTGTTTTGAATTATCGTAGGTCGTGAATTCCGAAATATGGTAAAAGAAAAACGGCTTTTGGTTCAGACTATCCAAGTAATAAACATACTTACTGTACTTTGATTCCGGGTTATTGAACGAATCTTTGTACCAGATATGATCCTGCGTAACGTATTGCATTTCAACATCCTGGTAGATTTTCATTTTTCGCTTATGAATTTCTTTTACCAGACTGAGGTATTCATTCATCGTTCCGTATTCGGGATCGATCTTTTCAAAATCGGTTGCAAAATAGTTGTGATAGAATTCGGATTGATAAAGCGGAGTTAATAGGATTGATGTCACGCCTAAGTCTTGTAAGTAATCCAGCTTTTGCTCCATGCCTTTCAGGTCGCCATGGCCGTCACCATTGCTGTCGAAAAAGCTGCGCTGGAATACGTGGTAGATTACCTCCTGAGAATAGCCTGTTAAGCTTATTACAGAAAACAAAACAAGAATAGTGAGCTTTTTCATACGTGCAACTTGTCAATTCATTGTATTAAACATCGGGATTGCTACTTCTTCTGTCGTCTTGTAAATGCCGGTTACTTGAAGGTTACCTGTCTTAAAATAGTCCTGCCCATCGGTACCAATTCAACAATCTCTTTTTGTTTTGTTACCGGATTGAGAAGGGATGTTTTAAACAACAATCTCCCGGCATCAACACTAACTGGTTCATTCGCATACTCGTACACAACCAAATTTTTAGGTGCATAGGTCAGATTATAAAATCCTGAAACCGGAAACGTCTTTGTTTTCTCTTCAACACCTTCAATCGGCAAGGCCAGCACAAGCGCACCATAAGTAAAATAGTTTTCGTTGTTAATATCCTGTTGGACGACAACTTCCGGAATAAACTCAACTTTTATTGTTTGTGTGCCCTTCCACTTCTGATCGATTACAATAAAGTCATCTTCCATTTCGTAGTCAGTACTTACCGAAAGTTTGGTAACCCAACCCGGCTTGCGAATTTTTAAAGCAAATTCGATGTCATCCGCCATCACTTCAAACCGGATGGAATTTTCAAACGGATAGTTTGTTATTTCCTTCACCACAACCTCTTTGCCATTAACCTGCGTTTTAACTTCACTCGGGCCAAACAATGAAGCCACCAGTACATGTTCCCCCTTCAGCCACATGTTCTGTACATAGTAAGGAGCAATCCGGCCTGCATTGGGTACACAACACACGGCAGCTTCCTGGTGAACAGGTGAGTACGTATACCGGGTTTGATTTTTATCGGTGTTATCACCATTCAATCCGCCTGTCATGTAAAACGAGTTATCGGATTTCAGGTAGGCAATACAACTTTCGTTGGGATGCCTTGCACCCTGCGCAGCATTCAGAAAAATCTTCTCAGCCTTATCCATGAAAGACTTGTCACCTGATTTAATAAATAATGAAAGGTAGCTATGCATCAGTTCGTGTATAGAGCAATACTCATAGCCGCGATGGGTAGCATCGGCTTTGCGGCCTCCGATCCACTCGTCTCCTACACCTGCTCCGGAGGCGGTTGTTTCCAGTTCTATTTTCTCAAGGAAATGATCGAGCGCATGGTTAAGCTCAGGATTCCCGGAAGCATAATATGCAGCAGCTAAGCTTCTCAAATGCTCATACGTATGCACTCCATGAGCTTTCAACATCAACGTATCATTAATCAGCTTTGCATATTGCGCATCTTCATTCAGCGTTTGCGCAGAGAAATCTTTGTACAGAAATAAACAGTAATCACGATACGTTTCTTTACCGGTAATGCGATACAAACTTTCAAACACATCCGTGATGGTTAACCCATGCGAAGTTCCGCCCACGTTTGGTTGTTTGGAATAAAACGGATGCGAATTATTTACCGGGTAATTATCCATTACATTCTGTACAGCACGTTCGATAGCGGTAAGTACCTTTTGATCTTTCGTGTATTCATACCACGCCAATAGTCCTCTCAACAGGCTTGACTTTGCCCAAAGTTCTCCGTTCTCATTGTCAAACTTGTAACGAAGGTCTTTATCATAGATGCCGAGGTATCCATCTTCATCCTGTGTGGATAAAATATAATCTACATACTCCTGAAGCTTTTTTAGATGTTGTGGGTCATTCGCTAAAATCGCACTGCGGATGTATCCGTCACGCCAGTTGCTTTGCGTCTCACTGTTCCACCATAAAAATTGAACCTGCCAATCTCCCGCTTCACCCAGCGCACCGACATCTTTACTTTTTATCTTCTCCGTCAGCCTGTTCTCACCGTAAATTTTATCTTCCATAGTGAGCTCCGGGACAAGCGTATCGAGCCGCCCGACAAATCCATCGAGGTTTTCACCGATTTGCTTTTTCAGCCAGCCTTCCGGCTTAACCTCAGTAATCAACAGTGGCTTGTATTTTTCTTCAATAGATTCAACCTTCTGAAATGGAAAGTCAGGCTTTTGCATGGGTTTCTCCAGAGCACAATGGGTTGCAAAAAATGCAACCCCGACAAGAAGCAATTTATTGAACTGGTTCCTCATAAGATCATAATGTTGTCACGCATATTTACCACAAACTTTCGTTTCAACATTTCTTTCATCTGAATATTGATTTGCCACTGATCTGCCAAAGGTTTTTGAGAATGCGGCAATGTGGGCATGTACGGCACAGGGCCGAATTCAGGCGTAATGGTAAACAGTCGCTTTCCGGTAACGGATTGCACTGTGACAATTTTTTTCCACCAATTGATAAAAGCTTCCGTATGGCTTTTCCATTCCGGAGCAAACGGATCATTCACCTGGGGCGAATGTTCATATCCGATTCGTGCATGAATATGGTGAACATGCGGGATAATCTTCTCCAGAATCTCTTTTTGATCCTGAAGCATGCTTTCAGAAACCGTACACCAATGTGAAAAATCACCTGTTAACTTTAACGCAGGAAATTTTCCGAGATAGGATAACGTAGAGGCTGCGTGATAGGCAAAGCGCCCCCGATGTGTTTCGTGAAGAATAGGAATACCCGATCGCCCGGCAATATTCTCAACAGCTTCTATGATCCGGCAGTTATCCTCAAATGAAAAATGATCCTTCCCCGTGTGACTATTAATAAAATCCGGCTTGAGGGTTGTCAGGAATTCGAGCCTTGTCTTCAGCCGATTGAGATATTCCTCCGCAGATTCCTGTTCAGAAGAAAGTACCTGCTGGGCAATAAAAATGAAATCCTTTTTTGCCGACCGGATGTTATCCAGCGCAGATTGAAATTCTTTTACAAACTCTCCTGATTCCGGAAGGTTGATTTCAATACCATCATATTCTTCTTCCAGTACACGCGCTAAAAACAACGGAGCTCTCGTTCCTTCCTGGCCCCAATACGGGCAAATGTAATACAGCTCCATCAGTATAAAACCGGGTTGATCGGGGTATCAATCACTTCACCTACCACCGCGCCCGGGCACCAGGTATTCCAGTCGTTGATCTGATTTTTATTCTCTGGCTTCTTAAGCCGCATCTTGCGATCCATATAAATTATCGTCATCACCTTACGTGTTTGGCTTGTTGTGTTAGCTCCTGCGCGGTGAAAAATCCAACCTGAGTGGAAGCTTACCTCACCCAAATCAAACGCCTCGATAACGTGTTTAAAATCTGTAACCCTTAATCGTTGTTGGATAATCGTTTCGCTTTCATCACCAATCTCAAGCTCACGACCTTCCACAATCTGGTGGCTGCCGGCACTGAATTCCAACGGCCCCATTTCCAGCGGTGTTGCCTGCAAGGGAATCCAGGCAGTTACGGTTTTGTCAGTTTCTAATGGCCAGTAATACTGATCGGCATGCCAGGGGGTGATGCCGCCACCGCCCTCTTTAAACAAAGCCTGGTCATGATACATTCTCACGCCATCTACCTGCATCAGGTCAGCGGCTATTTTTGCCATTCGTTTGCTGAATACAAATTGCTTTACCACTTCGTCTTCACGCCAGAGGTTGAACAATTGCAAAAATGCTTTACCATACGTGTCACGCTCATCAACCTTTGTGGTGACCTTATTCATTTCCGCTACTTTTTTGGAAATAGCGTTATTAAAATACTGGATTGTCTCCGCGTTGAATACCTCTTTCACCTTAATGAACCGATTCTTTTGAAAGAAATCGATCTGCTGCTGCGTGAGCGTCAAAGGTTTGTCAAGCGCATCTTGAATAGAAACCGGGATTGCCATAACAGTGGTTTAAACTACAAAATTACCCATCATCCCTGCGCTAAACTGACACGAAAAGAGCATATTCTAACACTTTGTTGACATGAAACAAAGCTTTTTTATTCATTTTAGACTATAATTGTACTAATGAAGGCTCTTTACGAGGATATTGCCAGCAAAAAAGGAAACGATTCTTTCCTTGTGTATTCATTCACGGTTCCGTTTTTCGAATTCAAATGGCACTACCATCCGGAATATGAACTGACACTCATTACAAAAGGAATCGGAAAACGATTGGTTGGCGATAGCTACGAAAACTTTGAAACTGGAGATCTTGTCTTGCTAGGCCCGGATTTACCGCATACCTGGTCAAGCGGTGAAATCAAGAACAAAAAAGTATCCGCTGTTGTGATCCAATTTTCCGAAGATTTTATTCAACGCTTTCTCACTTTGTATGAATTCGATAAGGTTTCAAGCCTACTCGCTTCAGCAGATCGCGGACTGTTTTTTCCAAAAGCCGGAAAACTACAACCTGAGCTTGAAATGCTCACAAAATTATCGGGCGTTGAAAAGATAACCGCATTACTTCAGATTTTCCAAAAACTCACTGCACAAAAGTATTCCACGTTATCGTCTGAATATTTTAACGCCATTAAAGGCGAAGAAACAGAAAGCAGGATTAACAAAGTTTGTCAATACATCCAGCAGCATGCAGCTAAAGACGTTACGCTTGAACAGGTTGCCAGCCTGATCCATCTTTCCCGAAGTGCGTTCAGCAAATTTTTTAAGCGGGCAACCGGCAAAACCTTTTCAGAATATGTGAATGACATCCGAATCGGAAATGCTTGCTATCTTTTAACAGAATCCGACAAAGCCATTAATGAGATTGCGTATGAAACCGGCTTCGATAGCCTGACGTATTTTAACCGTGTGTTTTTGAAGAAGAAACGCGTTACGCCACGGCAATTTCGGGCGGGATTGACATTAAACACATAGGATGCAAAATTTTGCGTCCGTATATATAAATATCAATCGTAAAAAAGAGACGCAAGATTTTGCGTCTCTACATTCATTTACAATTCCAATTCAATCGTCTGCCCTACGTCAAATGCTTTATCATCAGACTTTGGCTTTTCAACCTTCACCTTTTTAACAATCACCTTTTCACTTTTTTCTTTTG
>CAZIGG010000028.1:0-32670 GCA_964538575.1 uncultured Roseivirgaceae bacterium
TTACGAGGTAATCGTCTTCAATGCGTACGGCAATGCCCCACCATTTTTTATCACAGTCGCTGTTATCCGGAATATAGATTCCAGGCTCTATGGTGATTGCCATATTTTCCGCAAGTGTTCTTCCGCCCGCATCGTGTACATCCAATCCGATATGATGAGATACACCATGCGGGAAATATTTACGTGAATCAGCAGGAGTTTTCATAATGCCTAATTCAGTTAACCCCTGGTCAATCACTTCACGCGATACGGTAGATAATTGCCCCATGTCAACACCAGGCTTACAGGCTTTCATGGATGCTTCCTGTGCTTTTAGCACAAGCTCATAAATAGCTTTTTGTTCCGGTGAAAATTTTCCGTTTACCGGAATCGTGCGGGTGATATCGGCAGTATAACCATGAAACTCGGCACCCAGATCCATGAGGATCAATTCTTTATTGGTTAACGATGGCTTGTAGTTATCAATGTAATGCAGAATGCAGCCGTTGTGTCCCCCGCCTACGATGGAAGGATAACCCAAATCCTCTGCCTGGTACTTCTTAAAGACATATTCATGAATACCCTGTACTTCACGCTCACTCATACCGGGTTCAATGGCCTTCATAACTTCAGCCTGACCAACACATGAGATGGTAACAGCTTTGCGAATCAACGCGATCTCTTCCGGGGTTTTTATGCCCCGCAGGTCAGCCATTAATTTAGTAAGACCGCGTGTGTTGAGATTATTTTTGGGTTGTTCCGGTGCAACGTTCAGCGTTGCTGCTTCTTTTTTTGGATAGTTAACCTTTACTTTAAAATCTTCAATCAAACTGTAAAGATCCGCTGAATCGCGAACGTTATCGCGCACATCATTTTTGAAGTCGTGGAAAAGAATTTCAGCAAACTTCGAAAAGTCAACATTATACTTTTTAAACGCTGAGCCATTGAACGCCTGATCAAGTCCCAGTTGGGTTTTTACTCCGTCTGCACCAAGCCTGCGACCAGTCCATTGCTCAGCCTGCGCATTGCGTTCCTGCACAAAAATGATTTCGTCATATTGTGTTCCATTGGCAGCGGTTTGCTTGTCCTTAAAAACGAATAATACAGCTTCCGGTTCGCGGTAACCTGTCAGGTAAAAAAAATTAGGATCCTGGTGGTACACGTAGTCCACATCGTTTGAACGGTTGCGTACGGCATTGGCAAAGAATACCGCCACCGAATTGGCAGGCATGCTTTCGCGCAGTTTTTGTCTGCGTTCCTTGTGCCAGCTTTTGCTCAGAAAATCGTTAGGCAAGTCCGGGTTTTGTGCAAAAGTGGCTGGAGCTGTCAGCAGGAGAATAAGTATTGAAAGTAAACGGGTCATACAGTTAAAGTTTGCGGGTGAAATACGGGAAAAATCTGCGGAACCAGAAGAGCAGAGTGATGAGTGGTTAGGAGCATTAGTCTGATAAATTTTATACCTTGATAATTCATCCTCAAGATCATTATGAAAACCAACTTTATCCTCATTCTTTGTGTTTTTGTGGCCTCAGCTTCAATTGCTCAAATTCCGTTGAATCTTAACCTGGCTCAGGGAAAAGAGTATCGCCAAAACTCCGAAATGAAAATGACCATGACGCAAAGTTTTGGCGGTCAGACAATGAACATTGTCGCGACAATAAAAGGAGGTATGAAATATCTTGTAAAGGGCGTAACCCCAACGGCATACGACATTGACGTCTTATATGAAAGTATGGCAATGGAAATGCAGATGCCGCAGGCAACCATGAAATTTAGTTCTGAAAATCCTGACGGAGAAGATATATTCTCACAGGTTTTGGCATCCATGATTAATAAACCTTTTCAGATTCAGCTTTCAAAAAGCGGGAAAGTAATCAGTGTAAAAAATATAGGGTCATTATTTGCAACTGCATTTGATAAGTTCCCAAATCTGACTGAGCAGCAAAAGGCACAGATAAAAGATCAGCTTGAACAGAGTTATGGAGAAAAGGCATTTGCATCCGCCATGGAAATGATGTTTGCCATTTATCCGGATAAGCCTGTAAAAATTGGTGAAAAATGGACTGTTCAAAGCAAACTTAAAAGTTCAGTAAGCGCAAATATGAGTTCCACCTATCAATATGTAGAAGAAGGAGCTGATTTCCGGAAAATCCATGGCGATTCAAAAATTACAGCCGAAGAAAATGGCGAGTATATAAATTCTAATGGAATGGATATGAAGTTCAATATGAATGGCACCATGATCTCTGACATCAAAGTCGATAAGAAAACCGGATGGGTTCTGGAAGCTAAAATTACACAGGATATAGCCGGTGAAGCTCACGTAAAAGGCAATGAACAAATGCCTGACGGAATGTCAATCCCAATGACAATAAAAACTGAGATAGTCAATACAAACAACTAAAGGGTTATTGAAAGTTTATTGTGCAGACTGAAGACCAACACAGTTTTTGATTTCAACTGTATTTTTGTATCTTAAAATACCCTATGCCTCGCATTTCCCGGTATTTATTTATTTTTCTGCTGTTTGTATTATCCTGCAGCCAGCCAAATAATACAACCTTGCTTGCTCCGGATGTTGATCTCGACCTGGAAGCGATTAAAAAGCGCGGTTATATCACAGCGCTTGTTGATAATAATTCATTCAGTTACCTTATTTACAAAGGCCGCCCGATCGGATATGAATATGAACTGCTCAAGTTGCTGGCGAAGCAACTGAAGGTTGAGTTGAAAATAAAAATTATCTCCGGAGTTGAAAACGGGATTACTCAATTGAATTCAGGTGAAGGCGACATCCTGGCCTTTCCGCTTACCGTAACCAAGGAACGAACCGGATACGTTAGTTTCTCCCGGCCGCTTTTCAATTCTTACCAGGTGCTGGTGCAGCGCAAACCGGATAATTGGAAAACGTTAACGCAAGCCGAGATCGATAAAAATCTAATCCGTGATGCACATGCCTTAATTGACAAAGAAGTTCATGTGATGAAAAGCTCAAGTTTCGCTGAACGGTTGCGAAACCTGTCGCATGAAATTGGCGGTGATGTAAATATTGTGGAAGACAGTGCAAATGCAGAAAGCGAATCGCTCATCAAGCAGGTAGCGCTGGGAAACATTCAGTACACTGTTGCTGATCACCAGATCGCGATGGTTAATGCAAATTATTATCCCAACCTGGATGTGAGTACAATACTCTCCTTACCGCAGCAAATCGCCTGGTCTGTCCGGAAGAATTCACCGGAATTATTAAAAGTCGTTGATGAATGGTTAATAAAGATTAAAAAGGAACCCACCTTCATGGTGATCTATAACCGGTATTTTAAAAGCCCCCGAACATCATTGCTTCGGGTAACCAGCGACTATTCTTCACTGGGCGGAAATAAAATTTCGAAGTATGATGATCTTATTAAAAAAGGCGCGGAGAAGCTCGGCTGGGACTGGCGGTTACTGGCGGCATTGATTTACCAGGAATCGAAGTTTATTTCAAATAATGAGTCATGGGCCGGTGCGCGGGGTCTCATGCAGTTGATGCCGGAAACAGCGAAACGTTTTGGGGCCGCCAATCCGGATGATCCGAAGCAAAGCATTAAGGCCGGTGTAAACTACCTGCGTCACCTGGATAAATACTGGGCAAAAAATATTACCGATCCGGATGAACGCTTAAAATTTGTGCTGGCCTCTTACAATGCCGGACTTACACACATCATAGATGCCCGGGGACTCACCAAGAAGTATGATAAAAACACCGTGGTGTGGAGCGAAGTTGAATATTTCATGCTGAAAAAATCGGATCCAGAATATTACCGCGACCCGGTTGTTGCGGCCGGGTATTGCAAATGCGAGGAGCCTGTAAACTACGTTAAGAATGTATTGGCTTGTTTCGAGGAATATAAGCTTCATATCGCATCGTAGAGACGCATCCCGATGACTATCGGTATGCGTCTCATTTATACGGGTAATAATCAGAGTTGATCTACAATCGCTTTGAAATCGAGCGATTGCCATGTGGCTTCAAGGTCGGGAGTTTTCATTACCTCGTCCATGATTTGCTTTTGTTTCCGGCCAATGCGCAATGCCTCTGAATAGCGCATTGTATCCATAAACGTTACCATGGGATAGAGGGGAATCCATTTATCGGGAAATAGTTCGTACAGCTTACCTTCTATTTTTTTTCGGAGGAGGAAATCGGCATCGGCCACGAGGTCGCGCATTTCAATGAAATTATCAAGCGCTAATTGAGCAATGGCATCCGTATCGGGCTTGCGCAATTTCTGAAAATCGGAAAGAACGACAGTCCAATTATCCTGATGTTGATCCAAAAGTTCATTTAATATCCGGCAGTCTTCAAAGCCCGCATTCATGCCCTGGCCGTAAAACGGAACAATGCCGTGGGCAGCATCGCCAATCAACAGGGTTTTATTTCTTACCCACGGATAACATTTAATCGTAACAAGCGATGAGGTTGGGTTTGCATCAAAGTCGTTAAGTAAATCCGGCATAAGTTTTTTTGCGTCCGGAAAAGTTTCATCAAAGAATTTTTCAACCTCCTGTTTTGTCTTCAGCGAATCAAAGGAAGGATTGCCCTCAAACGGAAAAAATAACGTACACGTAAAGCTGCCATCCGGATTGGGCAGGGCAATCATCATAAAGCTTTCGCGCGGCCAGATGTGGAGGAAATTTTTTTCTAACTGAAATGAACCGTTAACTCCGGGCGGAATGTGCAGTTCTTTATAACCATGATCAATATAATCCTGCTCATAATCAAACCGGTCGGTGAATTGAAATGAACCGCGCACGGCCGAGAAGGCGCCATCGGCCCCGATAATCAAGTCGAAGGAATAGTCCACGGTCGACTGACCACGGTCGACTGTCGACTGTGGACTGATGGTTAGTGAGGTTTTTTCAAAATCGACTTTTGTGATTCTCTGATCAAATCTAAATGTTACCCCAAGCCTCTCCGCCTCATCCATCAGCACAACATTCAACCCGCTGCGCGAAACAGAATTGATAAACTGACCTTCTTTCCCATACGCGAAGGAATTGAGCTTGCCCTGCTTATCGTGCATCATGCGGCCATGCATGGGAATGGCAACTTTTTTTAATTCATCGGCCAGCTCCACTTCTTCGAGGGCGCGGATGCCGCGATTGCTTAGCGCGAGGTTAATCGAACGCCCGGCTTCGCCCCCGGCTTTTCGCATGTCGCCCCTGCGTTCGAACACGGTAACATGGTAACCGCGTTTTTTCAGGTAGATGGCAAGAAGCGAGCCCACGAGTCCGGCTCCTGCAATGGCGATAGATTTTTTTGTACTCATGCTGATGCTTTTCTGAATATTTCAACAAAGCGGAATACATCTTCAAACATATTATACAACGGAACAGGGGCCACGCGGATAACATTGGGTTCGCGCCAGTCGGCAATTACACCGCCTTTTGTAAGTGCATTGAAAACTTTCTTACCACTTTGTTTCATGTAAATGGAGAGCTGACAGCCGCGTTCTTTTTTTTCGGAAGGGGTGAGGATCACAAATTTTTCCCCGGTTGAGTCAATTTGTTTCAATAGATACTCAAGATAGCCGGTGAGCTGAACACTCTTCTTCACAAGATTTTTTATCCCTGCCTGCTGAAAAATCTCAAGCGATGCCAGTAACGCAGCGCCCGGCAATACCGGGAAGTTAGAAAGCTGCCAGCCATCCGCACCGGGCATAGGCTGAAAACCTTTCTTCATCTGAAAGCGCTCTTTTTCGTTATGACCCCACCAGCCCGCAAACCGTAACAGATCCGGATTGTTTGCGTGACGTTCATGCACGAATGCACCGGCTACAGCGCCCGGCCCGGAGTTCAAATATTTATAGCTGCACCAGACGGCAAAGTCAACATCATCGTTGTGAAGATTGAGCGAAACGTTTCCAATCGCGTGCGCGAGATCGAAGCCGACTTTTGCACCCGCACGATGCCCTGCTTCCGTAATTTTTTTAATATTGAAGAATTGACCGGTGTAGTATTGAACACCTCCAATAATAATAAGCGCAAGCTGATCTTTGTTTTGCTCAATCGCGGTAAGAATATCTTCTGTGCGTAACGTGTGTTCTCCTGCGCGCGGCTGCAATTCAATGATCGCTTCTTCAGGCTTGAAACCATGAAGCTTCACCTGCGAATCAAACGCGTACTGATCGGATGAGAATGGACCGGTCTCCGTTAAGATCTTAAACCGGGTTGCCGTTGGCCGGTAAAACGTAACCAGCATCAGGTGTAAGTTCACCGTAAGGTGATTCATCGCCACAACTTCAGTTGGTTTCGCACCGGTAAGCGCGGCTAATCCTTTTTTAGCAAACTTATGGTAATAGAGCCAAGGCCGCCTGGAGTGTACATGACCCTCCACACCGAGTGTGGCCCAGTCGTCAAGTTCTTCGGTAACAAATTTTCTGGTGTTTTTTGGCTGAAGTCCGAGTGAGTTTCCGGTAAAATAGATTGATGGTTTTCCATTCACCCGCGGAATGTTGAACATCGTTCTGAATTTCTTCAGGGAATCTTTTTTATCCAGGCTCCGGGCAAAGGCAAGCGTGTTTTCGAATTGCATGCACAATATTAAGCAATCTCTTTATTTAAGGTTATCGGTCACTTGCTTTTCGTGATGCCCGGCATGGTAGATGGTAAAATAGATCATCTCCCGAAGCGTGAGCTTGCCTAAGAGCGGGTGCGGGAGGATGAGCAAATCCAGTTGCTCTTCCGAAAAATCTTCAATCCGTTTGCTTAATGATGTGATAAGCTTTTCCAGCTTGTTGATTCGTGCGGAGCGCTGGCTAACGCTAATCGGTGAAGGAATAAACCGGCCGGGCGCCTTTCCGCCCCCGGTTAGCTTTCCCCGGTATTTCTCCACAAGCTGGTCATACGTTCGTGAAGGCCGGTTGGCTTTTCCGAACGACAGCTTCAATATAAATCCGGGAAGGCCAAACGCCTGATTGACCGGTGCAACACTTTTTATGATGTGGTCAAGCTGTTGTCCGGCTGTCCATTTTTGGTTAACCGATTTGGTGAAATCCGCATCCGCAACATTTTGAAGCGTAGCGATAAAGTTCGCATGACTTTCTTTCAGTTTTTGCCGCAGCTCAGAAATTTTCATACTATACAAATTTCGGATCAGCCTCCATCACGGTACCGCACTTTTTACACGTCCGTAATTCCGTTGATCCATAGAAATCGCGGAATCGCGGAAGAAAATCTTTCTCGATGTTTTCGAGGTGAAATTTGTATTCGTGCAGCTTGTTGTTACAACTGTCGCAATACCAGATCAGCCGGTCTTCGAAGGCAGGATCTTCCCGTTTACACTCGATCACCAATCCGATTGTATTCGCAGGACGTTCCGGCCGGTGCGGAGTGTTCGCAGGCAGCAGGAACATATCGCCTTCATTTACTTTCATATCCACCGGCTTGCCGTCTTCCTGGATGCGAACGTTAATGCTTCCCTCAAGCTGGTAAAACAATTCTTCTGTTTGGTTAAAGTGATAATCTTTCCGGGCATTTGGTCCGGCAACGATCATCACAATGTAGTCCCCGGCATCGGCATATAGATTTTTGTTGCCCACGGGCGGCTTTAGCAGATCACGGTTATCGTTGATCCACTGTTTGAGGTTGAAGGGTTTGCGGATTGCCATAGTTGTAAATTTTTGAGGTCAGCGCCTGAGATTGTGCTAATTTAATAACAATTTTACAGGATAACGGATTTACCATGAATCTTGATTTAACCGGGAAAAGGGCAATTGTTTGCGGCAGCACACAAGGCATTGGCAAAGCATCGGCTATTGAGCTGGCGTTGCTGGGAGCGGATGTTACGTTAATCGCACGGGATGAAAACAAGCTCAAAGCTGTAATAAAAGAACTTAATCCAACAGGTCAGCATAACTATCTTATTGCTGATTTTTCGTCACCCGAAACATTAAAGCAAAGGATCACCGAGTTTGCTGCAAAAAACCTGGTTCATATTTTAATCAATAACACGGGCGGCCCCCCGGGCGGCCAGGCCATTGATGCACAAACGGAAGATTTTGTGAAAGCCTTTTCAAATCACTTGTTGTGCAACCAGATTTTGGTGCAGGCCGTTGTTCCTTCCATGAAAAAGGAAAAGTTCGGGCGCATTATCAACATCATTTCCACATCCGTAAAAATTCCGATTAAAGGATTGGGAGTTTCCAACACCATCCGCGGAGCAGTGGCCAACTGGTCGAAGACATTATCGCTCGAACTTGCATCGTTTGGAATTACGGTAAACAACGTGTTGCCGGGCGCCACCATGACGGGCAGGCTTGAATCAATCATCAATACCAACGCGCAGAAGAACGATAAAACGTTTGATGAAGCGAAGCAGGATATGGTCAGGGAAATTCCTGCCGGAAGAATTGCTGAGGCGCATGAAGTGGCAGCAGCGGTTGCTTTCCTGGCGTCACCGGCAGCGGGCTACATTAATGGAGTTAATATTCCGGTGGATGGCGGACGAACGGGTAGTCTTTAATTTTTGTTATTTTTACGTATGGTCGATGAACTGAAAAAAGCATTGGATAAAGCGAACCAATTGCCAGACAACCAACAGAAGGCACTTGCAGAATTAATTCTGAATGAGATAGAGTGGGAACGTTCATTCCAATCTTCATCAGAGAAGCTATCGTCTATTGCTAAAGAGGCATTATTGGAGTACAAGGATAACAAAACAAAACCGTTGGATTTTTAATGCAATCCCAAACCACTTCGAGGTTTTGGAAGAGTTTTAATGCATTGCCGCCTGCTGTTCAGGATAAAGTGAGGAAGGCTTTCAAGCTTTGGTCAGAAAATTCCGGTCATCCTTCTCTTCATTTTAAAAAGATTCATTCGATTGATCCGATTTATTCCGTTCGGATAGATTTGCAATACCGTGCACTGGGTATTAAGGATGAAAATACACTTGTTTGGTTTTGGGTAGGCACGCACGAAGAGTACAATACGCTTATTTATGAATTTTAATCCATGGAAAAAATCCTCAACTATATAAACGGAGCTTTAACCGAACCTTTCAGCGGTACGTATCTCGACAATATTAACCCTGCCGAAGGAAGGGCATACAGCCTTATTCCCGACTCAGGAAATAAAGATGTTAACCATGCGGTGGAAGCAGCAAGACGGGCGTTTGCAAAATGGTCAGTCACTCCTGCGCAGGAACGTTCGGCCATCCTGATAAAAATTGCTGACCTCATCGACCGTAATCTGGATAAGCTTGCGCTTGCTGAAAGCATTGACCAGGGCAAGCCGGTTAAGCTTGCAAAGGCTGTTGATATCCCCCGGGCATCGGCCAATTTGAGATTTTACGCCACCGCGATTTTGCATACTGTATCGGATGCACACTTTACCGATCATGAAGCAATCAACTATACGCAGCATCAACCGATTGGCGTAGCAGGCTGTATTTCACCCTGGAACCTTCCGCTGTATTTGTTTACCTGGAAAGTCGCGCCTGCCTTAGCGGCAGGATGTACGGTTGTTGCCAAGCCCTCTGAAGTTACACCGATGACGGCATTTTTGTTTTCGAAACTTTGTATAGAAGCAGGCTTGCCGGAAGGCGTATTAAACATTATTCACGGCACGGGTCCAAAAGCCGGACAAGCCATTATTGAGCATCCTGAAATTGCAGCCATCTCGTTTACGGGCGGAACGGCAACCGGAAAAAAAATTGCCGCTACGGCCGCGCCCATGTTTAAAAAACTTTCGCTGGAGCTGGGCGGAAAAAATCCGAATATAGTTTTCGCGGATTGTGATTTTGAAAACGCTGTAAGCACGACCATACATTCCTCATTTTCAAACCAGGGCGAGATATGTTTGTGCGGATCGCGCATTTTTGTTGAACGTCCGTTGTACGAAAAATTTCTTGTCGAATTCACTGCGCGTACGAAGACACTTGCCATTGGTGATCCGCTGGACGAAAAAACAAAAATAGGCGCTATTGTATCGGAGGCGCACATGAATAAAATTTTATCCTACATAGAACTGGCTAAAAAGGAAGGCGGAAAAATTGTGCTGGGCGGAAACAGAATAGAACCGGGCGGAAGATGTGCTGCGGGTTATTTTATTGAACCTACCATTATCACCGGACTTGAACATCTATGCCGCACCAACCAGGAAGAAATTTTTGGCCCGGTTGTGACCATTATGCCGTTTGATACGGAAGAAGAAGTACTCGACTATGCAAACAGCACAACCTACGGGCTGGCGGCCACCATCTGGACAGAAAATCTGAAACGCGCACACCGCGTAGCGGCCAGAATAAAGAGCGGAATCATCTGGGTGAACTGCTGGCTGTTCCGCGATTTACGCACACCGTTTGGCGGCATGAAGCAAAGCGGAGTAGGGCGTGAGGGTGGATTTGAAGCGCTGAAATTCTTTACCGAAGAGAAGAATGTGTGCATTAAGCTTTAATGCGTGAGCAGCGTCCGGTAGTATTCGAACATCTTCAGGATATCTTCCTTTTTTTCATAGCTCAGCTTATTCTCGTAAGCATAGTCATCAACCTGGCGAAAGTGAGGTTCCGTGTAACGTTGAATAATTCTATCGGCCATTTTTGCAAAACGCATCGTGTTGTCCATGTCGAACAACATCCCGTCACGCTTACGATGAAAGACTATCAATAGCGGCATTACCTTGCCATCCTTGTCAAAAATGTAAAGCTGTTCGATGTAGGAATAGGTTGTAGAGGGCTGCCTGGCCTTTGCTACGTTCCATACACCCAGCACGATGCTGTAATTTCCAATTGAGCCGTTAGACGTACTGACCGAAAGAGAACTCGTTGAGCACAGTATGGCAAATGAGTCGAATTCCATAAGTACTTCAAAAAATTTGGGATTTATTTTAACCGTTGAAATGCCTTTTGCTCGTGTCAGGGAATCCATGCGGGGCTGTAAGTCTTCAAAACCGTACGAAATAAACTTGCGCTGCTTCTGCTTCAGGCTGTCGTAGAAATTGAATCCCAGAACGGCTGCCGGGGTGAACGATCGAAAATCTGAACCATTATCATATTGCAGCAGGCCGGTGATTTTATTGTACTTGATTAAACCGGAAATCTGTTTAGTGTCCGTCAGCACAATTTCACCCTTGCTCCATGCTGCGGTTGAGTCAATCACTTTGTCAAGCTTTACTTTCTGGGCAGCGGCTTCCCATGAAAAGAAGGCTGTAAGCATGCAGTAAAGAAGCAATCTATTCATATGCAAAAGTTACCAAAAAAATAACATTGCCCGCCAGCGCCATCCCTGCGTTTTAAGTAACGAACCTGTAAACAGAAGATTTTACAAATCCATGGTAAATTTTTTTTGATCGGGTTTCATGCATTCCTGTTTTTTTCAGGGCGGCTTGCCAATCGGGTAAGCGGCTTGCCTCTATTTGAGTGATCACTCTGAAAAAAAGATACATGCACCATACCATGGTTTTATGCCAACCTTTCTCTTCTACAAAATCGGTAGCCAACCATTGACCGCCAGGCTGCAAATGTGTTTTGATTTTTTGAACAACATACTGAAGCGTGTTATCTGAAAACAAATCCAGGTAAAAATTTGTGATAACTACAGAATACCTTGAATCAGGAATGTTTTGCTCTGTACCCACGATAAAATTTACAGTTGGCGGGTTTTGTGTTTTCTCGCGGGCAAGCCGAATCATCTTTTCAGAGATGTCGATGTAATCGATAACAACACTGGGTTGATGTTTCAATACTGATCTGAGGAAATCGCCTGAACCACCGCCTAATATTAAAATACGATCATCCGCCCGAATGGAAGTAAGAAAATATTGCTGGGCATACGGAAGACTTTTGCCAAAAACAATTCGTGACAGGTAGTCGTACACCGGGGCGAGCCTGTCAAATCCTTTTGCAATGCGTTGATTTTTCAATTCACGAAGGTACAAAGCCGCATAAATAATCAGTAGTATTGCATCACATGAATATTTTCGACATTCAGCATACTTTTTTTAAGATTCTCGGATACGAGCTTAGCTATATTGAATTTTTCGGAACCGTGTTCGGAATTATAGCCGTGTGGCTTTCGGCCCGTGCGAATGTGTGGAGCTGGCCACTGGGCATTGTTAATGTTACGCTGTCTTTTTTTCTGTTTTACCAGGTGCAGCTTTACCCGGATATGTTCTTACAGGTATTTTTTTTCATCACCAATTTAATCGGGTGGTGGCGCTGGCTTCATCCGAAAGAAGACGAAGCGGATAAGAAATACGAACTCAAAGTGAGCTGGATGGACAGGAAGCAGCTTATTTTAATTACCGGGATCGGAATTACCGGAACCATTGCATTTGGCTTGTTCGCCAGCCGGCTGCATGATTTTTTCCCGGTGATCTTCACCAGGCCCAGCGCTTCGCCCTTTTGGGATTCATTCATTACCGTAATGAGCATTGTTGCGACCTATTATATGATCCAGAAAAAAATTGAGTGCTGGATCATCTGGATCGCGGTCGATATTGTAGCTACCGGACTGTATTTCATTCGTGACATTAAGTTCTACAGCTTGCTTTATTTTGCGTTTACCGTTCTGGCGGCCTTTGGATATTACCATTGGCGGAAAGAATACAAATCGTATCAGAACGCATGATTGATTCCGTTAAGTTGATTTGTTTCTATGGACCTGAAAGTACCGGGAAGTCCTTCATGGCTGAAAAATTAGCCGCGGAGTATCAAACCGAATTTGTTCCGGAGGTTTCGCGCGAAATGATCACCGGTAACAAGTTTAACCGGGAGGATATTATTGCCATTGGCCGGGAGCAAACGGCACGCGTGTTTCAACAAGCGCGAAAGGCCAATAAAATTCTCTTTTGCGATACCGATGTAATCACTACCCAAATCTACTCCCGCGAATACCTGAAAGTGGTTCCGCCTGTGCTGTACGAATTTGAAAAGATGATTTCGTATGATTTGTATTTCTTTTTTGAGATCGATGTTCCCTGGGTAAGTGATGGCGTGCGCGACCTCGGAGCCGAGGCGGATCGGAAAAGAATGCAGGCAATTTTTAAGGAAGAGCTTGACCGGAGGAAAATTAATTTCATCACCGTTCGCGGAAACTGGGAGCAACGGGAGAAGATTATTAAACAGGCGGTTGATTTGATTCTTTCGAATTAGAATAACTATACCGAACATATCTATCGCTGCGTCTTCTTGCCGGACTTTGTAATATTGCTGCTTTTAACGGCTGTCTTCAGTTTCGATACTTCCTGTGCAAGGGCAGATTTCATTTCTTTTTTCTTCTTTTAGCTCCTTTCAACAAGTTCTTCTCCTCACTTTCCAATCTACGCTGTACTTTTTTTACATCTTCGGCTGGTGGTAATTGTTCAGGACGGACACCACGTTCGATTAGCATCTTGCGCACTGCCAAATTATTGTCAATATGTTCCTTTGAAATTTTTTCACTTCCCTTCAGATCTTTCTCTGTTACGTTGTGACTTGTTAGTTCAGTTGCAAAATCTTTTGCTTTCAGGGTAAGTGTAGGCAGAAAATCAGCTAGTGGTCGTGTGTCAGGCACAAGCATCTTTTTCTTCATGTCACCCGTACTGAAACCTCCAAACAAAGCCTGATCTCCTTTGCTGCGAATGATGCCGAAATCTTTTTCGTTTACTCCGCGTTGGTAAATTATACCAGAAAGCTTTTTCTCTGATTTTGATAACTTTTCGCGTGCCGTTACCCGCGCCACATCAAGCAGCCGTTGTTCAATAATTTCCTGCTTTCGTGTTTGTACTGCAAAATATGTTTGGGCAAAAGCAATTTCGGGTTTATTTGAATCTCCGTTTTGCGCGATAAGATAACACGCATAACGCGTAAGGGCGATATCTTCGATTTCCCGTTGTGCTCCTTTAGCAAGGTCGATCATTTTGTTGACCTCAACAAAATGATCAGATTCCAGGATTCCTGCGTTCTGACAAGCTGCTTTCGCCTTTTCGACTACTTTCAAAAAATTGCGCCATTCCGTATAATTAAAAATTACCTGAAGCTCGCGTGCACTCCAGCATTCAATCCCCTTAAAATCATAGCAGGCATGCTCAAATTGCGAAAAGAGTTTTTCTACTTGTTCCTGTTTCATGCGTTAAATTGTTTTAAAGTCAATGCCGTGTTGCTCATAGCGTTGTGATGCCTAATTTATGTAATAGTGAGCTATACTCAATGGACCTGATCGGCAGGTGATTTGGCCTCTGACACAAGCTGACAATTACCGTGAGACTGTGTGCAGACGATCCGGAAAATATTTTGTTAAAAACGAGAAATAGCTTCACTAAAATTCCAACAACTTCCCCTGCTCGGGAAAAATCAGCTTAACCTTCATCGTATTAAGCTTTTGCAACTCAGCTTTAATAATCTCCTCACGATTTTTATAAGGTTTCATGTGGGTGATCACAACCGGAAAATCTTTCAAAGCCCCTTTTCCGCAAACAGAACCGAGCACATTGAATTCATCCATTAGAAGCTTAGGCGTTAGATGACCGAATAAGGAACTTTCGGACTGTTCGTTGCTGAAGGAAACCTCAATAAATATTCCTTTTAATTTTTTATCGCGGATAAGCGGAGCAACAACCTTCCAGAGTTGTAATAGTCGCGTTGATTTTTCAATGGAGTCTGCGCCAGTATCGCCTAAATACAAAAGATAATTGTTCTTATGCCTGATCAAAAATGCAGTGCTTTCATTCGGTGAAACATGACTGAGTAAATAAGGAGTAACAAAAAGTGAAGTATTGTTTAACGCAGTTTCTTTGCCCGGAATAAGCGTTTGATAAGTATATTTATTCAGCGTTGGTTTTTCGCCTTCGTTGCCAAAGTTGGCCCAGCTTTTCCAGTTGAAGTGTTTTTCCTGTAAAACGTTCAGGCAACTTTCCGTTCCGTAAATAAATTTAGAAGAATCTTCCGGTGAATTGATAATCAACCCGGCAACATGATCGAAATGCGGATGTGAAATGAGATAACCTTTAATATTCTTTCGCAGAAAATATGTTGCGTCTCCATCCCAAACCTTTTGATCAATGGCGCGTTGAATGCCGGCATGTAACGTTCCGGCATCGAGGCAGACATAATTTTTTGTTCCACCGGCTGCGAGTGCGTATGAAGACAGGTTACTTTCATCAACACCACCCTTTATTCCCAGCGGCACAACATCAAACGATGATTGTGCGCATGCCGACAAACTTACTATTGACAGAAATAAAGTTCTGAATAGCTTAAACATGCTGTTGTTAACCTTTTCCAAGCTTGTGTCCTTTTATAGAGAAATACAGGATATACAGATAACAAGGCAGCATAATCAGGAAAAATGTCCATTGAAAATCGTACTGGTCTTTCAGGCTGGCAAAGATTTTCGGAATTATCGCCCCGCCCGCAATACCCATAATCAAAAATGCAGATCCGCGTTCGGTAAATTTCCCCAGCCCTTCAATAGCCAGCGGCCAGATAGCAGGCCACATCAGTGCATTGGCTAACCCCAGCGCGGCAACAAACGCGACCGAAATATAACCGTGTGTTACCAGCGCGGCTGCTGTAAAAATTACTCCAAGCCACGCAGAAATTTTTAATGCGGTTTGCTGAGAGATGAATTTTGGAATCGTAAACAATCCGATTACATAACCTGCCAGCATCGCGATAAGTGTGAAGGAGGTGAAGTATTTCGTTTGATCGGAAGAAATGTCAAATCCTTTTCCATACGTGCCGATGGCATCGCCTGCCATCACCTCAACCCCAACATAAACAAAAATGCAAAACGCACCGAGCAGCAGGTAGGTGAACTGAAAGATGCTCGTTTTATTTTTTGCTGCACTTCCAACCGACTCCGCGTTTACTTCCGATGCCTTGATTTCCGGTAATGCGGATTTTGTAATCCAGAACGCCAGCACAACCAGGATTAACGCCATGACCATGTAAGGCAGATAAATCGTGGAGGCAAACTGATTTAGAATTTCTTCACGCGCAGCGGGATTCGCTGCACCTTTAACTTTCTCCTCAAGTGAACTCACATCTTTTAAAACAAAAGCCCCCAATACAATCGGACTCAGAATCCCGGCAACTTTATTGCAGATGCCCATCACGCTGATGCGTTGTGCAGCGCTTTCAATCGGGCCGATGATGCTGATGTATGGATTGCAGGCAGTTTGTAATAGTGATAATCCTGAGCCAATAATAAAAAGTCCAACTAAAGAGATCGTATAATTTCTTTCCGTTGCGAAGTGCCCGAAGATGAATGTACCAAACGCCATTACGAGGAGGCCCAATGCCATTCCTTTTTTCATCCCGGTTTTTTCGAGAATCCAGGAGGAGGGGAGTGCGAGGAAAAAATACGCCATGTAGAAGGCGGTAGTTACCCAAAATGCTTTCGAATCGGTATCCAGATCAAAGGCAAGTTTTACAAACTGGATGAGCGGGCCGTTTAACCACGTTACAAAGCCGAAAATGAAAAACAAAATACCGATAATCGAAACCGACTGAATGTACTGACGGGAAGTGTTTTGCATAGCAAAAGATTTGTAGCAACTTAGCGAAACAGTTTTACAGATTGATTATGAGCAATAAAAAAGACTTAACGCTGCTCGTGCTGGCAGCCGGAATGGGAAGCCGCTATGGCGGAATCAAACAGATTGACGGTTTCGGGCCAAGCGGGGAAACGATCATGGATTATTCGCTCTTCGATGCCATCCGTGCAGGGTTTACAAAAGTTGTTTTTATTGTCCGGGAGGAAATTAAAGACACGGTTAAGGAAATGTTCCTGCCCCGACTGGAGGGAAAAGTTAAGGTTGAGTTTGTGATCCAGGCGCTTGATACGAAGGTTCCAAAAGAATTTCAAAATCCCGAGCGAGCTAAACCCTGGGGAACTGCACACGCGGTGCTGGTTGCCCAGGATGTGATTCATGAACCGTTTGCCGTAATCAATGCCGATGATTTTTATGGCCGGGCGGCATTTGAATCCGTTGCAAACTTTTTCAATGGAAATACAAAGGGCGCGCATGCGATGGTAGGCTATACATTAAAGAATGTACTGTCGGATAACGGAAGCGTATCGCGCGGCTGCGGGGAGCAGGATGCAAACGGTTATTTGAAATCGGTTGTTGAACGCACCACGATTGTAAAAGAAAATGGAAAAATTATCGCAAAAGAAAAAGACGGTGATATTGTGATGGATCCGAACACCCCAACTTCGATGAACTTCTGGGGATTTCACGAAACCATTTTCCCGCTGATCGAAAATTTTTTCGTTCAGTTTCTACAGGAAAAAGGAAAGGAACCGAAAGCTGAATTTTTTATCCCCATCATCGGTAACGAAATGATCAGGCAAGACCTGGGTAAAGTAAAAATCTTAGGCGGAGGCGATATCTGGTTCGGTGTTACCTACAAAGAGGATAAAGACGAAGTGTCAGGCAGGATCAAAGAGCTCGTTAATAAAGGCGAGTATCCTAACAACCTTTGGAAAAAGTAGCGGAGTAAAATTTCTATTTACTTTCAGAAAGTAGCAGTAGGCGGAGGCAGCATTTGCCTATTGCTTGATTGCCTACTGCCTGCTTATTTTTAATACTGCTCAAGCTTCGAAAAGAAGAAGCTGCCTTCGATAACCGCATTCTCATCACTGTCTGAACCGTGAATGGCATTTGCATCAATTGACTTGGCAAACAAATTACGGATCGTGCCTTTTTCTGCTTTTGACGGATCAGTCGCACCGATCAGCTTGCGAAAATCTTCAACCGCGTTGTCTTTCTCCAGGATCATCGGGATAATGAACCCGGTTGATATGTATGCCGTGAGGTCGTTATAAAACGGACGCGCCTTATGAACCTCATAAAACTGTCCCGCGCGCTCCTTGGTAAGCTGGGTCTTTTTCATCGCTACAATGCGAAACCCTGCTTCTTCAATCATTTTAATTATCGCACCTGAATTTCCCGCGCCAACCGCATCGGGCTTAATCATGGTAAATGTTCTGTTTCCGGCCATTTCTTTAGGATTTTTTCTAATTCGCGGGCAAAAATAGCTTTTCCCGGCATAATCCTGCTAAATAATCTACACGCAATCCTGAGAATCCTGAAATCCTTTAATCCAGATGATTATTTTTGCCCCCTCGAATCGCATAAATGCAAAATATCCAACCATTTAAGGACTTTATGGGTCAAACACGCAAAGTCGTGATTGTTACCCATCACAAGCCGGATGCTGATGCGCTGGGGTCATCCTTAGGCCTGAGCGGGTATTTGAAAAAGAAGGGTCATTCCGTAACGGTAGTTACGCCCAGCGATTACCCCGAATTTTTGCATTGGATGCCGGGTCATAATGAAGTGCTGGCGCTCGAAAAGAGAAACGAATTGGTTATTTCCGATAAGATTAACCAGGCAGAGATCATTTTTTGCCTGGATTTTTCAGCCCTTAACAGGATAGAGGACCTCACCGAAGTTGTGCGGAATGCTCCCGGAAAAAAGGTACTGATCGACCATCATTTGCAGCCCGAAGATTTTGCCGAGTTTGTGAAATGGGATGTGCAGTCGGCATCAACGGCCGAATTAATCTTCAACCTGATTTGTGAGTTGGGCGATGAACACCTGATTGATGCAGACATTGCAGACTGTTTGTATGCAGGGTTGATGACCGATACAGGCGGCTTTCGCCACTCGAATACCCGCTATGAAGAATTTCAGGTTGCCGCTGCGTTGGTTCGCCTGGGCGCTAACCCGACAAAAGTTTCAAAGCTTATTTATGATACCAATACTCTTGAACGTTTACGCCTCATGGGCTTTGTATTGAGTGAGAAATTAAAAGTATTGCCGGAATACAAAACCGCTTACATGACGCTTTCAGCGGAAGAGCTAAAACGCTTTGGTTCGCAAACCGGAGACACAGAGGGATTTGTAAACTATGGCTTGTCCATAAAGGGCATTAAGCTGTCTGTGATGATTCACGAACGCAAAGACAACGTTAAGCTTTCGTTACGGTCATTGGGTAATTTTTCGGTTAATGAAATGGCGCGCACGCATTTCGAGGGTGGGGGTCACAGAAACGCTTCGGGCGGAAGCTCACCGCTTACGCTGGATCAAACGGTGGAAAAGTTTTTATCAATTTTACCTGAATATAAAAATCAATTAAATCAAGACTAATAAATTTTATAAATAATCAATTATGAGAATTACAAAAATGCTGATCGGGTTATTGCTCGTGTTATGTGTAGCCTGCAACAAATCGGAAAGAGAAACCCCGAGCGGCCTGAAATTTAATGTAGTAAAAGAAGGTACAGGCGTACCGGTAAAGGTAGGGGATGTACTCTTGTTCAATTTTGTTTTTAAAGACTCTAAAGATTCTGTTTGGCGCAGCACGTACGAAACAGATTTTCCGCCCTACATCATCATGCCCGATACAGCAGGCATGAAACGGGAAGACGGCATGACGCAGATGCTGCGGATGATAACGCCTGGGGATAGTATCATTTTAAACATCTCGATCAAAGATTTCTTCAAAGACATTGTAAAGCAGCCAATACCTCCTCAATTTGACTCAACGCTGGTATTCACTTATCAGATAAAAGCTGAGCAGACAATGACTCAGGATTCCTTCATGACGTACCAGCGTAATTTTTACATGAAGAAACAGAAAGTTCAGGCAGCGAAAGATTCAGTTGCCATCGAAGCATACCTGGCTAAAAACAACATTGTTGCTCAAAAAACCGAATCAGGTTTGTATTATATAATTACCAGACCCGGAAAAGGCGAAAACGGAAAATCCGGACAATTTGTAAAAGTAGATTATGCGGGATATACACTGGAGGGCGTATACTTTGATACAAGTATTAAGACTGTCGCTATGGAAAAGGGATTGTATAACCCTCAGCGTGAACAATATATGCCGTACGGACCTTATGAGGTTACGATTGACCGCAGCCAGGTAATAATGGGATGGCATGAGGCGTTAAAGGTTATGAATAAGGGTGCAAAAGCTACGATCTTTGTTCCTTCCGGAATGGCCTATGGCCCACGGCAGCAAAGTGAGATCATTAAGCCAAATGAAGTGCTCATTTTTGACCTGGAAGTGGTGGATTTAAAAGACAAAAAAGATGAAAAGCAGAGTATTAAGTAGTGTGATCTTGCTGGTGGGAATTAGTCTGACGTTAGGATCGTGCCTGAGTGATGACAGTATCACTAGTTACCAGCGGATGCAGGAAGAGATCGCGAAGATTGATGCTTACCTGGCAGCTAACCCCCCGACAGATCCAACTGACATTATCGTTAAGGATGCTTCCGGAATTCGCATGGTAATAACCGAGCAGGGTGAGGGCGAAATTCCGCCAACACTTGCAAACCTCATCCACGTAAAGTACTCGGGCAGATTTTTTTCAAACGGGAAACAGTTTGAGGCAAGTTCTATCACCTTTACACTTACAACCGAAGTGATACATGGCTGGAAGCTTGCCTTAGCCATGATGACAGAAGGTACCAAGGCTACTGTTTATATTCCATCGGGTTTAGCGTATGGGCCCAGCGGTAAAGGTTCAATTCCGGGCAATGCAATCCTGGTATTTGATCTCGAGCTTTTGGTTATAAACACAGCGGATGAAAATGCTCAGCGAATAATCGATAGCGGTAAAATTAATGCTGCACTGGAAGCTGTTCCGAATGTAGTTAATCATCCAAGCGGAATGAGTTATATTCTTCAGCCTATCGGGTCAGGGATTGCTCCTGCATTGTACGATCAGGTGCGGGTTAAATATACCGGCCGTGTATTGGGAGGGGCAGTTTTCGCTGAGAATATTGAACAGGGCCCGGTAAACGTTTTTAGCAGCATGGTTGTGAACTATATCCACGGCTTAATTATAGGCTTACAGATTATGCATCCGGGCGATAAGGCTACGTTTTACATTCCGTCAGCCTTAGGCTATGGGTCTTCATCTTCCGAAGGTATTCCTCCAAACTCTGTTTTAGTTTTTGATGTTGAGCTTCTGGAGGTAATACCCAATCTGCAATGAAAACACTTTGCTTCGCAACAAATAACATTCACAAGACCGAAGAAATCAGGGCCCTGCTTGGGCCCTTTTTCGTGCTTAAAAATTTAAAAGATATAGGCTGCACGGAGGAATTACCCGAAACACAACCCACCCTTGAAGGCAATGCATTGCAAAAAGCCCGGTACGTTTTTGATCGCTACCTCGTTCCTTGCTTTGCGGACGATACCGGGCTTGAGGTTGATTCGCTGAACGGTGAACCGGGTGTTTTCTCCGCGCGATTTGCCCGCCTGAATGGCGTAGTCGGGCAGGCAGGTGAGCATCGGAGTGACCATGATAATATTGAGCTCTTGCTTTCCAGGCTGGCAACAAAAAGCGACAGAAGGGCGCGATTTAAAACCGTAATTTCGTGGATCGATGAAGGTGAAGTAAGAAGCTTTGAGGGGATTGTAAACGGAACAATTGTTGAAGTTCGAAAAGGCTCAAAAGGCTTTGGGTATGATCCCGTATTTAAGCCTGACGGATCGGATAAAACCTTTGCAGAAATGGACTTGGTAGAAAAAAATTTAATCAGTCACCGGGCGCTTGCTGTTAAAAAACTCGTTAATTTTCTCCGGGAGAAATACACATGACAAAACCTTTCACCATTGGCATTACCGGGGGAAGCGGTTCGGGCAAAACTTTTTTCCTGAAAAATCTCGAAAGCCGCTTTACCAGCGATGAGTTGTGCCTGATCTCGCAGGATCACTATTACCATCCGCGGGAAATGCAGCAGCATGATGAACGGGGCATAAAAAACTTTGACCTGCCCGAATCGATCGATCACAGGCAGTTTCAGCTTGATATCCAAACATTAAAAAGGGGAGAGGTTCTTAAGAAAAAGGAATATACGTTCAATAATCCCAGCGTCACGCCTAAAATTCTTGAGTTCAAACCCGCTCCTGTAATCATTGTAGAAGGATTATTCGTTCAGTATTTTCCGGACATCGAACGGGAGCTGGATCTGAAAATATTCATTGAAGCAAAAGATCATGTTAAGCTCAGCCGCAGGATCAAGCGCGACAATGAAGAACGCGGCTATGACCTGGAAGATGTTTTGTACCGGTATGAAAATCACGTAATGCCTGTTTATGAAACTCTCATCAAGCCGCTCAAGCACCGGGCTGACATTGTAATACCGAATAACAGCCATTTTAACCGGGCGCTCGATTTTCTTACCTTAGCCATTAAAGCCAAGATTAACGGCTAATTTTTTTTATACAGGCTTTCATTTCTTGAGTATTTCCATACTTTTGTAGCCCGTTGAAAACCTTAGGAAAATATCGCTTTTTAACCCTTGCTGCCGGAATTGCTACAGCCTGCTTAGTTGTATTTTCCCAGCTTTTCTATTTTCAGGCTGCCACCTACTGCCAAAAAGAGGCCGAAACGCAGCATCAAAAGCAATCACCAGCCAGCGAAACCGGTAAGGAAACAGGCCATGAAGCCTACATCGCTATCCCTTCCAACACCATTGCATCTGTTTCGAATATCCAGATAAGCGATGGGTTATCGTTTGTGCTGGAAATGCTTCTTGAACCGAAAGCCGAACAAGCTGCAATAGAAACACCCCCACTGACGAACAGGTTATTCCAAACGCTGTTCAGGTTTATCATTGCCCCAAACGCACCCTGATTTTTTATCGGTCCCGGTAACCGTCTTACGCAACCGCGTCAGGACAAATTTGATCTTTAACCATTCAATAAAATTTTAATCATGCAAAACAAAGGATTAGTCGTTACGCTAACGGTCGTTATTTCAATACTGTGCTTTTATTACCTGTCGTTCACATTAATATCGCGCAGCGTACAGAAAGATGCTGTTGAGTACGCCACAACAACCAACGGTGAAGTAGACCTTATTAAAAAACAACGATACCTGGATTCAGTCTGGAACAAGCCTGTATACAACATGCTTGGCCTGAAGGAATACACCTACAAAGAAGTTAAAAACAGCGAGATCAGCCTGGGCCTTGACCTGCAGGGCGGTATGCACGTAACGCTGGAAGTTTCTCCGATAGACATTATTCGCGGGCTTTCCGGAAACTCAACGGATTCAGCTTTTGTAAAAACACTTAACAAAACAATTGTTCAGCACAAGACAAGCCAGAAAGCGTTTGCCGATCTCTTCTTTGCTAATTTCAAAAAGGATTACCCGGAAAGAAAATTCGCTTCCATTTTTGCCAATGCATCAACGCGTGACCGCATCAGTCTTCAGGATACGGACGATGATGTTGTAAAAGTTGTTAATAAAGAAGTTGAGCAAGCCATCGATCGTTCATACACGATTCTGAGCAATCGTTTGGATCAGTTTGGAACATCACAACCAAACATTCAGCGCCTCATTGGTACAGAACGCATCCAGGTTGAAATCCCGGGTGCAGAAAACCCGCAACGTGTTCGTAAGTTATTGCAGGGAGCGGCACGTCTTGAATTCTGGGATGTAGTAGAACCCAATACGCTGAACTCATCCTTCCTGGCGATCAACGAGCTGCTTGTAAAGGAACAAAAAAGTAAAGCGGCATCTTCCGTTACCCCGGAAGGCAAGGCGGACCTGGCTAAGCAGCTTGCCAGCCCGGCTGATACTGCTGCTACTGATCTTCAGCGTCAACTTAGCAGTGCAGTTGACAGTGCGAAAAACGGATTAGACTCCCTTCAGAACCTCGGTGTTTCACCGTTGTTTGCGTTAAGCAAGCCCCAGGGTTTATTTCGGTACGAGTTGAAAGACACCGCGGAAATCAACGAGATCTTCAGACGGGCTGATATAAAAGCATTGCTTCCGCGCAACGTAGCGGTATACTGGGCTAACAAAGCCGATAACGCTTACAATATGGGCGAATCGCTTGAGCTTAATTTCCTGGATGTAGGAAGAAACGGCATTCCGCGATTAACCGGTGAAGTTATCATCAACGCCCATAATGACCTGGATGAAAAGACCCGCCCTGCAGTGTTCATGCGCATGAACGCAAAGGGAACACGAGAATGGGCAAAGTGGACACGCGATGCTGCGCAGAAAAGATCACGCATTGCGATTGTAATGGATAACTATGTGTATTCAGCGCCTTCTGTAAATACGGAAATCCCTAACGGCAGCTCAGTTATTGCCGGAAATTTTACTACAGAGGAAGCAAAAGATTTAGCCAGTGTTCTTAAAGCGGGCTCACTTCCTGCGCCTACGCGCATTGTTGAGTTTACTTCCGTGGGATCCACACTCGGCCAGGAAGCCATTACCAACGGATTGATCTCCATTGTGGCGGGCTTTATTGTAATCATCATCTTCATGTTTGTTGTGTACAGCAGCGCGGGCTGGGTGGCCGATCTCGCGGTTATTCTTAACCTGATTTTCCTGCTGGGTGTGCTGGCATCGTTGAATGCATCCCTTACCCTTCCGGGTATTGCAGGTATTTTGCTTTCCTTAGCCATTGCCGTGGATGCAAACGTACTGATTAACGAACGGGTGAAAGAAGACCTGGCAACCGGAAAGGATTTTACCTCATCGGTGCGCGCGGGTTATAAAAACGCGTTCTCTGCGATTATCGACTCCAACGTTACCACCCTGATCAAAGGTGCAGTGTTGCTGATATTCGGTTCCGGATTGATTTACGGATTTGCCGTAACGCTGGTTATCGGTATCCTTTGCTCATTCTTTACTTCGGTATTCTTTACCCGCGTTTTGTTTGAAGGGATGATCAAAAGAAAAAAGACGGTCAGCTTCTCACAAGCATGGTCTAAAAACCTGTTCCGTTCCATCAGCATCAACTTCATTGGTAACCGTAAGATTTACTACGCAGTTTCATTATCGGTAATTGTTGCCGGTATGGTAGGATTGGCAATGAAAGGATTGAACTACGGTGTTGACTTTAAAGGCGGCAGAAGCTATATCGTTGAATTTGAAAAGCCGGTTGAAGCCGCTGCTATTCGCACAAACCTTGAGGCTGACTTTGGTTCAGTACCGGAAGTTAAGACCTATGGTTCAACGCAGCGTTACAAAATTACAACCGATTACCTGATTGAAGACGATTCCGAAACCGCTACCCTGCAGGCAGAAGAACATCTTGAAGCCGGGCTCAGCAAATTTGAAGGAAATAAATCTACGGTGTTAAGTCCCATTAAAGTAGGGCCAACCATCGCGAGTGACACCAAAATCTCAGCGATTAAGTCGCTGACCGTAGCAGTTGTGCTGATGTTCCTGTACATTTTAATCCGGTTCCGCAGGTGGCAGTTTGCCATGGGCACCATGATCAGCCTTGTGCACACGGTGCTGATGGTGCTTTCGATCTTTATCCTGCTGGAAAACATTATGCCGTTCTCATTAGAAATTGACCAGGCATTTATTGCCGCGATCCTGACCGTTATTGGTTACTCCATTAACGACAGCGTGGTGGTGTTTGACCGCGTGCGTGAGTTCCTTGCCAACAAGCGGAGCGATGAAGACACGCCATCCGTAGTTAACCGTGCCTTGAACGACACGCTAAGCCGGACCTTGATTACCGGTATGTCAACCATATTCGTAATCATTATCCTGTTCCTGTTTGGAGGTGAAACCATTAAAGGCTTTACGTTCGCGATGCTGATCGGGGTATTAATCGGTACGTATTCTTCGCTGTGTATCGGTACCCCGGTGCTGGTTGATTTCTCGAAGAAGAATGATAACTAAGCGAAGATTTTAAATTGAAATTCTTAAATAGTCCGGCTCGAAAGGCCGGATTATTTTTTTCTTTTTTATGCTTAATCGTTAGCAGCAGCCTCCAGACGGAAGCCTACAGCCAGTATTCCCGCAAGGGTGTCGGTGCGCATGAATTGCCCGAATTTTATGCTGTACGTTCCCGGTGTTTTAAACTGATAATTCTTTAGAACCGAAACCCGTTGGTCGTACACATCACCCAGTCCGCTGCTGCCTAACGGCTTACCGGTTTTTTCTTCGAACAGAAATGCACTGATCATGTTTTTGGATAAGGATGTTCCGGAAGAATCCTGTAATGAATAGTTGATGAAAATTCTCGAGTAGGGATAGGCAACTGAGTTACGGATGTTACAGTAAAGATTATACGTTTTCACCGTATCGCTTACTTCAAAATCAAACCCCGGGTTGTCGTTCGATAACCAGGCACGGTTTTTAAAGTCGTGATTTTTTTCATAAAGCCGGTTGCTGTCGCAGCTCCAGGCCAGCAATGCCAATAAAAAAATTAACGTAACTCTCATGAATCGTTGCGCGGCTGATCGGTGTCAGGATTTTGGTTTCGGTTCGGGTTGTTTTGATTCCGGTTCGGATTATTCTGATTCCGGTTCCTGTTCTGGTTAGGATTCTGGTTCCGGTTCTGACCCTGGTTTGGATTCGGCTTATTCCGGTTAGGGTTTTGCCCTTGCTGGTTCCGGTTCGGGTTTTGCCCTTGTCCCTGGTTTCGGTTCGGATTCTGCCCTTGCTGATTTCTTCCTGGATTTTGTCCCTGCCCCTGATTCCTGTTAGGGTTTTGATTCGGGTTCTGGGTTCCCTCACCCTGTGGCCTGTTGTCGCGCTTCTTCTTTTTCTTCTTCTTGTTTTTGGACTTGTCCCTGAACTTCTCATCCATTTGGGCCAGATCGCTGTTCAGTTTTTGAACCGGGATTTTTTCCGCCAGCACATCGTCCTGGAGGTTTGCAGGCTTTTTACCGGCACGGTTCAGCTCCAGGATTTGGTTTACCCGCTCCACGTTCAGGGGATACCAGGTATTCTCTTCATTGAAACCAAACCACATAATCTTCCGGAAGATGTCGGTCTTCTGAAGCCTGGCTTCTCCGGCTTCCGTTAGTAAGGGAGTTTCAATTTTAGGAATATCCTGTAATGCCTCCATGTACGTTTCAAGCTCATAATTCAAACAGCATTTTAGCCGGCCGCATTGCCCGGAAAGTTTGCTTGGATTGAGCGACAGGTTCTGATAACGCGCAGCGCTGGTAGCCACATTTTTAAAATCGGTTAGCCACGTTGAGCAGCAAAGTTCGCGACCACAAACCCCGATACCGCCAAGTCTTCCGGCTTCCTGGCGCAGGCTGATCTGACGCATCTCTACACGAATCCTGAACTCAGTCGCTAAACGCTTAATCAGCTCACGAAAATCCACACGATCATCGGCTGAATAAAAGAATGTTGCTTTTGTATTGTCGGCCTGGTATTCTATGTCCGACAGTTTCATGGCCAGCCTGGTCTCACGCAGAATTTCGCGCGTACGATAAAGTGTTGGATTTTCCCGTTTCTTTACTTCTTCGAGCTTTTCAAGATCTTTCTGATGCGCCAGCCGGTAGATCTTTTTGATTTCATGGTCGTTGGCTACTTTTTTCTTCTGCATCTGCAGGCGAACAAGCTCGCCCTGCATCGACACATGACCAATGTGATGGCCATTCGGCACTTCCACTACCACGGCATCGCCTGTGGTGAGATCGAACCTTTCCGTGTTCCTGAAAAATTCTTTCCGGCCGTTCTTGAACCGGACCTCAACAATTTCGAATGCTGAGCTTGTGGGCATATCCATGTTCGACAACCAGTCGAACACGTTCATTTTATTACAGCCGCCTGTCTGGCAGGCGCCATTATTTTTACAGCCGGCAGTTTTGCCGCTTTTTGATGTTCCGCACGAGCAACCCATATTAATAAATCACAATAAGGTCCAAATCTTTAAATTTTTCAAAGCCCTTATCGAATGTGAGAAGAGGAGTGCCAAGGTGCAATGCGCTTGCCGCAATGATGGCATCGGGAAGCTTTACTTTATGTTTCTGCTTAAGCTGGATTGATAGTTCCTTAACAGGATTGGTAATGCCCACTACTGAACAGTCATTCAACAAACTCTTAAAATAGTTCTTTTGAGATGTTGTTATTTTATGCCAGCCTAACAGTTCTATTTCCGATACAACGGAAACAAAAAGATTATTGCTTTCCAGGTATTGATCTACTCCACTTCTTCCTTCGGCCAGGTTAATTAAAACGTTCGTATCAACGAAAAGGTCAACTCCATTCATTTCGGACCTTCTTTTGATAGTCATCTCCATCCAGGCCTCTTACCAACTTTCCGAAATACTTTTTGGCATTAAAGCCCTGTTTAACAGTTTTTCTGGAAAGTTTTTTCAGCTCCTGCTGAATTTTGGTTGACGATGCTTTTCTGGAAATCTTAATTACCATGACGGCTTCTTTCAGATTCTAAAGTTAATAAATCCAGTCCAATATCTTGCCTAAAATAAAGGCCTTCCCACGCAAGGAGAGAAGCCCCGCGGTAAGCTTTTTCGCGTGCGGATGCCAGATCAGGCCCCAGGGCCATCATGGAGATCACCCTTCCGCCATCCGTAACTACTGAATTCTGACTGTTTTTAGTTCCGGCATGAAAGGCAACCGTTTCCGAAACCTTATCCAGTCCGGTAATGACTTTTCCTTTTGCATAGTCGCCCGGGTATCCGCCTGAAACCATCGAGAGTGTTACAGCATATTGGGTATCCGTTTCAAGGGTAACAGTTGCCAGTTCACCTTTCCCTGCTGCAGATAATAAAGTCACTAAATCACTCTTAATGCGCGGCAGCACGGCCTGGGTTTCCGGATCGCCCATGCGGGCGTTATACTCAATTACGTACGGCTCGCCCTTAACACTCATCAGCCCGATAAAGATGAATCCTTTGTACGGGATGCCTTCTTTGTTAAGTCCGTCAATAGTCGGCTTGATAACCTGATCTTCGACTTTCTTTAAAAAAACTTTATCGGCAAACACTACCGGTGATACGGCACCCATGCCCCCCGTGTTCGGACCCGTATCGTTATCGCCAATGCGCTTGTAATCTTTTGCTTCCGGCAGGATCACGTAATCTTTTCCATCCGTCAGCACGAAAACTGAAACCTCAATACCGTCTAAAAATTCCTCGATCAATACTTTTGCACTGGCCTCGCCAAATTTTTTGCCGACCAGCATTTCCCGGATCACCGACCTGGCTTCTTCTTTATCATTCGTAATGATCACGCCCTTTCCGGCTGCAAGCCCGTCAGCTTTTAATACGACAGGCGGAGTACATGCATCGATGTAGGTAAACGATTCGTTAACCGTTTCCGGGAAGAAAGTTTTTGCTTTTGCAGTCGGCACGTTGTTGCGTACCATAAACTGCTTGGAGAAATCCTTGCTGCCCTCCAGTTGTGCCCCGGTTTTTCCCGGACCAACCATGGCAATATTTTTTAAAGAAGGATCGCTTTCAAAATAATCGCGGATGCCTTTTACCAGCGGAACTTCCGGCCCCACGACAATAAGTTCAATCGTATTCTCAAGGCAGAAATTGCCCAAGGCTTTAAAGTCGTCAACCGCAATCGCTACATTTTCAGCTACTGTTGCAGTTCCGGCATTGCCGGGCGCCACAAACAGCTTATCGCATTGCTTGCTTTGCCTGAGTTTCCAGGCGAACGCATGTTCACGGCCGCCATTTCCAATGATGAGGATGTTCATAAGAGTGCAAAGATAGTGTTAAATAAAAAAGTCACCCCGACTTTAAGGTGACTTTCTGATTTTAAACCTGTAAACTTTTTAATGCGCGTGCTCGCTCATGAACTGAACGCGCACCAGGCGGATGTCCTCTTCCGAATAATCCGCGAGGCTTTGATCATTTAACGCTTCCTCCAGGCTGTCCGTATCGGCATTCATAAAATAATCATGAATATCGTCCTGCTTGCTCTTGTCGAGAATATCGTCTAAGTAATACTTCAGGTTCAGCTTGGTGCCGGAGTAGCTGATGTTCTCGATCTCCGTCAGCAATTCGTTGAACGTTATGCCGGCAGTCTGCGCAATTTCTTCCAGGTCAATTTTCTTATCAATATGCTGAATGATCAGGATTTTGGTTTTTGACTTATTGACCGAGGTTTTGACAACAATTTCGGATGCTGTTTCAATATCATTGTCATCTACATACTTCTGTATAACCTCCAGAAATTCTTTACCAAACTTGTTCACCTTGCCCATGCCCACACCGTTCACCTGCGCAAGTTCTTCCTTGGTGGTTGGGAACGTGGTGGCCATTTCTTCAAGCGAAGGGTCCTGGAAGATTACGAACGGAGGAAGATCTTTATCCTTCGCCATTTTCTTCCGAAGCTGCTTCAGCATTTCGAACAGCTTGTCATCGTAAGCTTTTGTGTTAGCCGGAGCCCGCTCGCTCGATACTTCTTCATCTCCTGCTACGGTAGTAAAGTCATGATCGCGCGCCATTTCAACCGTGAACGGTTTTTTCAAAAACGCTTCACCGCGGGCTGACATTTTAAGAACCCCGATGTTCTCAATATCCTTTTCAAGAAGCTGATAGATCAGCGTCTGACGAATAACGGATTTCCAGAAATCGGCATCTTCTGCTTTTCCTTTTCCGTAAATCGGCAGACTGAAGTGACCGTAGCTTTTTACGTACTCATCCTCAACACCACGCAGTACATGAACTAAGTGACCTAATCCAAAACGCTCGTTGGTTTGTTTAACCGCCTGAAGCACCATCATGGCAAACTCCATTCCATCAAAACGCTCGCGCGGGTGAACGCAGTTGTCGCACATGCCGCAGTTGTCTTGGGTATACTCTTCACCGAAGTAGTGCAGCAATTGCTTTCTGCGGCAAACAGGCGATTCGGCATAGAATTCCATTTCCTGTAAAAGGATTCGGGCATTCTCGCGTTCCTGTACCGATTTATCTTTATTGAATTTTTCCAGTTTATTCAAGTCGTTGTGACTGTAGAACATCAGGCAATGGCCTTCCAGTCCGTCACGGCCAGAACGCCCGGTTTCCTGGTAGTATCCTTCCAACGATTTCGGAACATCGTAGTGAACAACAAAGCGAACGTCCGGCTTGTCGATACCCATACCGAAAGCAATGGTTGCTACGATGATATCTGTTTCTTCGTTCAGGAAATCGTCCTGGTTCTTTTCCCGGACATCGGGCTCTAACCCTGCATGATACGGAGCGGCTTTAAATCCGTTAACCACCAGCAATTGTGCGATCTCTTCAACTTTCTTGCGGCTTAAGCAATAGATAATGCCTGACTTGCCTTTATGCTGGCGCATGAAATGGATCAGTTGCTTTTTCGTTTCTTTCTTGGGACGAACCTCGTAGTATAAATTCTTCCGGTTGAACGATGACATGAATACGTCAGCGTCTTCCATCTGTAAGTTCTTCTGGATATCAAGCTGCACTTTTGGAGTTGCCGTTGCGGTTAACGCCACAATTGGTAAGCTTCCAAACTGCTGAATGATTGTTTTTATTCTTCTGTACTCCGGGCGGAAGTCATGGCCCCATTCCGAGATACAGTGTGCTTCATCAATGGCAACAAAGGCAACGTTTACTTTCTTTAAGAACTCAATGTTCTCCTCTTTGTTCATGGATTCAGGGGCCACATACAACAGTTTGACGATGTTGTTCATGCAATCCTTTTTCAGGCGTGTGATTTCGCCTTTTGAAAGTGTAGAATTTAAAAAGCGTGCATTAACACCGTATGCATTAAGCTGATCAACCTGATTTTTCATCAGTGCGATCAGTGGAGAAATGACAATCGCCAGGCCGTCATGCATTAAAGCCGGTAATTGATAACAAAGTGACTTACCGGCCCCGGTGGGCATAATTACAAACGTGTTTTTGCCATCCAGTACGTTGCGGATTACCGTTTCCTGGTTTCCGCGGAACTGACTGTAGCCAAAAACTTCTTTCAGCTTTAATTTCAACGCATCTTTCTCTTCAACCAACATCATAATCTTTTCCTAACAGTAGTAAGTATCAAATCTTTATCTTTGTATATATGGGATAGTCTAAATTTTCTACGAACATTGAATATAACAAAAAATATCAAAAAAATTGCACAGGATGTCCTAAAAAATGAGTCCGATGCAATACAAAAATTATCGCGGTACATCGATGATAGCTTTGTATCGTGTGTGCAGGAAATTTATTCTGCAAAAGGCCGGGTTGTCATTACAGGAATTGGCAAAAGCGCAATTATTGCAAATAAAATTGTGGCCACGCTTAACTCTACCGGAACACCATCGTTATTCATGCATGCTGCGGATGCGATTCATGGCGATTTGGGGATGATTCAGCAGGATGACATTGTCATCTGTCTCTCAAAAAGTGGTAATACGCCTGAAATTAAAGTACTGGTTCCTCTTCTGAAACGGAGAGGGTCGAAACTTGTTGCGCTTGTAAGTAATGTAAATTCATACCTGGCGCAACAAGCCGACTATGTGCTGAATGCGACAATCGGTGAGGAAGCTTGCCCGAATAACCTTGCGCCCACCACCAGCACCACCGCCCACATTGCCTTGGGGGATGCGCTTGCCATATGCCTGCTGGAGCTCAGGGATTTTACGAGTGAAGACTTTGCCAGGTATCATCCCGGGGGTGCCTTAGGAAAGCAGTTGTATTTAAAAGTGTCGGATGTTTTTGTGAATAACCAACTGCCGATCGTTAAGCCAACGGCCTTGTTGAAAGATGTCATACTCGAGATCTCGTCTAAACGATTAGGCTGCACTGCCGTTGCGGAGGATGATAGGGTATTGCTGGGAATTATTACAGACGGGGATTTAAGGAGAATGCTTCAAAAAGATGTCAGCATCAGCACGGTAAAGGCTTTGGATATTATGACCCAAAATCCAAAAAGTATTGGGAAGGATGAATTTGCCGTAAAAGCCCTGCACCTGATGCAGGAAAAAAGCATCACACAATTGGTGGTGATGGAGGGAAAT
>CAZIGG010000029.1:0-31661 GCA_964538575.1 uncultured Roseivirgaceae bacterium
TGTAGTACGCTTCCAGCTTTGCCGGAGTGATTGAATCCTGCTCAAATACTTTCTGGTAAATGATCTCCTGGTCAACAAGTTTAAAATTTCCGTATGCAGTAGTTTGGGCCGAAGCTATATTCAGACTGACACATACAATAGCAAAAAATGATGTTAACGTCTTAATCATAAGTATTGGAGTTGAATCTCAAAGATATGGTTTATCGTGAAGTAAAGTATCAGAAAAACGCTTATTTCAGAGGTTTATGTTTCCTTTGAGCGAAAAAAATGACACGTTGTCTGTATAGTAATGGTAAGGCAGGAATCATTGCAAAGATTTTTAATACATTGTACCAAACCCCAAATCCTGTGGACATTAAAATCCCGTATTTTAAAATGCTTCTCTTTGTATTGATGCTGATGCATTGCAGTCAAGCAAGTGCTTTTACATTAATCATAAGAGGTGATGCTAAGGTTAAAAACCTGGTATTTCTACAACAAATAAACTCTTTTCCACTTGATCTGGTAGCAGGAACCAATGAGATCGAATTAGACAGCTATCCAAATGCTTTTTACATGATGCTTAAATCTCCGCTTAAATCTTCAGCAAAATGGAAATATCTTCCAATGATCTGGGTTCCATCGGATACCAGCTTAATTGAAATAACGATTGACGCCAATTACAATTTTGAATTCTCCGGGAAAGATGAATATCAGATTGAGCTTGATAAGATTTTTGAATCAAGTAACAAATTCAGTCTTTTTCCCTACGAACCAGGTATGGATAGGCCACTTGAACCGATTCTGGTGTTAGAAGCAAAATCAATTCTACAGAATTTAAAAAATTATACTGAGCGAACAGTTCTTGTGAATCTTCTTGAACTCAGTAAGGTGCGGAATATTGATAACTGGTCAACTCAAGTTATTTCAACCTACATTCAAAGACCTTCTGATGACATTTATTCTGCTGGCAAATTGAAAAGAATTTTTGGACTCGACAGCCAAGAAAATTTCGTTGAAGTTAGTCTGGATACAAAAAAATTCTTATTGGTTCATGTGTCCGGTAGTTGGTGCGGACCGTGCGTGAAAGGAATACCTGACCTGAGAAAATCTTACGATGAACTTAATGCTAAGCTTGAGTTTGTGTCCTTGTGGAATGATCCGAGACTGGAAACATTCATATATCTCCACCAGGAGAAAAAGCAGCAAATAGTATGGTCAAACATCTGGGATCGGTACGGTTTGATGGCAAATGCCTTACAGGTGAATAGCTATCCGACTTACATATTGTTTGACCAAAACGGTATGGAAGTAAAGCGATGGGAGGGGAAACTTCCCGGCAATCTGGAAGATATCTTGCGTAACTAATTACGATTGCTCAACTCATTTAAAGATTGACGTGATATCGGCATCAATCCGCTTTGGCCTTTTTGTAACAGCGTCAAGCAGGCACCAGGTTGTCACTGCTTCGGCAAACACAATTCCGGTTTCTGCATGGCTCAGCTTAACATGACGCACTGACCGTACGCCCTCACATGAGCTTACCCACGTTTCAGCGTTAACAGAATCGCCAAGCTTTGCCGAAGTTTTATAATCGATCTCATGCCGGAGAACTACCCACGCATATTTCCTTTTCAATTCGTCAAGGGCAAGTGCATCCCAATGTGCGGCAGCGGCATCCTGTACCCAACGGAGATAAACCACATTGTTTACGTGATTCATTTCGTCAATATCCGCGGGTGTTATGGTAATGGTATGCGTGAAGATCATATTCATTCCTTTGAGCTAATATGCCTTTAAATAACCCTTTACAAACCTTTAAAATTGCGATTTTTCATGAAATAAATGGTACCTTTGTACCTTATGAATCAGGCTCAGGCGATCGCCCTTTACCATCCCTTGCTCCACACCGTGGCGTATAACATTTTGCGCTGCAAGCAGGATGCGGAAGACATCGTACAGGATACGTTTGTCAAGTGGTTAAGCATCGATCAGACGAAGATTCAGAACACAAAAGCATACCTGATAACTTCCGTTATTAACAACTGCAAGAATCACCTTAACACCCTTCGCAAAAAGAAGGAGGAATATTGGGATTCCGGCAAGCTTTCCCAGCTTATCGTCAAGTTTAAGGAAACAGATTTCAGGCATTTGGATATGGAAGCTGAGCTTTCTGCCGCTTTTAAAGTTTTACAGTCCAAGCTTGAGCCGTTAGAACGTGCTGCGTATCTGCTGAAGGAAGTATTTGATTTCGATTACGAGGCTATTCAAAAAGTGCTTGATAAAAAGGCCGATCATTGCCGTCAGTTACTAAGCCGGGCTAAGAAAAAACTTAGCGATTCTACAGCAAAAATTCATTTCGAGCTACCGGACAATCATCTGCTGGAAAGCTTCAAAAAAGCGTGTTCCGCAAGCCCTTCAATCTTCATCCAGGACCTTAAAAACGACATTTCTGAGTCAGAGGTGAAGAAATCATAAAATTTTTACTGAATCCTGTCACAAACCCCGGACACATTTGTCTTACAGTTATTCAGCCCAAAAGTGGGTTGTGGTTGACCTAAACGATTTTAAGTTACATGGAAGTTATTTTGATCTTTTTTGCAGCGCACTGGTACTTATCGCTGTTCTTTCAAACCTTTTTCCTGCACCGGTATGCTTCTCACAAGGCATTTACCATGAGCAAGCGCACGGAGAAAGTGTTTTACGTTTTAACCTGGATATTTCAGGGCTCTAATTATTTAAGCCCCTACGGCTATGGTGTTATGCACCGCATGCACCATGCATTTGCCGATACTGAAAACGACCCGCATTCTCCCAAATACGATGAGACGATCTGGAACATGATGTGGAAAACCAAAACCATTTATTCCGATATCGCTAACGGAAGGATGCTCGTGGACGAGCGTTTTACAGAAGGCGTGCCGAACTGGACTGCCTTCGATAAGTTTGCGCGTTCATGGCCGTCACGGATTTTCTGGGGTGCCATTTATGTGTCGGTGTACGCTGTATTTGCAACGCATTGGTGGTTATGGCTGTTGTTGCCGTTGCAGTTCCTGATGAGCCCGATCCACGGAGCGATCATTAACTGGTTTGCCCACAAGTATGGCTACCGCAATTTTACGGTAGGAGATACCTCAATGAATTTTCTTCCGGTTGATTTCCTGATGATGGGCGAGAGCTACCACAACAATCACCATAAATATGGCAACCGTGCGAATTTTGGCGGTATCCGCTGGCATGAGATTGACCCGACCTATCAGGTGATCCGCCTGCTGGATAAACTCAAGATTGTGACCCTTGTGGAAAAAAACAAGGTACGCCTTCAGCGCGAGCGCCTGAAAAAGGCAGCGTAAGCCCGTGTAAATAAGATAGTTGCTTAAATAATAATTCTGCGTATCTTTACCGAATTATTAAATCACAATTATCACAATTATTACAATGGAAGGAACAGTAAAATTCTTTAACGAAGCCAAAGGTTTCGGTTTCGTAAAAGAGGCAGGCACAGAAAAAGAGTACTTTGTACACGTTTCAGGTCTTGTTGACAAGATCCGCGAGAATGACAAGATCACATTCGAGCTTAAAGAAGGAAAAAAAGGATTAAACGCGGTTAACGTTCGCGTTGCCAGATAATTCTCTTTGCATGCATAAAAAGCCCTGACGATACCGTCAGGGCTTTTTAGTTTCTCCTAAATCAACCCACCTTGTTATTTCAACAATTTAATTTCGATGAGCGCCTGCTGGATGGATTGTCCTCCATGGGCTACACCAAGCCAACCCCCATACAGGAACAGGCTATCCCTATCATTCTTGAAAAGAAAGATTTGATTGCCTGCGCGCAAACCGGCACGGGTAAAACCGCGGCTTATATTCTTCCGATCCTGAATAACATTATTCACGCGGAAACGCGTCACCTCAATACCTTGGTAATTGCGCCTACGCGTGAGCTTGCACAGCAGATCGATCAGCAGATTGAAGGCTTTGCCTATTTCCTGGGCGTTAGCTCCATACCGGTTTATGGCGGTGGCGATGGCGCAACCTGGGATGTGCAAAAGAGAGCCTTAGAAGAAGGGGCTGATATTGTTATCGCAACACCCGGAAGGCTGATTTCGCTGCTGGCAACAGGTGCTATCAAACTTGATCATCTTGAACACCTTGTATTGGATGAAGCTGACCGCATGCTCGACATGGGCTTTTATGATGATATTGTAAAGATCATCAACCAGCTTCCCAAGAACCGCCAGACCTTGCTGTTCTCGGCCACCATGCCGCCCCGCATCCGAACCTTAGCCGATAAGATTCTGCGTAACCCCCAAACGGTTAACATTGCCATTTCAAAACCAGCAGAAGGTATTTTGCAGCAAGCGTACGTTGTTCATGAAACACAGAAGATTGAATTGCTTAAGCATATTGTAAAAACCGATAATCATAAAAGCATTCTGATCTTTGCTTCAACCAAGGAAAATGTAAAGAAGCTTGATCAGACACTTCACCGCATTGGAATCAAAGCAAAAGCAATCCACTCGGATCTTGAGCAAGCAGAGCGCGAAAACATTTTACGTGAGTTCAAAAACAAGCAGCTCGCTATCCTGATCGGCACCGATGTGCTTTCGCGTGGGATTGATGTTGACGGGATCGGGCTTGTAATCAATTACGATGTGCCGCCAGATCCGGAAGATTACATACACCGCATCGGAAGGACCGCACGAGCGGAAACTACGGGCACAGCGATAACGTTTATCAACCAGCTTGACCAGCGTAAATTTTACAGCATAGAAAGCCTGATCGGAAAAGAAATTCCGAAAATCAAATTGCCTGAGGCGTTAGGCGAAGGGCCGGCTTACAGCCCGGAGCTAAACAAGAGTAAAGGCAAGAAGCGCTTTGGAAACAAACGCCCGGGCGGTCACAATAATAAAGGAAAATCAGGGCATCGCCCGAAGCACTAAAGCATTAAGCGCTGTGCTTGTAATGCTGATGATTGGGATGAGTTTCATCCCAATGACTCATTTGCCGGATAAGTGCCTGTTCCTGGGGTGTAAAGCTGTCATGATAGCTGATTTGCTGCTCCTGAAACTCATGAAGGCTTTCCAAGCTGCTGAAAAAGCGCAATCTGTATTTGAAAACGATTTCGCTCCCGATAGCCTTCTTGAAATCGCGCATATTGGTACGCTCATCCACCCAATAAAGTGCAACATTCTGCTCACCGGACACAGAACCGGGCATAAATCCAATGCTTGAATGCTCAAGTTGGTCTAAAACCTCCTGCTCAAATCCAGGTTTGCCATAAATATACAATGTGCCCCAGCCCATAGTTAATCTTTCTCCAGCCTTATAGCCGATTTTTATTTTGTGTTTGTGATGCGATGCAGAATAAACCCCGAGGGTTACGGTATTCTAAAAAATATTTTTTCAATACCGGCCTGCAATCAAAAAATCATCAACTACACCCTCTTACGGATAGACGCCAAAGAGGTTACAAAGTTACTACAATTGGCGCAGTAAATAAGTTGCAGGCTTATAATAAAAGTCTAATTTTATAAGACTTAGAACCTGAATCAGGAATGAATACGACTACGCTGGACAATATGCTGGGCATTGATTATCCGATCCTTGTGGCCCCTATGTTCCTGATCTCAAATACAAAAATGGTAATCGCAGCATTGCAGAATGGCGTAACGGCTGCTTTCCCGGCTTTGAACTACCGGACGGATGCTGAACTTCGTGCAGCAATTGCCGAGATCAAGGCTGCATCTTCTGAACCTTTTGGAGTGAATCTGATCGTTAACAAATCAAACCTGAAGTATAAGGGTCAGCTTGATACGCTGGTGGAATTGAAAGTGGCTTTCATTATCACGTCATTAGGAAACCCGAAAGAAGTGATTGACAGGTGCAAGCCGCTTGGCATTAAAGTATTCTGCGATGTCATCGATCTTGAATATGCAAAGAAGGTTGAGTTGCTTGGGGCTGATGCATTGATTGCGGTAAATAACAGGGCAGGGGGGCATGCCGGAAACACTTCTCCCGAACAGCTCGTTACGATGCTGAGGGCCAATTGCTCAATCCCTGTTATCTCTGCAGGCGGAGTTGCCACGGGCCAGGATGTTAAGCAGGCGATGGCCTGGGGTGCGGCCGGAGTTTCCGTGGGTACGATTTTCATTGCCTGTGATGAGGCCGATATTACTCCCGAATACAAGCAAGCGATGGTTGAGTATGGTGAAAAAGACATTGTGAGAACAACAAAGCTTTCAGGGTCTGCATTAACCGTTATTAATACTCCGTATGTTCAGCAGTTGGGTACAAAAGCCAACTGGCTTGAGTGGCTGCTTCACCGTAATAAGAAATTAAAAAAATACGTGAAAATGTTTTTAGCCTTCCGGGGGATGAAGGCAGTTGAGAAGGCTGCTTTCGGGGCAACTTATAAAACAGTTTGGTGTGCAGGTCCGGCTATCGAGCATGTTAAGAGTATTCGTCCGATGGCGGAGATTGTCAGAACATTAACACGTGAATACGATCAGGCAAAGTAAAAGTCATGAACGAGGAGAAACACTGGAACCGGATTGGAAGTAGTTACGATAATCAGATATTCGATGTTTTCAAAAGTGACCGTAAGAAAATCTTACCAGCGTATTTTAAGAAGTACGCAAACAAAAACGGTATTGCCATAGACTTTGGCTGCGGTACAGGAAAGTCATTCGAATACATCTCACCGTTATTCAAAAAAATTGTTGCTGTTGATATTTCGAACGAACTGCTCGAACAGGCAAAGAAACGCCCGTTTAAAAATATTGAGCTTAAGCAGCTTGATCTCACCAACCGAAAACTTTCGCTTCCTAAAGCTGATTTCGCCTTCTGCTGCAATGTGGCCATGCTTCCGGAAATTGAAAAAACACATACGATCATTCGCAACATTCAGAAATCATTAAAACCCGGGGGTACGGCATTGCTTGTGTTGCCGGCATTGGACTCCGTTTTGTATTCTTCCTGGCGATTGATTGAGGTCTATAAGAAAGAGGGGATAGACGTTGATGATATTCCGGATTCTGAATTTCATTATTTGAAAGCAAGCAGACGCAGGCTGGTGGAAGGGATAATTTATATTGATGATGTACCGACTAAACATTTCATGAGGCCGGAATTAGATGTGGTTTTTACCGCTGCCGGATTTACACTAACAAAAGTTGAAAAAGTGGAGTATAGCTGGGACACCGAGTTGTCCTCACCGCCCCGGTGGCTTAAAGAGCCCTATCCGTGGGACTGGCTCGTGGAATGTAGAAAAGAGAAATAACGTATCAGGTTATGAAAATAAAATTGTTAGTCCTGCTTCTGATGCTGGTTGCAGTATCTGTTTCTGCGCAGCGTTCGCCAAAATCATCGGATGTGTATGTTGATAAGAACGGAGTTATCCGGTGGTCGAAAGACAATGCTGAAGTTCAGGGTTTTGGCGTGAACTATACAGCTCCGTTTGCGCATGGATACTCAACTGCCAAAAAACTGGGCGTTAATCTTGAAAAAGCGATTGCGGATGATGTTTATCATTTCTCAAGGTTAGGCCTCGATCTGTACCGCGTACACATCTGGGATTGTGAAATCAGTGATACGCTGGGAAATCTGCTCATCAATGAGCATACAAAGCTTTTTGATTTCATGATCATGAAGATGAAGGAACGGGGCATGAAATTCGTACTTACGCCCATTGCATACTGGGGTAACGGCTGGCCGTCTCCGGATGAAAAAACTCCCGGGTTCTCAACCAAGTATGGTAAAGATGCCTGTCTTACCAACGAAGACGCTATCAAGGCCCAGGAGAACTACCTTGCGCAATTCTTAAATCATGTTAATGAATATACAGGTATTGCATATAAGAATGATCCGGATATGATCGGATTTGAAATCAGCAACGAACCCCATCATCGCGAATCGACTGAAAAAGTTACAACCTTCATTAACCGCATGGTTAAATCGATGCGAAACACGGGCTGTAAGAAACCGATCTTCTATAACATAACCCACAGTATTCAATTAGCCGATGCATACTTTAATTCAGACATTCAGGGCGGAACATTTCAATGGTACCCGACCGGGTTAGGCTCAAGACATGAACTTGGCGGAAACCTGTTGCCGAATGTTGATGCTTACGTTATTCCGTTTGCATCCAATCCTAAGTTCAGATCCATGGCAAAGATGGTGTATGAGTTTGATGCTGCCGATGTTGGTAGATCGTATATTTATCCTGCGATGGCCAGAAGTTTTCGCACGGCCGGTATGCAGATCGCTAATCATTTTGCATACGACCCAACCTATATGGCCAATGTAAATACGGAGTACGGTACACACTATATGAATCTTGCGTATGCTCCGCAGAAAGCGTTAAGCTTGAAAATTTCATCTGAAGTCTTTCATGTAATGCCGGCTTATAAGGATTACGGATCATTTCCTGCCAATACTTCATTCGGGCCGTTTACAGTCAGTTATGAAAATGACCTGGCTGTTATGAATACGCCTGAAAAATTCATCTACACAAATTCAACAGCGATTAAACCCGTTTCGGCTGACAAGTTGAACGAACTCGCAGGGTTTGGTAATTCTGATGTTGTTCGATATGAAGGCAAAGGCGCGTATTTCCTTGACCGCCTTGCCACTGGCGTTTGGAGACTTGAGGTAATGCCGGATGCAATCTGGATCGATGATCCGTTCAAACGAACCAGCCCGAAAAAAGAGGTAGCGGTGATCAATTGGAGCCTTCAGCCGATGACCATTAACCTTGCTGACCTGGGCGAAAATTTTTCTATCACAGCTTTAAATGATGGTAATGGCCATAAAGCTATGGTCAATGGCAAGTCGTTTGAAATAATGCCCGGATCATATTTACTAAAAAAGGCTTCCGTTAACACTAAGTTTACCGGCAGCAGTAAATGGAACAACATTATACTTAAAGAATTTGCAGCTCCACAAGCAACGGTAAAAAGTACGTATGTCCTTCATACTCCTGTAAATGAAATCACGGCCATGAAGGATTATGTTATTAACGCCACCGTGTTATCACCCGATGTAGTTTTACCGGTTGAACTCTACGTTTCTGGAAGAGGCGCACGTTCGGAATTCATTGTGATGCAAACCAATAATAAGTATGATTTTACGGCTACAATCCCGGCACGGTTGATCCAGGAAGGATTCTTAAGTTATCATATTGTTGTGCGGGATAAGAATGAAAAGTCCTATACGTATCCATCCGGGCTTGAAGGCAGGCCGTGGAGCTGGGATTTTTATGACGATAAGCCGTACACGGTGCGTGTTGTTCCGTCATCAAATGCAATTAATCTTTTTGATGCTTCAACGGACTCGGATGAACTTTCGAGGCAATGGGTAAGAACTTCTTCTTTGAATCCATTGCCTGAGCCGGGCAAGGCTGAGCTTCAGATAAACATGGAGAAACTTTTTACTTCAGACCCCGAAAATGTTAATGGCGAAAAAATTTATGATTACACATGCCGCTATTTCTTTGGAAGGAAAATCGCTGGCAGATCAGGAGATGTTGGATTTAAACAAAAAATTATATTTAAAGGCCGCTCATTAAACGAAAAAGATTGCCTCGTTCAACTTGCTGTAATTACTTCTGACGGATCGGCATTTGGAGGCTTACTTACGCTCAAGCCGGGTACAACCGATTATGCGTTGAATATAAGCGAACTGAAATTGGTCAAGTTAGTTACCCTGCCGAGGCCGTACCCGACATTCCTGCCGTATTATTTTAAGGGAAAAGGCAGTGATAAACTGGATTTGAATAAAATTGAAAGCCTTCAGATTTCAATCGGCCCTGGAATAACCGAAACTGAATTGCAAAACAGGCATGGCATGGCAATTGGAAGCGTTCGGCTTGAATAGCTTTAATCTTTCTTTACATAGAGATAGTCAAAAGACTTTCCGTTTCCTGAAATGGTAGCCTTAAGCTGACTGCCGGTTAGTTCGTAGGTAATTTTTTTAGGGAAGTCGTGTTCAGGGTTTTCACATGCAAATCCGTTTGCGTTAATGGAGATTAATTTAAAATAGACCGGTTGCCTGTTCTGGGGCACATCGGCTACGTAATAAATCGAATTGTCTTTAATCAGCAGTGTAGTATGTTCTACGTAAACCGTATCCCCGTTTTGGGTGGTTGTAGCCTGGCCTCTTATTTCATAATCACCGGATTTAGTCCAACGTTCTACCAACGCCTTACCCGGTTTGGTGATGTTGGTTTGATTCCAGGTTCCGTTAAGCCAATACAATTTTTCAAATTCAGCTTTAATACCATTTTTGTTTTGAGCCAGAGACACGAAAGGAAGAATAACCAATGCAATCAAAATAAGGCGCTTAAACATATCAACCGGTTTAAATGAAAAGGGCGCTTCGCAGCGCCCGTCATGATTTAGTTACCTTTTTTGGCTCTTTTTTCAGCCCGCTTTTCCTTTAAGGTTTTAAGCGGCTTTTTCTTGTCTTCTTTGCGTTTGTCTTCTCCTTTGGCCATAACGATTTTGATTTTGTATACACAAATTAAATAAAAGTAATTTCAAAAATCCAATCCTATTTTCCCGTTACGATCGGGGCGGAGAGCAATTCATCCGGGATGTTGAATGCATCTACCAGCGGCACCGCTTCCTGCCGGATGTCCCAGCACAATTGGTTCATCAGTTTGCGGATGGCTTTCGTTTTTACGCCTTCCAGGTAACCCTGTTCCAGGTACCAGCCTTTGTTTTTTTCGATCTGCGAAAGCGCAAACAGCGCACACAACTTTTTCAGGATAGCTTTGCAGCCCTCATCTTTTGTCTGATCGACCTGTTTAATGAACTGTTCAAGGATAACCCGCTCAATGTAAGCATGCCCCACCTGCACCAAATGATGCTGGCTCACGTTAAACGCATCAAACGAATCCATGCCGGAATCAATGTGCCGTTTGAGACGTTTGGCGGCCGAGGTAAGGATGTCGCGTTCGCGGTATTTAAACGCGTTGAAGTGAAATTCGGAGTCCATTAAATGGTTCTCATCTGTGCTCCGAACGATAATCGGGTTTAGTTCGGTAATGGATGTTTTTGCTTTATCGGTGACATAGTTCAGAATCGTGAACACATTCATGTTGCTGAATTCCTGCCTGAACTCGCTCAGCCTGCTTTTGGCAACCAGTTGCATGAGTACGGTATTGTCACCCTCAAACGTTGTGTAAATCTCGGTATCATTCTTTAAGGCATCAATCCGGTTCTCGGATAAATAACCTTTACCACCGCAGCATTCGCGACACTCCTGTAAAGTTGCGGTAGCATTCCAGGTTGCGAAAGATTTTAAGCCGGCTGCCAGCGCTTCAATCTCCTGCATCTCTTCTTCTTTGCGGTTAATGAAACGGCTGGTGAGATACTGCAATGCGAAATGAAGTGCGTACGCGTTTGACAGCAACGGCATGAGCCTGCGCTGATGTGTTCTGTAATTCAGGATAGGAACTTCAGTTCCGCCTTCGGGTCCAAACTGCCTGCGCTGGTCTCCGTACCGGATAGCAATTGTCAATCCGGATTTAGAGGCTGATAACCCGGAGCGCGGAATACCGATTCGTCCGCCAACCAATGTTCCGAGCATAGTAAAGAATCGCTTGTTGTCACTGGAGATCGGGCTTTCAAACTTACCGGCTTCGTTAACGCTGGCGTAGCGATCCAGCATATTCTCTTTCGGGATGACAACGTTGTCAAAATAAATTACTCCATTATCAACGCCATTCAGGCCCATTTTACGACCGCAATCTTTTATGGTGACGCCTTTTAGTGTATTCCCGGATTTATCCCGCAACGGAACAACAAATGCGCTTACCCCATAATCTTTTCCGTCAAGGATTAACTTGGCAAATACGGTCGCCCCCTGGCCGTGGGTTGCTGCATTGCCGATATATTCCTTTCGTGCAAGTTCATACGGAGTATGAATGATAAAAGTTTTGTCTGCGTGGTTATACGTTGCTGTAGTTTCAATTCCTTTTACGTTGGAGCCGTGGTTAGTTTCCGTCATGGCAAAGCAACCCGGCAGCTCAAGCGTACCGATATCTTTCAGATATTTCTTGTGATGCTTTTCAGTACCTAAGAAGTAAACACTCATTCCCCACAATCCAAACTGCACTCCGAATTTGATTACAAGACTTAAGTCGTGATAACTAAGCGCTTCCATGATCGCGAAGTATTTCTGCATATCGCCCTGGCCGCCATATTCTTTGGGATAAGCCATGGAGCCAAAACCCTGCGCGGCCAGATGCCTGCACCAGCTTAAAACTTTTTCGCGGTACGCGGCTAAGTCGCCTGGATCAACGTATTTAAATTGCGGATCGGAAGTAACCGTTTTAACCTTGCGGATGATATCGGCATAATCGCCATCCAGCAAAGCAGTTAGCTTTTTAATGTCAAATGTATGCTGTGTTGACTGTTCGGAGGTTATTGTTTTCCGGCTTCCGGAAAGAAATGCTGAAGCTGCTTCATGACTGATTAGCCCCAACGTTGCTTCGATATCCGCTAGTGATGGTCTTGCTTTTGTTAATGTTTCATTATTGGCTGATCCATTACCGTGAACATTCGCGAGTTTGATTCCCAGATCAACCAGACTATTCCTTTCATCCGAATCATCGGCAACTTTCCGGATGGCCTCGCGCCAGCTCATCAGTTCATCGGGTGAGGGCGGAGCAGAGGGATCAAGCTGCGACAATAGAAACTTACGTTCATCTGCGGTAAGCCATGCCTGGCTGTTCACCAATCCTTCGAGGGTGGCAATCTCGCTGGGGGTTAACACTGCGTCTGACCACACGGTATAAAAGATCGGCAGAAAAACATAGAGTGAAGCATTGTCTTTCAACTGTTTAGAGTGAAGCATACTGTGGAGGTTTGTTGGTTAGTAAAAGTACAAAGGAATCGTTAATCTCCTGCACAGCCAGGAAACTGTAAAATCAACCGGAAATCTATCTTTGTAACTGCTATGGAATCCGCAAGGCCGCAATCGCAACGAAAGATCATCCATATCGACATGGATGCGTTCTATGCGTCCGTTGAGCAACGGGATAATCCTCAGTATCGCGGTAAGGCAATAGCCGTGGGCGGTTCACCGGAGGGAAGGGCTGGGGTGGTAGCCGCAGCGAGTTATGAAGCAAGGAAATTTGGTATACGTTCGGCAATGCCTTCAAAAAAAGCCAGGCAATTGTGTAAAGAGCTGATTTTTGTCAGGCCAAGGTTTGAGGCTTATAAGCAAGTGTCGCTTCAAATCCGCGAAATATTTCAACGGTACACAGATATTATTGAACCGTTGTCGCTTGATGAAGCATTTTTGGATGTCACGGAAGACAAACAGAACATTGGCTCTGCCATTCAAATCGCGAAGCTGATCCGGAAAGCAATTAAAGATGAATTGCAGCTTACCGCTTCCGCGGGAGTTTCGGTAAACAAGTTTATGGCTAAGATTGCGTCTGACCTCAACAAACCGGACGGGCTTGCCTTTATAGGCCCATCCAAAATAAAAAGTTTCATTGAGAAACTTCCGGTTGAAAAATTTTTTGGCGTGGGAAAAGTTACAGCCGATAAGATGAAGCAAATGGGGCTTCACACAGGCGCTGATCTGAAAAAACTATCAGAAACTGAAATGATAAAACGTTTTGGTAAACCGGGTAAATTTTATTTCAGGATTGTTAGAGGGATAGATGACCGCCAGGTTCAGCCTAACCGGGAAACGAAGTCAATTGGCGCAGAAGATACGTTCCGGTACGACCTCACAACCCTGGAAGAAATGAATATCGAGCTTGAGGCAATTGCAGAAATTATCTATAACCGGTTAAAGCGCCTCAGCATGAAAGGAAGAACCGTTACTGTTAAAATTAAGTATCATGATTTTAAACTCGCAACCAGAAGCCAGTCTTTCCCTGAACCGGTAGGTGATTTCGAAACTATTTTAGAAACTGCAAAGAAACTTTTGGCGGGTGTGATAACCAATGATACCAAAATCAGATTGTTGGGAATTTCACTTTCAAATTTCGGCAATACCACAATAAAGGAAAATAAGAACAACAAATCAGATCAACTTGACCTGTTTTAACTATTGAAATAAAAAAATCCGGAGTGAATATTCCGGATTTTTATAATATTCTGCTTATTGCTGACTAGCCTTCAATTTTTGTCAGAACATTGGTATGAATATTCAGTTCATACGTATCACCGGATACTTTAATAGTTGCTTTTCTTGAGGCGCCACTTCCGCTGAAGGTTACGTCAGCGCTAAAGGAATATCTTCCTTTGCCATCGATTCTGCCGCTAGCATCTACCGAAGCCTTACCGCCTGTAACTTCATGGTTTGATTTGCTTACTTTTACATTTTCAGTCTGGATTTCCAGGTTGTGTTCTCCTTCTTCGGTAACCTTGCCATTGACTTTAGTTTTAAAGTCGCCATTCCGGTTATAAAAACCGTTGACTTCGAATGAATCGTCTTCTTCATTCAGTGAAGTAATGGTTAGCTCCGCATCGCCATCGTATGAAGATTCAAAGCGCGGCCCATTGTAACTTCCGTCATATTCAAAAGTTATGATGAAGCGTTCAGGATCTTCATTTTCATCGCACTCAAGCAGCAGTGTGAAATCAGAATTATACTCATATGATATTCCGCCCAGTGTTCCGGATAAATTCAGCATACTGTTGTTGGAAACTCCACATTCGGCCTGTCTGCCGGAAGGAGTTTCGGAATCAGCATACTGCGCAGATTGTTCAGCTGAGCCTGCAAAACCCGAGCGTCCCATAGAAGAAGCTACCATTTCAGCTTGTTCCTGAGAAGACAGTTTTGCTGTATTTTTGTTGTCATCATCATTACAGGCCACCGCCAGTAGTCCCAGGATTGCAAACGCACTTATCTTTAACGTTTTCATTTTTTTCATAATTTGGTTAAACATTATTTCTTGTTAGATTATAAAAGGCGTGCAGAGTTTAACGCCCGCCCGGAGATAAGCGCGGAATGCTCAACAAGCTGCATCTAATGACGATGAGCCGCATTAGGGCTCGTGGAGTGATCTTATATAAGGCCTAGAGAATCTTAAGTAGCATAAATTCCTGCCGGTTTAGCGTAAACGAATCACCAGCCGCTAATCCGATTAGTTTTTGGGCAATGGGCGAAACCGCAGAAACGGTAAAGAAAATTTGGCCGTCAACCTCCTGCTGACCTGCATTGATGGCTATGTAGAAATTTCCACGGGATGTGAAGACTAAACTTCCCGTTCTCACATCGGCAGCAGTAATATCAGGAGAAATCTGGCTGATAACATTTTTCAATTTTAAGACTTCAGCCAGTTGCCCTGATAGTTTTTCAATTTCAAGCTGGGCCATTGCGCGGCCGGTTTCATATTTATCCCCAGAACTGCTCTTGGTTTCCTCGTTGGCTGATGCCTGTGCAGCATGGATGGCGGCCTGAAGAACTGCCATACGATCATTTACGGAATTCAGGCAGGCTTGGTGAAGCTTTTGTTTAAGATATTGGGTCATGGAACAACCGAAGTAGCACAATTGGTATAAATCATCCAAATTGTGTGAAAATAGTATTCATAGTTCAATATGAATCGGAGGCTGACAAGTAACCAAATTTATCACCCATGCGCCAAACCAGGAATTACTTCTCCGTGATTGTACTTGTTGGGTTTATTTCAGGTACGCTGGATGGGTTAGCAGCGGCCATTATGTATTATGTGCAAACCGGTAACGATCCGCTTAATGTTTTTCGGTTTATCGCCAGCGGAATTTTCGGTGCCGCTGCATTCAGCGGGGGAGTGCCAATGGCTTTATGGGGCATTGCCTTTCACTACATTATCGCTTTCGGCTGGACGATCCTGTTTTTCCGGCTTGCCCGGAGATTTTTATTCCTCGCAAGAAGCTGGATCATTTCCGGAATGATGTACGGCATTTTTGTGTGGCTGATCATGAACCTTGTTGTTGTACCATTAAGCCTTGCGCCCATGAAAGCCGGGCCAAAAGAATGGGAGGATATCCTGAAGGGGGTTCTTATTCTGATGGTTTGTATCGGACTTCCAATTTCATATTCAGCAAGAAAATACGTACAGGTCAACCCTTAATCTTTTGGGAATCAGGCAGTAGACTGTAAAGTTTTGATTTATTGACTGATATGTGATAAGTTGACAGTTTATTTTGAAACAAATTATCGTTTAGGGAAGCCGGTATGGAGGAAAATGTGTTATTGTTTCTTGATTTTTTAAACCCTGAATCGATTATCAAATACGGGGGCTTTGCGCTCCTGATTGTGATCATTTTTGCTGAAACAGGTGTTTTTTTCGGCTTTTTCCTGCCGGGAGATTCCTTGTTGTTTATTGCCGGACTCCTTTCCGACAGTGAATACTTAGACGTTCACGTATCCATCATGATTCCTGTTCTTATTGTTGCAGCAGTGGCAGGATCTACCACGGGTTATTTTACCGGAAAATGGGCGGGTAACTATCTAAAGAACCGAAAGGAGAACTTCTTTTTCAAGAAGAAATACCTCGATATGACCCACGACTTTTATGAACGCCATGGTATGATGGCTTTTATACTCGGCAGATTTCTTCCAATCATAAGAACGTTTGTAACAATTCTTGCCGGTACAGTAAACATCAACTTTACCAGGTTCTTTATCTACAATGTAGTGGGCGCATCGCTTTGGATAGCGACCATGGTTATGGCTGGCCATTGGCTCGGTAAAATCTTCCCCGATCTTCCGGATTACCTGGAGCTGATTGTTGTGGGGATGATCCTCGTCTCGGCCGTACCCGTTGTCGTTACATGGTGGCGTGCAAAACGTAACTCCGATTTGAGAGATATCAAAGAAAAGGCAGACGGTAATAACAAGTAAGTCAAGTCTTTACAGTATTATCTGAAATTGCTTGTTAAGCATCAATCACACCTGCCATAAGCAATAGTTTTTTTATGGAAACGATTGCTATATAGACCCATTATAAATAGGTAAATTATGCCCTTCAGGTAGGTAATTTTGCGGTTTTTGTTGCGCGAATTACTCAATATGTAATACTTTTATCGGTCGATTATATATGGAAGAAGCAAGCCTGGCCCAATACTTACCGATAGCGCTCATGTTCCTTGTAGCTGTTGGTTTTGTCGGCCTCACCATGGTAGGAACGCACCTCTTAGGCCCAAATCGTAAAACACAGGTAAAGCAGGACAGTTTTGAGTGCGGCATTGAGGCCAAAGGCAACGCGCGTGCCCCGTTTAATATCAAATACTTCCTGGTAGCGATACTTTTTGTGCTGTTCGATGTGGAAGTGATCTTTATGTACCCCTGGGCGGTTAACTTCAGAGACTTTGGCTTATTTGGGTTTCTTGAGATGCTGGCCTTCATCGGCATTTTACTCGTAGGATTTTTCTATATAATAAAGAAAGGCGCGCTGAAGTGGGAAGATTGAGGAATGTTATCGCAGCGATAGCTGTTTAGTAAACATGGAAACGACAACTAAGAAGTCAGACTTAATAATAGGACAGAAGCCGGATGGCTACGAAGGTGCAGGCTTTTTTGCTACCTCTTTGGATAAGGTTGTGGGCATGGCCCGCAAGAACTCTATCTGGCCTTTACCCTTCGCTACCTCGTGCTGTGGAATCGAATTTATGGCTACCATGGGCTCGCATTACGACCTTGCAAGGTTTGGAGCTGAACGTTTAAGCTTTAGCCCCAGACAAGCTGATCTTCTGATGGTTATGGGTACAATCGCCAAGAAAATGGGACCCATTTTACGCCAGGTTTATGAGCAAATGGCCGAGCCTCGCTGGGTGCTTTCCGTAGGAGCCTGCGCCTCAAGCGGTGGGATTTTTGACACTTATTCTGTACTCCAGGGCATCGACAGAATCATCCCGGTTGATGTGTACGTTCCGGGCTGCCCGCCAAGACCGGAGCAGATCATTGACGGTATCCTGAAAATTCAATCGCTTATTCAAACTGAATCCCTTCGCAGAAGGGATTCACCCGAATACAAAGCCATGCTTAACCAATACGGTATCGAATAATGGAAGAGACAGTTACAGAAGAAAAGATCGTTTCCGTTATTCGTGAGAATTTCCCTGACGAGATCATCGCTGTTGAGTCTCCATACGGGTTTCTTACCGTTAACCTGAAAGCGGGCAAGATCATCGAGATCATTAAGTTTCTCTACGAGAAAGAGAAATATCAATACTTAACCACGCTGTGCGGCATTCATTTCCCGGAGACTAAAACGATCCAGGTAATGTATCAGCTTCACAAACTCACCGAAAACAAGCGCATTCGGCTGAAGATCGCGTTACCGGAAGAAAAGCCTTCTGTTCCAACCTTAACAACGGTATTCCCGGCTGCTAACTGGATGGAACGCGAGACGTACGATTTCTTCGGGGTGATTTTCGAAGGTCACCCGAATCTCATCCGCATTTTGAATGTGGAAGAGATGATCATCTTCCCGATGCGCAAGGAGTATCCGCTTGAGGATCAAACGCGTGAAGACAAAAATAACGACATGTTCGGACGATAAGCAATGGCAGAGAATTATAACACAACCGCGCTATCCGACATTCCTGTAAAAGAGGAAAGGCAATACACGTATCTGAACTTAGGTCCGACTCATCCTGCCACGCACGGTATATTTCAGAACGTGCTGAAGATGGATGGCGAGATCATCATGGATGCTGTTCCAACCATCGGATACATTCATAGGGCTTTTGAAAAGCTTGCCGAGCGCAGACCGTTCTATCAAATTACCACGATCACCGATCGTATGAACTACTGTTCGTCACCCATTAACAATTTTGGATGGCACATGACGGTAGAGAAGTTGCTCAAGATTGAAATTCCAAAACGCGTTCAGTATCTCCGGGTTATTATCATGGAACTTGCGCGGATTTCGGATCATATTATTTGCAATACCATTATTGGTCAGGATGTTGGTGCGACAACCGGCTTCTTATACTTATTCCAATATCGCGAGCGCATCTATGAGATTTACGAAGAGATTTGCGGTGCCCGCTTAACAACCAACATCGGCCGTGTTGGTGGTTTGGAACGAAACTTCACCGACAAGACCTGGGAAAAACTTGAAAATTGGTTGAAAGACTTTCCACCAGCATTCGAGGAATTCAGCAGTCTGCTTGAACGCAATAGAATTTTCATGGACCGCACGATCAACTGCGGCCCGATTTCAGCAGAACGTGCATTAGCCTATAGCTTCTCAGGAGCAAACCTGCGTGCCGCCGGTGTTGACTACGATGTTCGCGTGATGAATCCGTATTCTTCGTACGAAGAGTTTGATTTCATCGTACCCATTGGAACACAAGGAGATACCTACGACCGTTTCATGGTTCGTCAGAAAGAGATGTGGGAAAGTGTTTCCATCATCAAGCAGGCAATCGAAAAGATTAAGAAAGAACCATCACATATTTATCGCGCGGATGCTCCTGAATATGTGCTGCCTCCAAAAGAAGAGGTGTACAATAACATGGAGGCGCTTATTTACCAGTTCAAAAACATCATGGGTGAAACCGATATCCCGAAAGGTGAGGTGTACCATGCAGTGGAAGGCGGTAACGGTGAGTTAGGCTTCTATTTAATAAGCGATGGCGGTCGTACTCCGTACCGGTTACATTTCAGAAGACCGTGTTTTATTTTCTACCAGGCATATCCTGAAATGATCAAAGGAAGAATGTTATCGGATGCGATCATTACGATGAGCAGCATGAACGTGATAGCAGGTGAATTAGATTCTTAAGAATACATGGCAGATACTACAAAAATAGAATTCTCAGCAGATGCCAAAGCGTTGGTCGACCGCATCATGAAGCGGTACCCGGAAGGAAAACAGAAATCTGCGTTGCTACCACTGCTGCATTTGGCGCAAGCCGAATTTGGCGGCTGGCTGAGTCCGCAAACCATGGATTACATTGCTTCAATTCTGAACATCAAACCGATTGAAGTATATGAAGTAGCATCGTTCTACACAATGTATAATTTGAAGCCAGTTGGTAAGTGTTTGATTGAAGTGTGTCGCACAGGCCCATGCATGTTACGTGGCGCGAACGATTTGGTTGAGCACATCGAAAACAGATTAGGCATTAAAGAGGGAGAGACCACTGCGGACGGTCTATTCACATTAAAGACAACAGAATGCTTAGGCTCATGCGGAACGGCACCCATGTTACAGTGCGGGGCAGATTATTACGAAAACCTGACCAACGAAAAAGTAGATACGCTGCTTGAGAAGTGGAAGGGAATAAAAGATCATAGTACCTATATGCGGTCGAACCGCGTGGAGATATAAGCGATGGCGAAGAAGTTACTTTTACAGCACGAAAATGTTCCCGGCATCAGCACACTTGATGTATACAGGAAGAATGGCGGCTATGCCTCGGTTGAGAAAGCCTTAAAGAGCATGACGCCCGATGAAGTAATGGAGGAGGTGAAGAAGTCAGGCTTGCGCGGTCGTGGCGGTGCGGGCTTCCCGGCCGGTATGAAATGGAGCTTCCTCGATCGTAAATCAGAAAAGCCAAGATACCTGGTGTGCAATGCGGATGAGAGTGAACCGGGTACGTTCAAAGACAGGTATTTAATGGAGAAAATTCCTCATCTATTGATTGAGGGAATGATCACATCAAGCTATTCATTAGGCGCAAACACTTCTTACATCTATGTACGCGGTGAATACATGTATGTGATCCGAATTCTGGAGAAAGCAATTGAAGAAGCTTATGCAGCAGGCTTCTTAGGTAAGAACATTTTAGGCACTGACTATTCACTTGATTTATATGTACAGCCCGGTGGGGGTGCATACATCTGCGGTGAAGAAACAGCCTTGCTTGAATCATTAGAAGGCAAGCGTGGCAATCCGCGCCTGAAGCCTCCATTCCCCGCGATAGCAGGGTTGTACGCTTCACCAACGGTTGTTAATAACGTTGAGACGATTGCCGCTGTAGTTCCGATCGTGAATCAGGGTGGCGATGAGTATGCGAAGATTGGTATTGGAAAAAGCACCGGTACGAAATTGATCAGCGCAAGCGGCCATATCAACAAACCCGGTGTTTACGAAATTGATTTAGGACTTCCGGTAGAAGAATTTATCTACTCCGATGAATATTGTGGCGGTATCTGGAAAGGGAGAAAGATGAAGGCTGTTGTGGCTGGGGGTTCTTCGGTTCCGATTCTTCCAACGGATTTGATTTTAAAAACTGCTAAAGGCGAGCAACGCCTCATGACATACGAATCGCTTTCTGACGGTGGATTTGTAAGCGGAACAATGCTCGGTTCAGGCGGATTTATTGTGCTCGATGAAACTGCCTGTATTGTAAATCACTTGTATACATTCGCGAGATTCTATCATCATGAGTCATGTGGACAGTGTAGCCCTTGCCGTGAAGGTACCGGCTGGATGGAAAAAGTTATTCATCGCATTGAGCATGGTCACGGTCACCAGGGCGATATTGATTTGCTCGTTGACGTTGCAAAGAAAATTGAAGGAAATACGATCTGCCCGCTGGGTGATGCAGCAGCATGGCCGGTAGCAAGCGCAATCCGTCATTTCCGTGAAGAGTTTGAATATCATATTAAGTATCCTGAGAAAGTGAAGAACCCGAAACACTTCGAGATCGAACCGTTTGTTTCTAAAAAATCACTTGTCACAGCATAACGTATAAAGAAATGGCTAAGGTAACGATAGATGGCATTGAGGTTGAAGTTCCGGACGGCACTTCAATATTAAATGCTGCCCGGATGATTGGCGGTGATGTTGTTCCGCCTGCAATGTGCTACTACTCTTCGCTGAAAGAGACAGGAGGCAAGTGCCGCGTGTGTTTGGTGAAAGTAACCCAGGGCTCTGCGAAAGACCCCCGTCCAATGCCGAAGCTTGTTGCATCCTGCCGTACGAACGTAATGGATGGAATGGTGGTGCAAAACATCACTTCTCCGGAGGTTCTTGAAGCCCGTAAAGGTGTTGTTGAGTTTTTACTGATCAATCACCCGCTCGATTGCCCGATCTGCGACCAGGCTGGCGAGTGCGATTTGCAAAACTTAGCCTATGAGCACGGTGCTGCAAAAACCCGTTACGAAGAAGAACGAAGAACATTCGAGAAGATTGACATTGGCGATAAGATCAAGCTGCACATGACGCGTTGCATTCTTTGCTATCGCTGTACGTTTGTGGCTGATCAGTTGACTAACGACCGCGTGCATGGTGTATTGAATCGGGGTGATGCTTCGGAAATCAGCACATACATTCAAAAAGCAGTTGATAATGACTTCTCCGGGAACATGATCGATGTTTGCCCGGTAGGGGCGCTGACCGATAAAACCTTCCGCTTTAAGCAGCGTGTTTGGTTCACCAACCCAATGGATGCGCATCGCGATTGTCCGAAGTGTTCAGGCAAGGTTGTGCTTTGGATGAAGGGTGAAGAAGTATTACGCGTTACTGGCCGCAAGGATCAGTATGGCGAGGTGAAAGAGTTTATCTGTAACGAATGCCGGTACGATCATAAAAATATTAACGACTGGAAAGTTGAAGGTCCGCGCCATATTGATCATAACTCCGTGATTTCACAAAATCATTACGAGAAGATCGATTTGCAGAAGTTAAAGAAGGAAGTTGAACGCCAGTTGGAATTCCAGAAAGGAAAGCCCTTGCCGGAACCTAATTCATTGAACGCATGAGTGATTTTTTTATATATAAGCTTCTCCTGGTTGTAGGGGTATTCACAGTAACCCTGGTGGTTGCTATGTACGCCACGTATGGAGAACGTAAAGTTGCTGCGTTCCTGCAGGATCGTCTGGGGCCAAACCGGGCGGGTCCGTTTGGTATCTTCCAGCCGTTGGCGGATGGATTGAAATTCCTGATGAAGGAAGAGCTTATTCCATCGGTCTCTAATAAATTTTTATTTATTCTCGGTCCGAGCATTGCGATGATTACAGCATTGATGGCGGGCGTGTTAATTCCATGGGGAAGCACGTTGCTGATTAACGGAACTGAATATTCTTTACAAATCGCTGACATTAACATCGGGATACTCTATGTATTCGGAGTTGTTTCCATTGGTGTATATGGAATTATGATTGGGGGCTGGGCTTCTAATAATAAGTATTCCTTAATAGGAGCGATTCGTGCATCGGCACAGATGATCAGCTACGAACTTGCGATGGGTATTTCCATTATCGCTTTGATCATGATGACCGGCACATTGTCGCTCGGTGAAATTGTAAATCAACAGGCAGGAGGTAATTGGAATTTCTGGAATGTTGTCTATCAGCCGTTAGGATTTTTAATCTTTATCGTGTGTGCATTCGCAGAATGTAACCGTGCACCATTCGACCTGCCAGAATGTGAAACTGAATTGGTAGGAGGTTACCATACAGAATACAGCAGCTTTAAACTCGCCTTCTACATGTTTGCGGAATATATCAACATGTTCGTTTCATCCGCTGTATTATCAACATTGTATTTTGGCGGATACAATTTCCCGTTCATGAACGATCTGGGGTTAAGCCATAACGCATTAACGATTTTGGGAACCGTGTTCCTTTTTGCAAAAATTTTCTTCTTCATTTTCTTCTTCATGTGGGTGCGCTGGACATTGCCGCGCTTCCGCTATGATCAGTTGATGAATCTGGGCTGGAGAGTGTTGTTGCCGCTATCAATCGCTAACGTGTTGTTAACGGCATTGGTTTTACTTTGGATTGACAAGTAGACATGGAATCATTATCAAACAGATCGAAAGTAGTATCGAACAAGGAGATGACCTTCTTAGAAAGGATTTATCTGCCTGCGGTGCTCAGCGGCATTGCCATTACGATCAAACATTTGTTCCGCAAAAAAGCAACCGTAAGCTATCCGGAAGTGAAGCGTGAATTCAGCAAGATCTGGCGCGGCCATCACGTGCTGAAACGTGATGATAATGGAGCGGAGCGCTGCACTTCATGTGGTTTATGCGCAGTTTCATGTCCTGCTGAAGCAATTACGATGACTTCAGGTGAGCGGAAAAAAGGTGAGGAACATTTATACCGGGAAGAAAAATACGCAGTAACCTATGAAATCAACATGCTGCGCTGCATTTTCTGCGGGTTGTGTGAAGAGGCGTGTCCGAAAGAAGCAATCTTCTTAACAGACCGATTAGTGTACACCGATTTTGAGCGTGACGGATTTATTTATGGAAAGGATAAACTGGTAGAGAAAGTGGATGAGCGGATTGATGTGACGGTACGCCAGACACCTGCTGTATTGGAATTCAAAAAGCATAAGCAACTCAGTCATAATAAATAACTTTCGGAGTGATACTAAACGTATTCTATTTTCTTTCATTTCTCGCGGTGCTTTCGGCCTTGCTTGTTGTGTTCTCGAAGAGTCCGGTGCACAGTGTGCTGTACCTGATCATTACATTCTTTTGCATAGGCGGACATTACATTTTATTAAATGCCCAGTTCCTGGCAGTGGTTCATATTATCGTGTATGCCGGGGCGATCATGGTATTGTTTCTTTACGTATTGATGCTCCTGAACCTGAACAAAGAATCAGAGCCGCATAAGGGTACGGTAATGAAAGTTGCTGCCGTAATTTTCGGTGGAATAATTATGGTTCTTCTTGTTGGCACCTTGCGGGGAGCAGAAGAAATGATGATCACGCAGGCTACCGATATCGGTATGGTAAAAACATTGGGTAAAGTAATGTTTACAAAGTTCTTACTGCCATTTGAAATAACATCAATCCTGTTGCTGGCCTCCATGGTTGGCGCTGTAATGATCGGAAAGAAATGAAGATACCTGTAGAATATTATCTCTGGCTGAGCCTTGCATTGTTTTGCATTGGCGTACTGGGTGTTCTCTATCGCAAAAATGCAATCATTATTTTCATGTGCGTTGAGCTTATGCTGAATGCGGTGAACGTATTGCTGGTCGCATTTTCAACCTATCTGAATGATTCAGACGGACAGGTATTTGTATTCTTTATCATGGCGGTGGCCGCTGCGGAAGTTGCGGTTGGTCTGGCCATATTGATTATGATGTACCGCAATACGCGCACAACGGATATTGATATTCTGAATCGTTTGAAATGGTAAGCTTTAAAACACTTGTCGCATTAATACCGCTTTTCCCCTTATTGGGCTTTTTAATCGTTGCGCTCAATGTGAAACGCTTGCCGCATGCTGCAGCGTCTTTCATTGCTTGCGGGGTTATATTGTTGTCCTTCATTGCTTCCCTGATCGTATTTAAGGGATTACTTGATGCGCCTGAAGCCAATCGTTCGGTTCATATTTTCTTCTTCCATTGGATTCAGGCAGGAAATTTCTCCGCGAGCATGAGCTTTCTCATCGATCCTTTGTCTTCTGTATTCTTATTAATCATTACAGGTGTCGGATTTTTAATTCACGTTTACTCAATCGGGTATATGCATGACGATGCCGGCTTTAACCGCTTTTTCTCGTACCTGAACCTGTTTGTGTTCTTTATGCTGTTGCTCGTGATGGGTTCCAATTACCTCGTCATGTTTATTGGCTGGGAAGGTGTTGGACTTTGCTCATACCTGCTGATCGGGTTCTGGTTCAAAAATCAATCGTACAACAATGCAGCCAACAAAGCGTTCATCATGAACCGGATCGGGGACCTGGGACTTCTGCTCGGTATCCTCCTGATCTTTATCAACTTCGGAACAATCCATTACAGCAGCGTAGCCTCAATGGCTACAGGCTTTTCCACGGAAACATTAACGCTGATTACCATTCTTCTTTTTATCGGAGCGATGGGAAAAAGCGCGCAGATCCCATTATACACCTGGCTTCCGGACGCAATGGCTGGCCCGACCCCGGTTTCAGCGCTGATCCACGCAGCTACGATGGTGACTGCGGGTATTTATATGGTCGCCCGTAATAATGTACTATACACATTGTCACCGCTGACGATGTATGTGGTAATGGTAATTGGATTAGCGACCGCCATTTTTGCAGCTACAATTGCGCTTAAACAAACTGATATTAAGAAAGTTTTAGCGTACTCAACCGTTAGTCAGTTAGGGCTGATGTTCCTGGCGCTCGGATTGGGAGCCTTTACAGCCGGCATTTTTCACGTGGCAACGCATGCGTTCTTCAAAGCCCTGCTGTTCCTTGGCGCAGGAAGCGTCATTCACGCCTTAAGCGGAGAACAGGATATGCGTAACATGGGCGGATTGAAGAAATATCTTCCTGTAACGTTCGCTACGTTTTTGATTGGCGTCCTGGCGATTTCGGGTATTCCGCCTTTTGCGGGATTCTTCTCGAAAGATGAAATTTTAGCGAATGCGTTTGCTTATAATCCTGTTGTATGGGGACTTGCCTTATTTGCATCATTGCTTACCGTTTTTTACATGTTCCGGTTGCTGTACCTGACTTTCTTCGGTAATGTCCGGGCAAATGCGCATGCGATGAGCCATATTCACGAATCACCAAAAAGCATTACGGTTCCATTGATTTGTCTGGCGGTACTTTCGGTTGCTGGCGGATTTATGGGCGTTCCTGAAGCATTGGGAGGTTCACATTGGTTGAACAATTATTTGTCGCCCGTATTTGCACAATCCAGGGAACTGGCTGAAGCGGATCATCATCTTAGCCATTCTACAGAATATGCATTGATGGGAACGGTTGTAGTATTAACATTGATTGTAATTGTATTTGCGTACATGAAGTATGCGAAAAATAAGCACGTTCCGGCCGCAGATGCAGATCTTTCGGGAGGGGCGAAGCTTTTGGCAAACAAGTATTACATCGATGAGCTGTATGCTGCAATCATCGTGAAGCCGCTGTACTGGTTTTCGAACCTCTTTGATATTTTCATCGAGCGGCTGGGTATTGATAAAATTGTGAACGCGTTTGGCGGATCGGTAGTAGAAGGAGGGAAGGCAACGCGGCTTAGCCAAAGCGGTTCAATCGGATTTTATATTTTCCTGATGGTGATCGGAATTATTTTGATTTTGTTCTACGCCTTACTTGGTTAACAGATAAGAGAATTTATGCTGACGTTACTTCTTATATTTTTTCCGCTTGTTGCAGCATTTTTGCTTTTCATCTTAAGGTCGAAGCATGCGCACACCATCGCACTGACAGCAGCACTCATTGAACTGTTGATCTCAGCGGTTGCTGTCTTTGAATTTAAGAATGGAGGGGAAAGTTTATTACGGGCTAATTTTTATTGGATTGAATCGTTAGGTCTGAATTTTTACGTGGAGATTGATGGCATCAGCCTGCTGCTGGTGCTGCTTACAACGGTACTGGTGCCGTTTATTATTCTTTCTTCTTTCGGCAGATCGTTTTCAAAACCTTCAACCTTCTACGGTTTAATCCTGATCATGCAAATGGCGCTGATCGGAGTATTCGTAGCGCAGGATGGACTTTTATTTTACTTGTTCTGGGAAGTCGCCCTCATCCCGATTTATTTCATCTGTTTGATCTGGGGCGGAGAGAACCGGGGCCGGATAACTTTTAAATTCTTTGTGTATACGCTCGCGGGTAGTTTGTTCATGCTCATTGCGCTGATCTTTTTGTACCTGAAAACGCCCGGCACGCACTCGTTTGATATTGAAGCATTGTATGCTGCCGGAAGATCGCTTTCGCATGGAGAACAGGGTATTATTTTCTGGTTCTTATTTGTTGCCTTTGCTGTTAAGATGCCGGTATTTCCATTCCATACCTGGCAGCCTGACACTTACACAGTCGCGCCAACACAAGGCACTATGCTGTTATCCGGTATCATGCTGAAGATGGGTATTTATGGGGTGATACGCTGGTTGATACCGGTTGTCCCGATAGGGGTGATCAATTGGGGCATGACCGCCATCCTGATTTCGGTTATCGGAATTATTTATGCATCGTGCATTGCCATTGTGCAAAAGGATTTTAAACGTTTGATCGCCTATTCGTCCATCGCACACGTGGGACTTATTGCCGCTGGTTTGTTTACACTAAGTGTAACAGGTGTACAGGGTGCGATGATCCAGATGATCAGTCATGGTATTGTAGTGGTTGGAATGTTCTTTATCATAGACATTGTGTACGATCGTACAAAAACCACAACGCTGTCAAACCTGGGCGGGATCAGAACCGCAGCTCCTCAACTGGCAACCGTGTTTGTGATCACGCTGTTGGGAAGTGTGGCGCTCCCGTTGACGAGCGGTTTCATCGGTGAATTCCTGTTGATTAATTCAATCTTCCAGTATAACGCCTGGTTGGGCGCTGTAGCAGGGGTAACGATTATCCTGGGTGCGGTGTACATGCTCAGGACATTCCAGAAATCAATGTCAGGTGAGACCAATGCATTAACAGCATCCTTTGCTGACTTAAAATGGAATGAAAAAGCGGTACTCTATCCGATAGTATTACTGATTATTTTGATTGGTATTTATCCGGCTCCGGTTCTTTCAATCTCCGAATCAGCCGTAGCCAAACTGATGGAACTTTATTCACCTCTTACTGCGATCCGATAATATGAATGCTTTATATATTGTTTGCGGACTTGGATTAACTGCACTTCTCGCAGAAGTTTTTAACATCCGGAAGATTCTGGGTGTGCTGGTGATTGTTGGATTAGCCGCTGCGATTGGTTCCACGGTTATTGAATGGGGCACTTCGGTTTCGTATTTCACCAGCATGGTTGTGTTTGATGATTTTGCGTTGTCATTCTCTGTTCTTATCATGTCCGTTACCCTCCTGTGGTTTTGGATGGCGCAGGATTACTTCAACCAGGATAAGGAGCATTATACCGACCGGGCATCGCTGATCTTGTTTACGGTTGCGGGCGGTATCCTGATGGTTTCTTTCAATAATATGGCAATCTTGTTCCTGGGCATTGAAGTTTTGTCGTTATCGCTCTATACGCTTGCAGGAAGCAGACGGGATAGCTTAGCTTCGAATGAAGCTGCATTCAAGTATTTCCTGATGGGCTCTTTTGCAACAGGGTTTTTGTTGCTGGGCATAGCGCTCGTTTACGGAGCAACCGGCTCGTTCGACATTCGCGGCATTGCCGCCACCGTGGTTATCAATTCCGAAACATTGCCCGCATTCTTTTATACCGGTGTTTTGTTAATCATGGTGGGACTTGCGTTTAAAATATCCGCGGTTCCATTTCATTTCTGGGCTCCCGATGTGTATTCAGGATCGCCTACAAGCGTTACCGCTTTTATGTCAACGGTAGTGAAGATTGCCGCGGTTGCTGCATTCATCAGGGTGTTTTCCGCCTGCTTTACTCCGGTGGAGTCTACCTGGATACCCATACTCAAAATAATTACAATCCTGACGCTGGTTGTGCCTAACCTGATTGCCACCGTTCAGGATAATGTTAAGCGTATGCTGGCCTATTCAAGCGTAGGGCATGTTGGTTATATACTATTGGCTTTCATTGCACAACCTGAAAGCTCTTCTTCAACAATATTTTATTATTTAACCGCATACTCAGTAGCTTCCATCACTTCATTTGCAGTATTACTTCAAATAGAAAAGCAAAATTCAGGAACCGATATTCTGCAATTTAACGGCCTGTTTAAGCGAAATCCATTTCTGGCTGTAGCATTAACCATCGCGCTGCTATCGCTGGCGGGTATTCCGCCTTTGGCCGGATTCTTCGGTAAATACATGGTTTTCGTACAGGCGATAAACCGGGACATGATCTCATTAACCATTTTAGCTATTGTTACCTCACTGATCGGGGCGTATTATTACTTTAGGGTGATTATTGCCATGTTCCTCCAGGAACCTGCAGGAGAAGACGTTATTACCGTTCCGGTATCCCAAAAAGTGCTGATTGCCCTTCTTGTTGTACTCCTGTTTGCGCTGGCTGTATTTCCGGATTACGTTCTTTCCCTGATTTAAGCGAAAAGGACTTGAATCTGATCAATTAAATTTCTATTTTCATTGACCTGTTAAACTCTTGCCACTATGAAACACGTTCAGGATATTCTAAAAACCAAGGGTAGCGTTGTCTACTCCGTTGAACCTAATACCATGGTTTATGCTGCCATCGAGCAGATGTGCGACAGAAATATCGGTGGTTTAATGATTGTTGAAGGCGGAAAGCTTGTCGGGATTTTTACCGAACGCGATTATGCCCGTAAACTTATTTTAAAGGGTAAATCCTCAAAGGACACACCCATTAAAGACCTGATGACGCCAAATCCGTTTACGGTAACGCCTAAAACCAGTATCGAAGACTGTATGAAACTCATGTCAGGCAAGCACATCCGCCATTTACCGGTTGAGGATAACGGTACGCTGATCGGTATGATTTCGATCGGAGACGTGGTAAAACACATCATCGAAGATCAGAAATCGACTATTGAGCACCTGGAGCAGTACATTGCCGGGCAATAATTTTAATTCGGTTACAATAATTCCTTGGAACCTTCGACTTTAGCAGGAGTGAAGTTTATTAAGAAGATTTTAAAGGGATTATTCATTGTGGCCGTATCCCTGGCCCTTATCGTTACCATTGCCATGCAGTATAGCTCATTCGGAAAACTCCCTTCAGGTGAACGCTTAGAGCGTATCAGCAAATCGCCCAATTACAGGAACGGAAGCTTTCAAAACCTGACAGAAACCAACATGCTGGCGGAAGGAGCCTCGTATCCGAAAATGATAGTCGACTTCTTCAGCAAAGGAATTGACCGTGAGCCGGTGGATACATTACCCTCGGTGAAGACAGACCTGAAGTCATTGCCGTCAGATAAAACTACGGTGGTGTGGTTTGGTCACTCTTCTTATTTTATTAAGATCAACGGAAAGGATGTTCTGGTTGATCCTGTATTCAGTGAACGGGCATCGCCCTTTTCGTTTCTTGGAAAGAAGGCGTATCAGGTTCAAACTCCGTATACGCTGGAAGATTTCCCCGATAGTCTTGACCTGGTAATCATTACGCACGATCACTACGATCATTTGGATTATAATACCATTAAAAAGCTTCATCCGCGCGTAAAGCAATTCTATACTTCCCTGGGTGTGGGTTCTCATCTTGAATCGTGGGGAGTTGATGCTTCGAAAATCACCGAGTTAGATTGGTGGGATAGTAAAACATTTGAGCGTAATTTTGAAATTACTGCCGCTCCGGCCCGGCATTTTTCGGGTCGTGGATTTACGCGCAATCAAACACTATGGAGTTCGTTTGTGCTAAAAACAGATTCTGCCTCAATTTATATTGGCGGTGATTCAGGCTATGATTCAGCCTTTACCACAATTGGCGACAAGTATGGCCCCTTTGATCTTGCCCTGCTCGAGTGCGGGCAGTACAACACGATGTGGCCGAATATTCATATGATGCCGGAAGAGGTAGCGCAGGCTGCTGTTGACCTGAAAGCAAAAGCTTTTATGCCAGTACACTGGAGTAAGTTTACGCTTGCCTTACACACGTGGAAAGATCCCATTGAGCGGACTACGAAAGCTGCAGAACAATTGAGAGCTGCGGTAACCACTCCGATGATTGGAGAACCTGTTGTTTTAGGAAATGAGTTTCCGAAGAAGAATTGGTGGGAGAATTTAAAATAGTTATAGGTTTCAAGTTCCAGGTTCAATGCTTTAAACTTGAACCCGTAACCTGTAACATAGAACTTATCAGATTGAATCGACTTCCTTAATCACAACCTTCTCCATTACATCGCCTTCACGGATTTGGTCAATTACATCCAACCCCTCATAAACTTTACCGAACACAGTATG